>DATHGT010000272.1:0-13045 GCA_035317605.1 Candidatus Acidiferrum sp. | reverse complement strand
GGGGATGCGCACACGCGTTGGGGAGGTATGGGGGGAACCAGAGGGGATGCGCACACGCGTTGGGGAGGTATGGGGGGAACCGGAGGGGATGCGCACACGTGCTGGGGAGGTATGGGGGGAACCAGAGGGGATGCGCACACGCGTTGGGGAGGTATGGGGGGAGCCGGAGGGGATGCGCACACGCGTTGGGGGGGTATGGGGGGAGCCGGAGGGGCCCCCCATCCGGTGATGGCCGGGGGCGAGCGCCTGCGCCGCGTGAGCGGCAGCTTTCTGGCCCGCACGATCATGGTCGTGGGCGACGTGATCTGCGACGAGTACCTGATCGGCAAGCCCGCGCGGATCTCCCGCGAAGCGCCGGTCATCATCCTGAAGTTCACCGATCGCGACGTGCGCCTGGGCGGCGCGGCCAACGCCGCCAACAACGTCCACGCCCTCGGCGCTCACGTCGTTCCCGTCGGCGTGGTGGGAGCGGACCGGGCGGGCGACGAGGTGGTCGACCTCTTTCACGCCAGCGGCATGTCGACCGACGGCATCGTCGTCGATGCGACGCGTCCCACCCCGGTCAAGACGCGGATCATGGCCGGCGGCTATCAGGCCACGCGCCAGCAGGTGGTCCGTCTCGACCGCGAGCCGCCCCCGGAGGTGTCGCCCGTCACCGAGGACGCGTTGCTCTCGCGTCTGCACGCCCTGGCCACTCGCGTCGACGCGATCCTCGTCTCCGACTACGGGTACGGCACCGTCTCCGCGCGCGTCTTCGACGCGGTCAAGGCGCTGGCCGGCGCCTCCGGCGCGATCGTGACCGTCGACAGCCGCTACGATCTCCCGCGCTTCGGCGGCGTGGCCGCGGCCACGCCGAACGAGGCCGAGCTGGGCGAGCTGACCGGTGAAGTCGTCGACGACGAGCGCGCGCTGGAGAAGGCCGGCCGGCAGCTGCTCGAGCGGCTCGACGCGCGGCTGCTGCTGGTCACGCGCGGCAGTCAGGGCATGGCGCTGCTCGAGCGCGAGGGCGGCTCGACGTTCATCCCGATCTTCGGGACCGACGAGATCGCCGACGTCACCGGCGCCGGCGACACGGTCATCGGCGCCTTCACGCTGGCCCTCGCCTCCGGGGCCACCCCCGTCGACGCGGCCACCCTCGCCAACATGGCCGGGGGCATCGTGGTCATGAAGCGGGGCACCGCCACGGTCAGCCGGGAAGAGATCCTCCAGGCCCTCAGCGACGGACCGTGACGATCGACGAGGCGGCGCGGCTGGCCGAGCGCCTGCGCGCGGAAGGCAAGCGCATCGTCCTCGCCAACGGCTGCTTCGACTTGCTGCACGTGGGCCACATCCGGTACCTGCGGGACGCGCGCCGACTCGGCGACGTGCTCTTCCTGGGACTCAACGACGATGCGGCGGTGGCGCGGCTCAAGGGCGCGGGGCGGCCGCTGATGCCGGCGGACGAGCGCGCCGAGATCCTCCGGGCCCTGCGCGACGTCGATCACGTGGTGGTCTTCGCCGAGGACACCGCCGACACGCTGGTCGCGCGCCTGCGTCCCGACGTCCACGCCAAGGGCACGGACTACACGACCGACAGCGTGCCCGAAGCCGCCACCGCCCGCGCGATCGGCACGCGCGTGGCGATCGCCGGCGACCCGAAGTCCCACTCCACCCGCGACGTGATCGCCAAGATCCTCGCCACCCTCGCGAAGTGACGATGCCGCGCATTGCGCTGATCAAGCTCTCGTCGCTCGGCGACGTCGTGCACGCCCTGCCCGTCGCCGCCACGCTGCGGGCGCGGGTGCCCGACGCCCACCTGACGTGGATCGTGGAGCGGCGCGAGGCCGCGGTGCTGCGCGATCATCCCGCCCTCGACGCGCTGGTGGCGGTCGACACCCGTCGGTGGCGCCGCGCGCGCGGGCTTCGCGACCTGGTCGAGGTCGTCGGGGCCGTCCGCCAGACGACCCGGCGGCTCCGAGCGGCGGCCTTCGACGTCGCGCTCGATCTGCAGGGCCTGCTCAAGAGCGGCGTGCTCGCCGCGGCCACGCGGGCGCCCCTGCGCATCGGGTTCGTGGCGCGGCGCTGTCGCGAGCCGCTCAACGCGCTCTTCACCAACCGCCGCGTCGAGCCACCGGCCGCCTGCCACGTGGTCGATCAGCACCTGGCGCTGCTGGGGCCGCTCGCCGTGACCGAGCCGGTGCGCGAGTTCCGCCTGCCGCGCGACCCGGCCGCCGAATCGAACGCGGACTCGTTTCTCACCGCGTCCGGCTTCAAGCCCGGGCAGCGGCTCGTGGTCCTCAATCCAGGGGCGGGGAGGCCGGACAAGCGATGGCCGGCGGAGCGGTTCCGAGCGCTGGCCGAGCGGCTCGGCGAGGACACGGGCGCCGTGGTGCTGGTCGTGTGGGGTCCTGGCGAGGAGGCCCCGGCCCGTCACATCGCTCCGGGCGGCGCCCATCGCGCGCTGTGCGCGCCGCCCACGAACCTCGACGAGCTGGTCGCGTTCCTGCGTCGCGCCACCGTGCTGGTGGCGGCCGACACCGGGCCGCTGCACCTGGCCGCCGCGGTGGGGACGCCGTGCGTGGGACTCTACGGACCGACCTCCGCGGTGCGCAACGGTCCGTACGGCGCCGGTCACCGCTGTCTCCAGGGGCTGGCCGGTCAGGTGTCGACGATCGAGGTGGACGCGGTGCTGCACGCCGTGCGGGAGCTGGTGGCGTGACGGCTCCGCGCCTGTCCGTGGCGGTGATCACGCTCAACGAAGCGCATCACCTTCGCCGGTGCCTGGAGAGTACGGCCTGGGCCGACGAGCTGGTGGTGGTCGACGCGGAGTCCCAGGACAAGACCGTCCAGGTCGCGCGCGAGTTCACCGACCGCGTGATGGTGCGCCCGTGGGCGGGCTTCGCCGCGCAGAAGAACTTCGCCCTCGACCAGTGCGCGGGGGAGTGGATCCTCTCGCTCGACGCCGACGAGGAAGCCGCGCCCGAGCTGCGGGCCGAGATCATGACCACGATCGCGGGCGCGCAGCCTCACGAGGGCTACGCGGTCCGCCGGCAGAACGTGTTCCTCGATCGATGGATCCGCCACGGCGGTCTCTATCCGGACTGGCAGGTGCGTCTCTTCCGCCGGGGCCGCGGCCGCTTCGAGGACCGGGCGGTCCACGAATCCGTCACCGTGAGAGGATCGCTCGGCCGGCTCTCCGGTCACCTCATGCACCGCAGCTACGACGGCGTGAGCGACTTCGTCGAGCGCGCCAACCGCTACTCGTCGCTGGCGGCCGAGCAAATGATCCGTGAGGGGCGCCGCGTGAGGGCGGGGGAGCTGGTCGGCAAACCACTCGGCCGCTTCCTGTCGATGTACCTGCTCCGGCGCGGGTTTCTCGACGGCCGCCGAGGGCTTCTGCTCGCGTCGCTCTATGCGTACTATGTCTTCATGCGTTCGGCCAAGGTGTGGGAGGTGACGCGACGGTGATGACGACGCGGGAGCGCGTGCTCTCGGGAATGCGCCCGACCGGGAAGATCCACCTGGGCAATCACCTCGGGGCGCTGGCCAACTGGGTGACGCTGCAGGACGACTACGACGCCTTCTTCTTCGTCGCGAACTGGCACGCGCTGACCACGCTGGGCGACGAGATCCGCGAGGTGCCGGCCGCCACCGTCGAGATGGTCGCCGACTGGCTCGCCGCGGGGCTCGATCCCGAGCGCTCGACGCTGTTCATCCAGTCGCTCGTGCCCGAACACGCGGAGCTGCACCTGATCTTCTCGATGCTGACCCCGGTGGGATGGCTCGAGCGCGTGCCGACGTACAAGGAGATGGTCGAGCAGCTCGGGCTGGAGTCGCCCTCGTACGGGCTGCTCGGCTATCCGTTGCTGCAGGCCGCCGACATCCTCATGTACAAGGCGCGGTGGGTGCCGGTCGGGATCGACCAGGTGCCCCACGTGGAGCTGACTCGCGAGGTGGCGCGGCGCTTCAACAACGCGTTCGGCGACCTGTTCCCGGAGCCGCAGGCCAAGCTCACCGAGATACCGAAGGTGCCGGGCACGGACGGCCGCAAGATGTCGAAGTCGTACGGCAACGCCATCTATCTGTCGGACACGGCCGAGACCGTGCGGCAGAAGATCCGTCCGATGGTGACGGACCCGGCGCGCAAGCGTCGAGCCGATCCGGGTGATCCGAACGTGTGTCCGGTGTTCGACCTGCATCGGATCTTCACGCCGGAAGCCGACCGCGAGTGGGCGGCGACGGGATGCCGCACCGCTGGCATCGGCTGCCTGGACTGCAAGGACAAGCTGCTCCAGCACATGGAGCCCGTGCTGGGCCCCATCCGCGAGCGCCGCCGCGAGCTGATGGACAAGCCCGACGCGATCGTGAAGATCCTCCAGGAGGGCTCACAGCGCGCGCGCCACGTGGCCCAGGTGACGATGGACGAAGTGCATCGGGTCGTCCCGCTGGTTCCATGAGCGTCACCGAATCGTCGACCGGACTCACGCTGCGCGTGGGCGCGTTCGAGGGGCCCCTCGATCTCCTGCTCCACCTGTGCCGGACCAACGAGATCGATCTGGCCGCGCTGCCCGTGCGCACCATCACCGACCAGTACCTCGCGCACCTCGAGGCCATGGAGTTCCGCGACCTCGAGTCGGCGGGCGCGTTCCTGGTCATGGCCGCCACGCTGATCTATCTCAAGTCCAAGCTGCTGGTGCCGCCCGACGAGTCCGCCGATGAAGCGCTCGACCCCGAGGGCGAGGCGCTGCGGCTGGAGCTGGAAGAGCGGCTGCGGGAGTACGCGCGGGTCAAGGTCCTCGGGGTGTGGCTCGGGCACCGCGAGGCCGAGCAGGCGCTCCTGTGGGGACGACCGGTGAGCGAGCTGCCCTCGGCCGAGGACATTCCGCTCGAGGACCTGAGCGTGCACCTGCTCGAGCGCGCGCTCAAGCGCCTGATCGAGGAGCAGAAGCGCCAGCGACCGAGGGACGTCGCGCCGGAGCCGCCCTCGATCCTCGAGCGCATGACCGAGGTCCTGTCCGTGCTCCGCGACACCTGGTCGCTCCTGTTCTCGTCGCTCACCGGCGATCGGCGGCGGTCGGAGATCGTGGTGACGCTCCTCGCCGTGCTCGAGCTGGTGAAGATGGGACGCATCCGGACGCAGCAGACCGAGCTGTTCGGTGAGATCGTCATCGAGCGCCAGGTCGGAGAGGCCACGCCGAATGCCTGAGCCCATCGACGTCGTCGAAGCGCTGCTCTTCGCGTCCGACACCCCGCTCGAGGCCGACCGCATCCGCGAGGTGCTCGACCTCGACGACGCCGCCGAGGCCCGCGCGCTGGTGGACGCGCTGCGCGAGCGCTACGCGGCGGCCGACGGCGCGCTCACGGTCGTCGACGTGGCCGGCGGATTTCGCATGGTCACGCGGCCGGAGATCGCGCCCTGGCTGCTGCGCCTAGCCAAGACGCGCACCAAGGCGCGTCTCTCGCGTCCCGCGCTGGAGACGCTGGCCATCGTGGCCTACCGCCAGCCGGTCTCGCGTCCCGAGGTCGACGCCCTCCGCGGCGTGAACTCGGACGCCGTGCTCGACAACCTGCTCGAACGCCGGCTCGTCCGCA
Source organism: Candidatus Acidiferrum sp. (assembly GCA_035317605.1). GTDB lineage: Bacteria > Methylomirabilota > Methylomirabilia > Rokubacteriales > CSP1-6 > DATHGT01. Next base: position 7,474 of record DATHGT010000272.1, on the reverse strand, counting down.
TCGCCGGCCGCAAGGAAGCGCCGGGACGTCCATTCCTCTACGAGACCACGCGCGAGTTCCTCATCGCGTTCGGGCTGCGCGATCTGGGCGACCTGCCCAAGGTCGAGGGCGAGTTGATCGTGCCCGAGATCGTCTCCGACGCGCTGGCCGAGGCCGCGCCGGCGGAGGCGGCGGCTCTGGACGCTCCCGGCATCGACTCGCCCCCAGTCGTCTCGCCCCCAGTCGTTTCGCCCCCAGTCGTTTCGATGGATGGCCAGGCTGAGACTGAACAAGATCCTCGCCCAGGCGGGACTGACGTCACGCCGGGGCGCTGATCTTCTCGTCCTCGCGGGTCGCGTCGCGGTCAACGGCGTGGTGGTCCGCGAGCCGGGGACCCAGGCCGACCTCGAGGTCGACGACGTGCGGCTCGACGGCCGCCGTGTCGGCGCCCCCGAGCCCCGGCACTACCTGCTGCTCAACAAGCCCGCCGGCTACGTCACCTCGCGCCGCGACCCGGAGGGCCGTGCCGTGGTCACCGACCTCGTGCCCAGTCGAGTCCGGCTCTATCCGGTGGGACGGCTCGACGTCGACGTCGAGGGCGCGCTCCTGCTCACCAACGACGGCGCGCTCACGCATCGTCTGCTCCATCCGCGCTACGGCATCCCGCGCGTGTACGAGGCCGACGTGACCGGCGCGGTCACGTCCGCCGCGCTGCCACGATGGCGCGCCGGCGTCCACCTCGACGACGGGTCAGCGGTGCCTCTGGACGTCGCGCTGCTCCGTACGGGCCAACGGGACAGTCGCGTCAGCCTGACCTTCACCGAAGGCCGCAAGCACGAGGTCAAGCGGTACTGCGAAGCGCTCGGCCATCCCGTGATTCGCCTGCGACGCGTGGCGTTCGGCCCCATCGCCCTGGGCCCGCTCCCCCTCGGAGCGCACCGCCCGCTCACACGAAGCGAGCTCGCGGCCCTTGTCGCCGCGAGTGGCTTGGGGACAAGCCCGAGTGACTTGCGGACAAACCCGAGTGGCTTGCACACGAGAAAGGCGTGAGACTATAATGCCCGGAATCGAAGTGAGAGCTGCAGGGCAGGAGTCCCTATGAACCTGGACGATTGGCGTTCCAGGATCAACGACCTCGATGATCAAATCCTCACCCTCCTCAACCAGCGTGCCGAGGCCGCCCTCAAAATCGGAGACCTCAAGCGACGGAATGATCTGCCGTACTACGTGCCGGAACGCGTCGCGGAGATCATCGCGCGCCTGACCACCCAGAATCAGGGGCCGCTGCCTGCCGACACGGTGCGGGCCGTCTGGCGCGAGATCCTGTCTGGATGTTTGTCACTCGAGCATCCGCTCACGGTCGCCTACCTCGGCCCGCCGGCCACGTTCACGCACCAGGCCGCGCTCCAGCACTTCGGCGCCACCTGCCAGTTCACGCCGGCCCGCGCGATCGTGGACATCTTCGATATCGTCGAGGGGGGCCGGGCCCAGTACGGCGTGGTCCCCGTGGAGAACAGCACCGAGGGCGCGGTGAACGTCACCCTCGACCGGCTGATCGACTCCGACGTGCTGATCTGCGGCGAGCGGTATCTCACGATCAGCCAGCACCTGCTCTCCCACGCGCGCGAGCTGAAGGACGTCAAGGTCGTGCTCTCGCATCCCCAGGGGCTCGCCCAGTGTCGCGGGTGGCTGGCCCAGCACATGCCGGACGTGCCGACCCAGGAGTTCTCGTCCACCGCCGGCGCCGCCGAGCATGCCGCGGGCGACCCCTCGCTGGCCGCGATCGCGTCCGATCTGGCCGGCGAGCTGTACGGGGTGCCCGTCCTGCGCCCGCGCATCGAGGACAATCCCCACAACGCCACCCGGTTCCTGGTGATCGGCCGCACGCCCACCGGCGCCACCGCGCGCGACAAGACCTCGATCCTGTTCGCGATGCGCAACGAGCCCGGCGCGCTCTACCGCATCCTGGAGCCGCTGGCCCGCGCCGGCATCAACCTGACCAAGATCGAATCGCGTCCGGCCAAGCGCCGGCCGTGGGAATACGTCATGTTCGTGGACTTCGAGGGGCACCGGACCACGCCCGCGGTGACCGCCGCCCTCGCGGACCTCGAGGCGCGCGCGCTGTTCCTGCGCGTGCTCGGGTCGTACCCGGCCGTGTAAGGGAGAGAGCATGCACACGCAGTGGGAGTCGCTGGCCAACGAGCACATCCTGGGGATCGCTCCCTACGAGCCGGGTAAGCCCATCGAAGAGCTGGAGCGCGAGCTGGGCATCGCTCACCCGATCAAGCTCGCCTCGAACGAGAACCCGCTGCCGCCGTCCGATCGGGTCCAGAAGGCGATCATCGCCGCGCTCGCCACCGCCAACCGGTATCCGGACGGCAGCGGCTTCTACCTCCGCCAGGCCCTGGCCAAGCGTCACGGCGTGAGCCAGGACCAGGTCATCCTCGGTAACGGGTCGAACGAGCTGATCGAGCTGCTCGTGCGGACGTTCCTCAAGCCCGGCGACGAGGCCGTGGTGCCGCATCCGTCGTTTCCGTTCTACCCGATGATCGTGCAGGCCGCCGGCGGCATCCGGGTGATGGTGATGCTCAAGGACCACCGCCTCGACCTCGACGCGATGGCCCGCGCGGTCACCCCGCTGACCAAGGTGGTCTTCATCGCCAATCCCAACAACCCCACGGGGACGATCGTGACCGCGAGCGAGGTCGAGCACTTCATATCGCGGCTGCCGCCGCGCACGATCGTGATCTTCGACGAGGCGTACACCGAGTTCGCGCAGGGCCCGGATTTCCCGGACACGCTCGGACTGGTCAAGGAAGGGCGCAAGGTCGTGGTGCTGCGGACGTTCTCGAAGGCGACCAGCCTGGCCGGCCTGCGCGTGGGGTACGGCATCGCGGACGCCGACGCGGTCGCGCTCATGAACCGCATCCGCCAGCCCTTCAACGTCAACTCGCTGGCCCAGGTGGCGGCCCTGGCCGCCCTCGAGGACGAGGCCCACGTGCTCGAGTGCGTGCGCATGATCGAGGCGGGCCGCCATTACCTGTACGACGAGTTCAAGCGTCTGGGCATCGCCTACGTGCCCTCGCGCGCGAACTTCATCCTGGTCGACGTCGGACGCAGCGCCTCCGACATCTATCAGAAGCTCCTGCACGAGGGCGTGATCGTGCGCCCGCTGACCTCGTTCGGCATGGAAACCGCGCTCAGAGTCACCGTGGGAACACCCGAGGAGAACCGCAAGCTCATCAAGGCGCTGCGGCGGGTGCTCGGATTCGGGGACGTGTGATCCGTCGACTGGCGATTGTCGGGGTCGGCCTGCTCGGGGGCTCGGTGGCCAAGGCTGCGCGGGCCCGCGGCGTCGCGACGGAGATCGTGGGAGTGGGACGTGACGCCGGCCGGCTCGAAGCCGCGCGGCGCGACGGCGTCCTCGATCGGGTCACCACGGATCTGGCCTCCGGTGTGCGAGACGCCGACGTGGTGGTGCTCGCGGCTCCGGTCATCACGATCCTCGCGCTGCTCGAGGCGGTCGCCAAGGCCAGCGGGCCGGAGACCATCGTCACCGACGTCGGCAGCACCAAGCGCGAGATCGTGGCCACCGCCGAGAGGCTGGGCCCGCTGCGCTTCGTGGGCAGTCACCCGATGGCGGGATCGGAAAAGGCCGGGTACGCTCACGCGCGCGTGGACCTCTTTCACGGCGCCACCGTGATCGTCACGCCCGGCGAGGCCTCCGAGCCCGCGGCCGTGAAGACGATCGTCGCGCTCTGGGAAGGGGTGGGCGCCGCGCGCGTGCTGACCCTGGCGCCCGACGTCCACGACCGGGCCGTGGCCGCGATCAGCCATCTTCCGCACCTGGTGGCGTTCGCGCTCGTCGACGCGGTCGAGCGGTTCGAGCCGGGCGCGTTCGACCTCGCCGCCGGCGGGTTCCGCGACACCACGCGCATCGCGGCCGCCGATCCCACGATGTGGGAGGAGATCTTCCTGGCCAACCGCGAGGCGATGGCGGCCGGGCTCGGCGTGTTCCGCGAGGCGATCGCCGATCTCATGCGCCTGGTGGAGCGAGGCGACGGGGCCGCGCTGCGGGCCGCGATCGCGCGGATCAAGACGCGGCGCGAGGCGCTCCAGTGAACCTCGACGAGCGCAGGGCGGTGATCACCATCGACGGCCCGGCCGGAGCGGGGAAGAGCACGGCCGCGCGCGCGCTGGCCCGCCGTCTCGGCTACCAGCTGATCGACACCGGCGCGATGTACCGGGCGCTGGCGTGGAGCGTCGCGCGCGCCGGACTCGCGGTCGACGACACGCCCGACCTGCGCCGCCATCTGGCGTCCGTCGAGGTCGCCCTCGACGGTGAGCGCGTCGTCGTCGACGGTCGCGACGTCAGCGGCGAGATCCGCACCCCGGAGATCAGCGAGCTGACCTCGCGTCTCACGCGCCTGGCCCCCGTCCGCGAGCGCGCCACCCCGATCCAGCGCGCGATGGCGGCGGCGGGCGGCGTGGTGCTCGAGGGACGCGACACCGGCACGGTGGTGTGTCCGGACGCCGACGTGAAGTTCTACCTGGACGCGTCGATCGCCGCGCGCGCCCGCCGCCGGCAGGCCGAGCTGGCCGCGCGCGGGGTGGCCGTCGACGTCGACGCCGTGCGCGAGGAGATCGTGCGCCGCGATCGCCAGGACACGACCCGCGCGCTGGCTCCGCTCACCAAGGCGCCGGACGCGGTCGCCGTGGACACGACGGACCTCGACGTGGAGCAGGTGGTCGAGACGATGGTGAGGACGATCGAGAGCCAATGCTGTACGCGATCCTGAAACCGCTCACGCTGGCGCTCCTGCGGCTCGTCTTCGGGTTCCGGAGACGGGGCACCGAGCACGTGCCCGCGAAGGGGCCGGTGCTGCTGGTGGCCAATCATCAGAGCTTTCTCGATCCGCCGCTGGTCGGCGCCGCCTTGCCGCGCCAGCTCACCTTCATGGCCAAGGCCGAGCTGTTCGACGTCCCGCTGTTCGGCGGCCTCATCCGCCGGCTCAACGCGCGCCCCCTGCGTCGCCAGGGCGGCGACGCCGCCGCCCTGCGCACGGCGCTACGCGTCCTCAAGGAGGGCGGGGCACTGCTGGTCTTCCCCGAGGGCACGCGGGGTGAGAACGGGATTCTCGGCCCGGCGAAGCCAGGTGCGGGTATGCTGGCCGTCCTGGGCGGCGCCCCGGTGATTCCCGTGTACATCGGTGGGAGCGGGCGGGCCTGGCCGCGTGGAAGAAGGTTCCCACGACGGGCCAATGTAACGGTAACATTTGGCTCCCCTCTGCCGGTGACGGTGGGGGGGCATGAGAGCAAGAGAGATGACTATGAGGCCGTGAGCCGCCGGATGATGACGGCGATCGCGAGCCTCCGTGACTCCGCGAGTTCGGGGGACTCGCGCGCGACGGTCGAGAGCGTCGCGCGTGACGAACGTCGAGCAGTCGGCGGGGTGGGTGTGGGAGGAGCCCCGACTTCGCCCAAATATACTGACGGGAGGAACCGGTAGCATGAGCATGGACGACCCACGCAGCACCCTCGGTGCACCGCGACGGGGAGGTGGCGAGGACGCGGCCGAGGAACGGATGGAAGACTGGTACGGCGGAGAAGTCACCAACGAGTTCGAAGAGGGTGAAGTCGTCCGGGGCCGGGTGGTCTACGTCGGCACCGGCGAGGTGCTCGTCGACGTCGGCTACAAGAGCGAGGGCGCGATCCCCATCGAGGAGTTCCATCGCGCCGGCAAGCTGCCCTCGGTGGGCGACGACATCGACGTCTACCTGGAAGCCAAGGAAGACTCCGAAGGCCTCATCGTCCTCTCCAAGGAGAAGGCGGACAAGATCCGCGTCTGGGACGCCGTCACCCAGGCCTACGACAAGGGCGTGCCCGTCGAGGGCCGCGTGGTCGAGGTGGTCAAGGGCGGCCTCGCCGTCGACGTCGGGGTCAAGGCGTTCCTGCCGGGCTCCCAGGTCGACCTGCGACCGGTGAAGAACCTCGGCGCGATGGTGGGCCAGATGATCCGGGCCAAGGTCATCAAGCTCAACCGCCGTCGCGGCAACGTGGTGCTCTCCCGCCGCTCCGTCCTCGAGGAGGAGCGCGAGGAGAAGAAGAAGCACACCCTCGAAGTCCTCCACGAAGGGCTCGTGCTCACCGGCACCGTGAAGAACATCACGGACTACGGCGCGTTCATCGACCTCGGCGGCATCGACGGACTGCTCCACGTCACCGACATGAGCTGGGGGCGGATCGGTCACCCGTCGGAGATCTTCAACGTCGGCGACCAAGTCGAGGTCGTGGTCCTGCACTTCGATCGCGAGTCCGGGCGCGTTTCGCTCGGCTACAAGCAGAAGTCCTCGGACCCCTGGGAGCACGTCGAAGACAAGTACCCGGGGGGCACCAAGACGCGTGGGCACGTGGTGAGCCTGACCAACTACGGCGCCTTCATCGAGCTGGAGCCCGGGGTGGAAGGCCTCGTCCACGTGTCGGAGATGTCGTGGACGCGCCGGGTGCGCCATCCCTCGAAGCTGGTCAACGTCGGCGACGAGGTGGACGTGCTAGTCCTCGACGTCAATCGCGCGGCCAAGCGGATCTCGCTGGGCATGAAGCAGGTCGAGCCCGACCCGTGGGCCACCATCGAGGAGCGCTACAAGCCGGGCACCCGCGTGCAGGGGCGCGTGCGCAACCTGACCGACTTCGGGGCCTTCATCGAGCTGGAGCCCGGCGTCGACGGGCTCCTGCACATCTCCGACATGTCGTGGACCCGCAACGTGGGGCACCCGTCGGAAATCCTGAGGAAGGGGCAGGAGCTGGAGACCCAGATCCTCAACCTCGACCGCGACAACAAGCGGATCTCCCTCGGTCTCAAGCAGATCCAGCCCGATCCGTGGACGACGGTGGCCCAGCGCTACCCGATGGGCTCGCGGGTGACGGGCAAGGTGGTGCGTCTCACCGATTTCGGCGCCTTCGTGGAGCTGGAGTCCGGCGTGGACGGCCTGCTCCACATCTCGCAGATGTCGAACCGCCCGATCAGCCGCGCCGACGAGGTGGTGAACGTGGGCGACGAGCTGACCCTGCTCGTGATCCGCGTCGATCCCAACGAGCGGCGGATCGGGCTCAGCCTCAAGGAGCTGGCCCACGCCATCGAGATGAGCCAGGTGGAAGAGAAGAGCGGCGGCGGACAGGGCCGGCGGGGCCGGCGCGGCGGCAAGCAGCGCGCGGACTACGACTACGACGACGACGAATAAGATGGGGGGCCTCGCCGCGGGCCCCCCAAGCCCCCCGCGCTCCGCGCCCCGGCGAAGCCGTGGCGCTCCGCGAGTGGCCGTGTCATGAGGATCCTCAGTCCTCCGCGCTCCGCGCCCCGGCGTAGGCGTTGCGCTCCGCGAGTGGCCGTGTCATGAGGAAGGGGACACGGGTCGTGCTGCTGACCCTTCTGCTGTACGTGGGGGTCCTCGGGCTCTTCGTGGTCGTGGTCTCGGCGATCCTGCGCGCGCCCGAG
>DATHGT010000271.1:0-34084 GCA_035317605.1 Candidatus Acidiferrum sp. | reverse complement strand
TCGCCGGTGAAGAGCGGCGAGCCGTTCATGATGATCGCGACTCGCGAGCCGCCCTTGGTGGGCTCTTTCATGTGGGCGAGCATGTGGAGCAGGAAGAGGAACTGGCCGTCGCTGATTCTCGGCAGACCCGGGCCGAAGCGTCCGGTCGTCCCGCGCTCGTGCTCGGCGTCCACCGCGTCCTCATCGCGTTTCCAGTCCTTGCCGTACGGCGGATTTGCGATCAGGTAGTCGAACTGCGTGCGGGCGTGGCGGTCGTTCGAGAGCGTGCTCCCGAACGCGATGCGCTCGGCGTCCTCGCCCTTGTGGGACTTCATGAACAGGTCGGACTTGCAGACGGCGAAGGTCTCGGGGTTGACCTCTTGACCGAAGAGGTGGACCTCGGCCGCGGGATTGAGCGGCCCGAGAGCGAGGTCGCCGTTCTTCCGCACGCCGACGGTGATGTGCTCCTTGGAGATCGTGAGCATGCCGCCGGATCCGCAGCAGGGGTCGTAGACGGTGAGCACGATGCCCTTGGGGTGTATCCGCTCCTCGTCGCCGGCGAGCAGCAGGTCGACCATGAGGTGAACGACGTCGCGCGGGGTAAAGTGCTCGCCCGGATTCTCGTTCAGCGCCTCGTTGAACTTGCGGATCAGCTCTTCGAAGATCGTCCCCATCGTCGCGTTGTCGATTACGTCGGGATGGAGATCGACGTTCTTGAAGCGCTCCATCACCTGGAAGAGGAGCCCGGCCTCGTGGAGCTTGCTGATGGTGTTGTCGAAGTCGAACTTTTCCAGCACCTCGCGCATGTTCGGGCTGAAGCCGGCGATGTAGTTGCGCAGGTTGGCGGCGAGGTGGGGCGCGTCCGCGAGCAGCTTGTCGAAGTCGTAGCGTGAGGTGTTGTAGAAGGCGAAGCGCGACGCGCGCCGGAGCTGGGGCCCCAGATCCTCGAGCTTGCCCTTGTACTTCGCCTGCGTCTCGAGCACCTTGACCTTCGTCGGCGCCAGCACGCAATCGAGCCGCCGAAGCACGGTGAGCGGCAGGATCACGTCCTGGTACTTGCCTCGCTTGAACGTGTCGCGGATCAGATCAGCGACGCCCCAGAGGAAGCTCGCAATTTGACCTTGGTTCAAGGTCTGACCCTCACTATCGCGCCGCACCGCACGTCGATGGGCTCAGGACTTCATCGCCGCGGCGTAGGCGTCGAGGCGGGGGAGGATCGCGTCGCGGGGCTCGGAGGGCAGGCCGAAGATCGCGCGCTCGACGCCGGCCGCCGCCAGCGCGTCCAGCGCGGGCTTCTTGGGCGGGGCGAAGAAGATGGACACCGGCGCCGAGCGGGGATCGCGGCCCGCCTTGCGGAGCCGCTCGCGCAGCTCGGGGATTTTCTCCAGCGGGTTGCCTTGGCCGCGCATGATCGGCATCCAGCCGTCGCCGAACTCGACCACGCGGTCGAACGTGGTGGCGCCGTCGCCGCCGATGATGATCGGGGGATGCGGCCGCTGCAGTGGCTTGGGGTCGGCCCAGATCTTGTCGAAGCTCACGAACTCGCCGTGGAACTCGGCCTCGCGCTCGGTCCAGATCTTCTTCATTGCCAGAACCCGCTCGCGCAGGACCCGCCAGCGCGACTTGAAGGCGGTGCCGTGATCGGCCATCTCCTCGGCGTTCCAGCCGCCGCCGATGCCGAACAGCACACGCCCGCCCGACAATCGATCGAGGGTGGCGACTTCCTTGGCCAGCGTGATCGGATCGCGCTCGATCACCAGGCAGATGCCGGTGCCGAGCTTGAGGCGCTTGGTGGACGCGGCCGCCGCCATCAGCGCGATGAACGGATCGTAGGAGGACCAGTATTCGCGGGGCAGATCGCCACCGCCCGGCCACGGGCTCTGGCGACTGGCCGGGATGTGCGTGTGCTCCGGGAACCACACCGATTCGAACCCGCGCTCCTCGAGCGCCCGTGCGAGCTCGTCGGGGGCCATCGCGTACTCGGTCGGGAACATGACGACGCCGTAATCCATGGAAGCCTCCTCCGGATTTTGCCGGTGCCCAGCATACGCCAGGCGAGAAGTCGCCAGACTGTATCTGATGGTCGACATTGCTCGGGCCGGCGGGGACGGGCTAGAGTGAAGACGTGGCGCAGGTCCCGCTGACGCTGAGACGCTGGAAACGGACCGAATACGATCGGCTCGTCGAGCTCGGAGTCTTCGACGGGGAGCCGCTCGAGCTGATCGGCGGCGACCTCGTCGTCGCCGAGCCGCAGTATCCGTATCACTCCTCAGGAATCGGCGTGGTGGAGTACGCGATCAGGGCGGCGCTTCCCCCGGGATGGGTCACCCGGACGCAGGCACCGCTCTCGCTCGATGACGAGTCGGAGCCGGAGCCTGACGTGGCCGTCGTGGCTGGACACCCCAGGGATTACCGCCACGAACACCCCGCGCGTCCGGTGCTCGTGGTGGAGGTCGCCGAATCGAGTCTCACGTTCGACCGCCGGCGCAAGGGCAGCCTGTATGCGCGGGCCGGCCTTGCCGACTACTGGATCGTCAATCTCGTCGATCGCGTCCTCGAGATCTATCGCGAGCCGGCTCAGGACGCGTCGGCGATTTATGGCTGGGCGTATCGATCCGTCAGTAGATATGCCCCGCCCGCGACCGTGACACCCCTGGCGTTTCCGTCGAGGGAGATCGCCGTGGCCGATCTGCTGCCATAGCGGCCATCCGACGACGACCGGATCATGACCTCCACGCCGATCCTGATCCTGCCCGGATACGCCGACTCGGGGCCGGACCACTGGCAGAGTCACTGGGAGCGCGCAGATCCCGCGTGCCGCCGCGTCGTCCAGGATGACTGGCTGGAGCCGCGGCTGGCCGACTGGCTGGCCACGCTCGACCGCTCCGTTCGCGAGTGCGATTCGCCGCCGGTGCTCGTCGCCCACAGCCTCGCGTGCGCGCTCGTCGCCCACTGGGCGACCCGCGCTTTCGAGGGGCGCCACGGCTGTGCCGGGGCGCCCCGAGCGTTGGGGGGTGTGGGGGGCCATGTCGGGGCCCCCCATTCGGTGAAAGCCGCGTTGCTGGTGGCGCCGGCGGACGTCGACTCGCCGGTGCACACCCCGGACGAGGTGCGAACCTTCAGCCCGATGCCGCTCGCGCGACTTCCGTTCCCGAGCATCGTGGTGGCGAGCGGCGACGATCCCTTCGTCGAGCCGTCGCGCGCCGAGGCCTTCGCGCACGCCTGGGGCAGTCGTCTGATCACGCTTCCCGGCGCCGGCCACATCAACGCCGACGCGGGCTACGGCCCCTGGCCCGACGGCCGAACGCTTCTGCAGCAGCTGCTCTAATGAGTCCTTGCGGAATTGGTTGACGGTCTCACGTTGGGAGTCGGCGCCGATTTCGCAGAAAAGAGGAGCGAAGCTCCTCTTTTCGAGGACCCAGGCCAGCCGACCCCCAACGTGAGACCGTCAACCAATTCCGCGAGCTCCATCAGTCGTACTTCTCGCGCTTGCGAAGCTCGACGAAGAGGCCGTGGCTTTCGCGCGGATGGACCCACGCGATGTCGGGCTTCGGGTTGTCCACCCGGGCGCCCTCGCCGCGCAGCTTGGCGACCGAGCCGGGAATGTCCGCGCATTCGAAGCCGACCAGATACACGCCTTCGCCGTGCTTCTCGAGAAATTTCCCGACCGCCTTGTTCGGGTCGGTCGGCTGCAACAGCTCGATGTGGCCGATTCCGGTGGGCAGGATGGCGTTCTTGAACCCGAACTCCTTCGATTCGCCGCGATGGTGCACGGTGAGGCCGTAGAGCTTCGTGAATCGCGCGATGGCCTCGTCCAGGTCTCTCACCACGACCGACAGCTCGACCACGTCTCCCAGCATGGGGCCTCCTCCAGACTGCTCGAACGTCCGGATCGCTCGAGCGTCGCGATGATATCCCACGCATGGCTATAATCGACTGATGCGTCACCTGCCGACCCTCCTGTTCGTGGTGCTCGCCCTGCTGCCGGTGGCCCCGAGTCGGGCCGCCGATCCCGTCCTGGCCACCACGCTCGACAACGGGCTGCGGGTGCTGCTGCTCGAAGACCACCGGAGCCCGATCGCGTCCATCCAGGTGTGGTACCGCGTGGGCTCGCGCAACGAGCAGCGCGGCGCCACCGGCCTGGCCCACTTCCTCGAGCACATGATGTTCAAGGGCACGACCGCCCATCCGCGCGGCGAGTTCTCCGAGCTGGTGGAGCGCAACGGGGGGAAGAACAACGCGTTCACCACCCAGGACGTGACGTCGTACTACGTCAACATCGCCGCCGACCGCGTCGACCTCGTGCTCGATCTGGAAGCCGACCGCATGCGTAACCTGACCCTCGATCCCAAGGACATCGACTCCGAGCGGCAGGTGGTCATCGAGGAACGGCGCACCCGCACCGAGGACGATCCCGCCGGCTTCCTCGGCGAGGCCGTGAGCGCGATCGCGTTCAAGGCGCACCCGTACGGCCAGCCGACCGTCGGGTGGATGGAGGACCTCGGCCGCATCACGCCCCCGCAGCTCCGCGCCTTCTACGACACCTACTACGTCCCCGGCAACGCGATCCTGGTCGTCGCGGGCGACGTCAAGGGTCCGGAGCTGATGGAGAAGATCACGCGCCGGTTCGGCGCCATCGCCCGCGCGCCCAATCCGCCCGCGGTGACGGCCGTGGAGCCCGCGCAGGACGGCGAGCGGCGAGTGACCCTGCGCCGGCCGGAGGCGCGATTGCCGGTCGTCTATCTCGCGTGGCCCGTCCCCAATCACACCTCGGCCGACGCGGCCGCGCTCGAGCTGCTCTCGACCGTGCTCAGCAGCGGGCGCGCCTCGCGTCTCTACCGCCACCTCGTGTACGAGCGCCAGCTCGCGCTGGATGCCGGGGGCGACTACTCGTACTTCTCGTTCGATCCCAACGTCTTCTGGTTCTGGGCCACGCCGCTGCCCGGCCAGACGCCGGAGACCCTCGAGAACGAGCTGCTCGCGGAGATGGAGCGGCTCCGCAACGAGCCGGTGACCGACGAGGAGCTCACGCGCGCGAAGAACCAGACCGAGGCCGGGTTCGTCTTCCAGGAGGACTCGATCTTCCGCCGGGCCTCGCTGCTGGCGCGCTTCGAGCTGCTCGGCGGATACGCCCGGAAGGACAAATTCCTCGAGAGCATCCGCGCGCTCACCGCCGCGGACCTCCAGCGCGTGGCCAAGAGCTGGTTTCCGCCGGACCTGAAGAACGTCGGCACGCTCTTGCCCAAGCGATGAACGAGAGAGCCACGCGCGTGAGGCGGATCGCTCCGGCCGTGCTGGCCGTCCTGATCCTGCTGGTCGCGACCCCGCCCGCGACCCCCGCGCCCGCGGTGCACCGCGAGGTGTTGCCCAACGGCATCGTGTTGCTCGTCGCCGAGCGCCCGGCCATCCCGATCGTGGCCGTCCGCGTGTACACGCACGCGGGCGCGGTCAACGACCCGCCGGACCGCGCCGGTCTCGCCAACCTCACGGGCGCGCTCCTCACGCGGGGCACGGCCAAGCGCACCGGCCAGCAGCTCGACTCCGCGATCGAGTTCGTCGGAGGGCGGGTCGACGCCGGCGCCGGGCGCGACGGCCTGGTGGTCTGGCTCTCGGTGCTCAAGCGCGATCTCACGCTCGGTCTCGATCTGCTCGGCGAGGTCGTGCTCACGCCGGCGTTCCCGGAGGCCGAGCTCAAGCGCAAGGTGACCGAGATCCAGGCCGGACTGCAGCGCATGGAGGAGAACCCGGGCGCGGTGGCCTCGCGCGCGCTGGCCAAGCTCGTGTTCCCCGGTCATCCCTACGGCATGCCCGTGGAAGGCACGCGGGAATCGGTCGGCGCGCTCACCCGCGACGACGTCGTGCGCTTCTACCGCGAGCACGCGCGGCCGGACGCCACGATCGTGGCGGTGGTGGGGGCGGTGACCGTCGACGAAGCCCGGCGCGAGATCCTCGCGCGCTTCGGCGCCTGGCCGCGTCCGACCACGCCGCCCGCCGCGGTGCCGGTCGCCGCGCCCGGTCCGGCGCCCCGCCGCGAGGCCATCACCCGCGATCTGACCCAGACCACCGTGCTGCTCGGCCGCCAGGGCGTGACTCAGAGCGATCCGGATTACTACCCGTTGACCGTCGCCTCGTACATCCTCGGCGGCGGCTCCACCTCGCGGCTCTACACGCGCGTGCGCGACGAGGGCGGGCTGGCCTACGACGTGCGCAGTCACCTGGCGCCGGGCAAGCACGGGGCGCGGTTCCTGGTGAGCACGCAGACCCGCGCCGCCGAGGCCGCCAAGGCCGTCGCGTTCATCGAGGAGGAGCTCAACCGCATGCGGCGCGATCCGGTGACCGAGCGCGAGCTGACGAGCGCCAAGGACTACCTGATCGGCAGCTTCCCGCTGCGGCTCGACACGTCGTCGAAGATGGCGGACTTCATCGTGGCGGTGGAGGATCTCGGCCTCGGGCTCGACTACGCCGACCGCTACCGCGAGGTCATCGGCCGCGTGACCGCCGCCGACGTGCAGCGCGTCGCCGCCAAGTACTTCGACCCCGCCGGCTTCAACCGCGTGCTCGTGGGAAAGGCGCCGTGAGGCCGCTGGGGCTCGTTCTCGGCGTCCTCGGATGGGTCATGGCCACCACGCCCACGGCCGCCGCGTTCCTGACCCTCACCCAGGCCCAGCAGGCCGAGGCGTTGCGGGTCGGCCAGCGCAGCGTGACCACGGAGGCCCGCTTCGACACGGAATGGCGAGTGGAGCACCCGTCGGGCGAGAGCGTGACCGTGATCACGCCGTTCTATCGGCTCGCCCTGGCCTCCCGCAACGCCACCTTCAAGAACGAGCCGGTGAAGCCGCAGGACCAGGACAAGCTCCTCCAGGACGTGCGCGAGCGGCTGACCGTCTGGGTCGAGCTGCACGGTCCCCGCGCGGACTTCGCGCGCTACTACGCGCCGCGCCTGCTGGTGGCCGACCGCGAGATCGAGCCGTCGTTCGTGCAGAACGAGCGCACGGGCCTGCCGCGGGGCAACGGGTCCTATCTCGCCCGGTCCGTCTACGCGTTTCCCAACCGCGAGATCGCCGGCGACGCCAAGCTCGTGCTGGTGATCAAGAACCCGGAAGGTCAGCTGATCTCGCGCTTCGCGATCGACCTGGGCAAGATGCGCTGAGCCCGCGAAGCACCCCTCCGGTGGACCCGCCGATCTCCTGGACCATCCACCGGGAGACCGTGCTCCTGCTCGGCTGGGGCCGGGCCATCCTCATGCAGTTCGCGCATCCGCTGGTCGCATCGGGCGTCGCCGAGCACAGCGCCTTCCGCGCCGAGGCCTTCGGCGGCTGGCGCCGGCTTCACCGCACGCTCGGCGCGATGCTCGCTCTCACGTTCGGCGAGCGCGACGACGCGCAGCAGGCCGCCGATCGGATCAACGCCATTCACGAGCGCGTCCACGGGCGGCTGCCGGACGCGGCGGGTCCGTTCGCGGCGGGCACGCGCTACTCGGCGTGCGATCCCGCGCTGCTCGCGTGGGTGCACGCGACCCTCGTCGATTCGTTCCTGCTGGCTTACGGGCTCTACGTGCGGCCGCTCTCGGCGGCCGAGCGCGACGCCTACTGCGCCGAGAGCGCGGGCATCGAGAGCCTCCTGCGCATTCCGCCTGGCACGCTGCCGCGCACCGCGGCCGCGCTCGCCTCGTACGTGGCCGACCGGCTCGCGAGCGGCGAGATCCACGTCACCGACACCGCGCGCGCCCTCGCCCGCGGCGTCCTCCATCCGCCGATGTCGGCACCCGCGTGGCCCGCGCTGGCCGTCATGCGCCTGGCCACCATCGGTCTCCTCCCGCCCGCGCTGCGCGACGCCTACGGCTTTCCCTGGAACACTCGGCGGGCGGCGGCGCTGCGCGTGTCGATGATGGCGATCCGGAGCGTGCTGCCGATCGTGCCGCCCGTCCTTCGCCACTGGCCGGCGGCACGGGCCGCGATGCGACGAGCGACGACGGGTCAGCATCATCCGGTTGCGCCCGGACGCGCCCCCTGACGATCCCGGCGGTATAATCCACGGCGCTGAAGGCATCTCGTCCAGCACATTCCCCAGGGAGGTCCGTGATGAAGGCGATTCGCGTTCACGCGCCCGGTGGTCCCGAGGTCATGCGTTACGAGGACGTTCCCGCTCCGACGCCCAAGGCCGGCGAAGCGGTCGTCAAGGTCGAGGCCGCGGGGATCAATTACATCGACGTCTACTTCCGCTCCGGACAATACAAGGCGGAGCTGCCGCTGACGGTCGGCATGGAGGCGGGAGGTACGGTCTCGGCGGTCGCGTCGGGCGTGACCGACGTGAAGGTCGGCGACAAGGTCGCGTACACCGGCGTGCCCGGCGCGTACGCGGAGTACGCGACGGTGCCCGCGGCCCGGCTCGTCGTGTTGCCCGGCGGTCTCACGCCCAAGCAGGGCGCGGCGGCCATGCTCCAGGGGATGACCGCGCACTATCTCGCGTGCTCCACGTATCCGCTGAAGCCGGGCGACAGCTGCCTCGTCCACGCCGCCGCGGGCGGGGTCGGCCTGCTCCTGTGCCAGATCGCGAAGATGCGGGGGGCGCGCGTGATCGGGACCGTGTCCACCGAGGAGAAGGCCAAGCTCGCCCGCGAGGCCGGAGCGGACGACGTCATCCTCTACAGCACGCAGGACTTCGAGGCCGAGGTCAAGCGCCTGACCGGCGGACAAGGCGTCAATGTCGTCTATGATTCCGTCGGTAAGACGACCTTCGACAAGGGCTTCAACTGCCTGCGCCCGCGCGGCATGATGGCCCTCTACGGCCAGTCGAGCGGCCCGGTGGGGCCCTTCGATCTCCAGGTGCTCAACGCCAAGGGCTCGCTGTTCGTCACCCGCCCGAGCCTCAACCACCACGTGGCCAGTCGCGAGGAGCTCGTCCAGCGCGCCGGCGAGCTGCTGGGCTGGATCCGCGACGGCAAGCTCAAGCTGCGCACCGAGTTCGAGTTTCCGCTCAAGGACGCCGCGGAAGCGCACCGGGCTCTGGAGGGCCGCAAGACGACCGGCAAAGTCCTGTTGATCCCGTGAACGGGATACAATGGGCGGACGCCCCAACGCCGGGGCGGGGGAGGTTCACGTGAAGACTCGGAAGGTACTGGCTATCACGAGCCTGGTTGCCTGCCTTGGACTCGTTCTCGTGAGCGCGGACGCCTGGGCGCGGGCCTCGGGCGGCGGTAGTCGCGGCTCACGATCGTTTTCGTCACCCGCTCGACCGTCGCCGTCGCCCGTCGCGCCGTCGACGCCGTCGAGCCCGTCGCGCTCACTCAGCCAGCCGGCCGCGCCGGCGCCGATGGCCCCGCAGCGCAGCTTCTTCGGCGGGATCATGGGCGGCATCGCCGGCTTCGCGCTCGGTGGCCTGCTGGGCAGCATGCTCTTCGGCGGCATGGGCGGTCTCGGACACGGCTTCGGCGGTATCGGGCTCATGGAGATCCTGCTGATCGGCGGCGGCATCGTGCTGCTGGTGATGTTCCTCCGTCGCCGCCGCGCGGAAGCGCCAGTCCCGGCCTATGCGGGCGCCGGCGGTACGTCCAGCGCCTACGGCGCGACCGAGACGGCGGCCGGCGGCACCGCGACGATCACGCCGGAGATGCCGGCCGCGGAGGGCGATCTCGAGCGCGGGATCGGGCACATCCGCTCGATGGATCCGTCGTTCGACCCCGCCGCGATGACCGACACCGCGCGGCGCATGTTCCAGGGCGTCCAGCAGGCCGTCACCATGCGCGACATCGCGTGGGTACGCGACCATCTGGGCTCCGAGATCTACGCGGTCCTTCAGGACCAGTGCGATCGGCTGCGCGTGGCCAAGCAGACGAACCGGGTGGAGAAGGTCGACATCCGGAGCACCGACGTGACCGAGGCCTGGCAGGAGAACGGCCAGGACTTCGTCACCCTGCATCTGACCGCCTCGATGCTCGACTACACGGTCGACGACGCTTCCGGCAACGTCGTGGACGGCTCTCGCAGCGCCCCGACCGAGGTCGACGAGTACTGGACGTTCACGCGTCCGGTCGGCCCCAACCGCTGGAAGCTGTCGGCAATCCAGACGGCGTGATCGGTGATACGGGGGGCCCCGCCCGGGCCCCCCGATTCCTCGGCCAAGGGGCTCGGCCCCGACGCTCGTCGCGCCCCGGGGAACCCAGGGCGCTCCTCCAAACACTCCGACCGGCTCGCGACCCGTGAAGTGGATAGTCATTGCCCTCGCGGCGGGCGTCGTCCTGGTGATCGCCGCGACCGCGCTGTTGCCCCGCGTCGTTGACACTCCCCGCGTCCAGTCACTGATCGCGTCCAGCGCCAGCCAGGCATTGGCTCGGCCCGTGCGGTTTCGCTCCGCGTCCGTGGCCGCGTGGCCGTATCCCGCCGTGCGTCTGCGCGACGTCGAGATCGCCGAGGATCCCGCGTTCGGCGGCGATCCGTTCGTTCGTCTCGACCACGCGGAGGTCCGGCTGAAGCTCTGGCCGCTGCTGCGCGGTCGGTTCGAGTTCACCACCGTGATGCTCAGGCGCCCCATCATGACGCTCACCCATGGCCCGGGTGGGCGCTGGAACTTCGCGAGTCTCGGCGGCCCGCGAGAAGCGGCGGCGGTGCCGCGCGCTCCCCGCATCGGTGGCGGCGCGGCGGTGCCCGCGGGACTGGCGACCCGCGTGGTGATCGAGAAAGGGACCGTCGTCTACGAGCGGCGAGGGACGGCGGGGGTGACGCTACGACAGCGCCTGGAGGACGTCGACGCCAGCCTCTCGCCGTCCGCCGGCGGGTTGGCGTTCTCCGGCGCGGCGCGCGTCGTGCCGGGCGGGCTCTGGGTCAAGATCTCCGACGGGACGATCGGTCTCGCCGGCGCGCGCACGCTGGCCGAGGCCAGCCTGCGTGGCCGGATGGCGATCGACGGCGAGGACGTACGCCCACTGGCGGCATCGGTGCTCGGAGACGAACCGGCGATGGGTGGTGCCCTCACGGGCCGGCTCGACCTGTCCGGCTCCCTCGGCCGCCCGCGTGCCGTCGGCGAGCTCGAGTGGCGGGACGCCACGGTCACGCGGACGAGCGCCGCGTGCGCGGAGCCGCGGCGCCGCACGCTCCGGCTGGCCACGGTGAAGGCGAGCGTGAGCTGGCGCGACGGCCGCCTCGTGGCCGAGCCGCTCACGTCAGGCATCGCCCGCGGCACCGCGAAGACCCGGCTCGTCGCCACGACGTCGGCGCCGACGCGGGCCGAGCTGTCGGAGCTGGCGATCGAGCGCATTCCGCTCGAGCCCGTGGTCGTCGACTTCCTCTGTCTCGACTACGCGGTGGTGGGTCTCTTCGACCTCACGGGGACGCTCACGCTCGCGCCGGCCGATCCCCTCCGCACGCTGTCGGGACGTGGACGCGTCCACGTCGGCGCCGGCAGGGTCGTGGGGACGCGGGCGCTCACGCTGCTCGGGGGACTCGTGCGCGGAGTCGGCTCGGCGGCTTCACGGCTGAATCCCGATCTGCCCGCGACGCTCGCCGGCTCACCGCTCGAGTTCGACTCCATCGCGGGCGGCTTCGAGATCACCAACGGAGTCGTCACCACGCGCGACCTGGTGTACACGAGCCGGTCCATGACGGTCCGGGCGAGGGGAGATTACGCGATGGCGAGCGCCCGCGTGAACGCCGACGTCACGGTCGAGCACGACCGCGGAGTGATGCAGGCGAAAGTCACCGGTCCCGCCGACTCCCCCTCGATCCGCCTGCCGTCCTCACTCGCTCGCACCCTCGACCCCGACCGCGCCGAGCGCGGCTTCAAAGACCTCCTCAAGAAATTCCGCTGAGCTAGCGGGCGAGGCGCGCGATGGCGCGCGAGAAGGCGACGAGGTCGAGCGGCTTGTGGAAGTACTCCTGGAAGCCCGCGGCCAGCGTCTCCTCGCGATCGTACTCGTTGCGGTGCGCGGTGATGGCGATGGCGGGCAGGGTGGCCAGCCGCCCCAGGGCGCGCACTTGGCGCAGCAGCCAGTACCCGTCGTGCTCGGGCAGCGCGATGTCGCTCACGAGGACGTGCGGCCGGCCCGGCATCGCGCGCAGCCGCCGGAGCGCGGCCCGCGCCGTCTCCGCGACGGTCACGATCGCGCCGCAGTGCTCGAGCACGCGCCGGATGATGTTGCGCGCGTCGGCGTTGTCCTCGACCAGCATGACGTGCAGACCGTGCAGGGGCGCCAGCCCACCGTTCTGCACAGGACTGTCGAAGGTGAACGGATGACGGGGATCCTGTCGCGCGCGACGCGGCGCGGGGGAACCGCTCCGTATCTCGTCGAGGGCAACCTGCCGCGGCCACGCGGAGCTTCCGAGAGGCGCTCGCCCACGACCGGCGATAGTCGTCCTAGTCCTCTCCATTGAGTGTGGCGACCACTATCGACAAAAAGCCGCGACCGGGGCAATCCGTGAAATCATTTTCCGTGTTTTGCCCCTCTCCCCGTCAACGTGTCGCGGTGAAGCGGCCGCCGCCGAGCTTGCCGTCCTCCACGAGCCCGACGAAGAAGGCGAAGAGCTGATCGTACTCGGCATAACGAACCTCGCCGAGCGTGGCGACGGCTTCGGCGCGGGTGGCCCTGAACTTCGCCACGCGCCCTCTCAGGACCGAACGCCACTCGACCGACACGTCCTCGGCCTCGACGGCGCGAAACCCGGCGCGACCCAGGAGCGTGCGGTAACCGTCCAGACCCTGGAGCGTGGTCGCGGCCATCCACCGGCGGAGCTGGCCGCGCTCCCGGTCGCCCAGCCGCGGCTGGGCGACCCAGTCGGTGAAGGCGAGGCGTCCGCCGGACGCGAGCACGCGGTGACATTCCGCGAGCACCGTGGCCTTGTCGTCGATGTGGAGCAATCCTTCCTGGCTGAGGCAGGCGTCGAAGCTCGCCGGGGCAAAGGGCAGGGCCAGGGCATCCGCTCGGACCATGGCGATCCGTCCGGCCAGCCCCACGAGCCGGGTCAGGCGCGCTCCGCCGGCCGCGCGGCCGTGGTTCAGCTCGCACGCCACGACCCGGCAGCCTCGACGGTGGGCCAGCACGCGGGCGGGGCCGCCGAGCCCGGCGCACACGTCGAGCACCCGCGACCCGGCCCCGACGCCCGCGCGACGGGCCAGTGTGTCCACGGCGGCCGGCCCACCGTAGTGATCCTGGTCGAACTCGACCAGGTCCTCGGGGGTGACGCCGCGGCCGGAGACGAGCCCGCGGCGACGCAGCGCCGCCATCACGTGGGCCTCGCTGATCGGGTGCCGGTCGTAGAAGGCGACCACCGATGACCCGCCTTGATGCCTCATGCGAGCTATGATAAAAGCGAACGCGTTTCGAACCGTTTCGGAAACCGGGGGAACCGTATGAGCACGTTCAAGGAAGGCCTCGAAGACGTCGTCGTTTCGACTTCGGAGATCTGTTTCATCGACGGTCGTGAGGGCCGCTTGCTCTATCGAGGCTACGACGTGGACGATCTCGTCGCCCACTCCTCGTTCGAGGAGACGATCTACCTCCTCTGGCAGGGCGGGCTGCCGAGCCGGAAGGAGCTGGACGCGGAGGTCAAGGCGCTCTCGGCCACCGCCAATCGCCGGCTGCCGCCCAAGCTCGTCGCCATGCTGCGCCTGCTCCCGCGCAAGACGACGCCGATGGAGGTGCTGCGGACCGGCGTGTCGGCGCTGTCCGCCTTCGATCCCGACGCCGCCGACAACTCGCGGGACGCCACCCTGCGCAAGGCCACGCGGATCACGGCCCAGATGCCGACCCTGGTCGCGGCCTGGGAGCGCATCCGCCGGGGCAAGCCGCTGATCGCCCCGAATCCGCGCATGAACCTGGCCGCGAACTTCCTCTACATGCTGAGCGGCAAGAAGCCGACGGCGCTGGAGGCCAAGACCTTCGACGTCGCGCTGATCATGCACGCCGACCACGAGTTCAACGCCTCCACGTTCGCCTCCCGGGTCACCGCGGCCACGCTTTCGGACCTGCACTCGGCGGTGGTCTCGGGCATCGGCGCGCTCAAGGGGCCGCTCCACGGCGGCGCCAACGAGCAGGTCATGCTGGTCGTCGAGAAGATCAAGTCGCCGCAGAACGCCGAGGCGTGGATCAAGAAGGCCATCGCCGACAAGATGCGGCTGATGGGCTTCGGGCACCGCGTCTACCGTGTCGAGGATCCGCGCGCCAAGCACCTGCGCCGCCTCGCCACCGAGCTCGGACAGCAGGCCGGCGACACCAGCTCCGTGGAGATCCTCAACATCGTGGCGCGCGCGGTCACCGAAGCCAAGCACATCTATCCCAACGTCGACCTCTACTCGGGCGCGGCGTACAAGACCATGGGCATTCCGACCGACCAGTTCACGCCGATCTTCGCCATGAGCCGGGTCGTCGGCTGGGCCGCCCACGTGCTGGAGCAGCACGCCAACAACCGTCTCATCCGGCCGCGCGCGGAGTACATGGGGCCGGCCCCCCAGGCCTACGTTCCGATCGACCGACGATAGGCTCGGAGGGGGGAAAGCCCCCCTTCCGATGGTCGTCACGCGCCTGCCGGCGCGTGCCCCAAGGGTGAGGTGAGGCGCGGGTGAAGCCGCTGGGGATCGGGATCGTGGGGGCGCGGTTCGCGGCGGATCTGCACGCTGTGAACTATCGAGGGCTTCGGGGACACCGCGTGGAGCTGGCCGCCGTGTGCGCGCGGACGGGCGCGGACGCCGAGGCCTTTGCCCGGCGCCACCGGATCGGGCGCGTGTTCACCGACTATCGCGATCTCCTCGCGTGCCCCGACGTCGAGGTCGTGGACGTCTGCGCAACCACCGACGTCCACCACGAGATCGCGATCGCGGCCGCGCGGGCGGGCCGCCACCTGATCGTGGAGAAACCGCTCACCGGATACTTCGGCGAGGCGACGGACCCGCCGGAGAAGATGCTCGAGACCGCGCTGACCCACGCGGACGCCGTGCTCGACGCGGTGGAGGGCGCCGGCGTCACCCTGTGCTACGCGGAGGACTTCGTCTACGCGCCGCCCGTGGCCAAGCTGCGCCGGCTCATGGACGCCTCCGGCGGTACGGTGCTGGAGCTGCGAGCGGAGGAGAGCCACTCGGGCTCGCACGCCGCCTACGCGCGGCGCTGGCGGACGGCCGGCGGCGGCTCGCTCTTGCGCATGGGCTCCCATCCCGTCGGCGTCGTCCTCCAGCTCAAGCGCCACGAGGGACAGACGCGCCGCGGGCGCCCGATTCTTCCCGTGAGCGTGCTCGCTGACACCGCGCGACTCACCGCGCTCCCCGACGTCGCCGGGCGCACGCCGTTTCTCCGCGCCGCCCCCGAGGACGTGGAGGACTGGGCCCTCGCCGTCATAACGTTCGACGACGGCACCAAGGCGACGATCCACTCGAACGACGTCACGCTGGGCGGTGTGCGCAACGTGGTGACCGCCTATCTGACCAACGGCGTGCTCCAGGCCAACATCACCCCCAGCACCACCGTCATGGCGTACGCGCCCGATGCCTCGGTGTGGGGCGACGAGTACATCTCCGAGAAGGTCGAGACGAAGGCGGGCTGGCAGTTTCCGGCCCCCGAGGAGGACTGGATGCGCGGGTATCCGCAGGAGCTCGAAGATTTCGTCGACGCGATCGGCGGGCGGCGCGAGCCGTTGTCCGGTGGCGCGCTCGCGCGCGACGTGGTGGAGGTGATCTACGCCGGGTATCTGTCGTCGGCGCGGGGCTGCCGGGTGAAGGTGTCGGGCCGATGATTCCCTTCGTCAAGGGCCACGGGCTCGGCAACGACTATCTCGTGATGCAGGAGGCAGACCTGCCGGGGCCGCTCAGCACGGCGGCGATCGTCAAGATCTGCGACCGCAACTGGGGCGTGGGCTCCGACGGCATCCTGCTGCGCGTGCCCTCGACGCGCGCGGACTTCGGGCTCAGGATCTTCAATCCCGACGGCAGCGAGGCCGAGAAGTCCGGCAACGGGCTCCGGATCTTCGCCAAGTTCCTGCGCGATCACGGCCACGCCAAGCGCGACGTGTTCACGGTCGACACGCCGGGCGGGATCGTCGAGTGCCAGTGCCAGACCAAGAACGGCCGCGTCACGTTCGTGACCGTGGAGATGGGCCACGCGACGTTTCGCCCGGCCGAGATTCCGATGACGCACGGGGCCGCCGAGGCCGTCGGGGTGTCGCTCTCGCTCGGGGACGCGGGCACGGTGACGGCCACGGCCGTCTCCGTCGGCAACCCGCACTGCGTGGTGTTCGGCGACCGTCTCGACGACGACGAGACGCGCCGCCTCGGCCCGCTGATCGAGCACCATCCCGCGTTCCCCAACCGGACCAACGTGCAGTTCGCGCGCGTGCTCGGGCGCGACGCCATCGAGATCCGCATCTGGGAGCGCGGCGCCGGCTACACGCTGGCCTCGGGCTCGTCGTCGTGCGGCGCGGCCAGCGCGGCCGTGAAGAACGGGCACTGCGACCACGGCCGGATCAGCGTGCGCATGCCCGGCGGCGAGCTGGCCGTGCACGTGCGGCCGGACTTCACGCTCAAGCTCGAAGGTCCGGTCGAGGAAGTCTGCGAGGGCACGCTCACCCCGGAGTTCGAGGACACGTACGTGCGGCGCGCGCGGTGAAGCGGATCTGCGTCTTCTGCGGCTCCGGCGTGGGCGCACGTCCCGCCTACGCCAGCGCCGCGCGCGAGATGGCGGGGGAGCTCATCCGCCGGCGGCTCGGCGTCGTCTACGGCGGCGGCGGCATCGGCCTCATGGGTGTGCTGGCCGACGCCATGCTCGAGGGGGGCGGCGAGGTGATCGGCGTCATCCCGCGACCGCTCGCCTCCAAGGAACTGGCGCACCCCGGGCTCACCGAGATGCGCGTGGTCGAGAGCATGCACGAGCGCAAGGCGCTGATGGCCTCGCTCGCCGACGGGTTCGTGGCCATGCCCGGCGGGCTCGGGACGTTCGAGGAAACGCTGGAGATCCTCACGTGGTCGCAGCTCGGCATTCACCGAAAGCCCATCGGCCTGCTCAACGTCGAGGGCTACTACGACGGACTCCTCGGCATGATCGCCCACGCGCTCGACGAAGGCTTCGTCCCCCGCGAATACCACCCGCTCTCCGTCTCCGCCGACACGTCAGCGCGCCTGCTGGACCTGATGGAGTCCTGGCGCCCCCCCGACGTCCCCGGCCGCTGGCTGAACCTCTCGCAGACGTAGCCGGCGGATCAGGCGGCGCGGTCGGCGAGCCCGCGTTCGCCGGCGTGGCGGGCGCAGTTGGCGCAGCAGAAGAACGCGCCGGCGATTGGGTCAGGCCTGCTTCACGACGCGCAGGATCGTGTCGATGAGACGGCGAAAATCGAGGGGCTTCTCCAGATAGACGTCGAAGCCGGCGGCGATCGCGTCGGCCTCGGACTCGGTCTCTCGGTAGGCGGTGACGGCGATGGCCGGGATTTTTCCCTGCGGACCTTCGAGGGCGCGAAGGTTGCGGACGACCCAGCGGCCATCGTGGCGGGGCATCGAGAGGTCGCTGATCACCACGTCGGCGGAGACGTTCCGGAGGATGGTCAGCGCGCTCTCGCCGTCGGCGGCCGTCGTCACCAGCGCGCCCGCGTGGGTGAGGATCTGTCGCAGCATCTCGCGCGTGTCCTGATCGTCGTCGACGACCAGGATGTGGAGCCGGGCCAGCGGGCCCGGCGCCGGCTTGCTCGACGAGCGCGGCGACGCGCTCTCCGCCCCCGCGTCGGGTTCGCCGAACGACGTGTCGATCATGGCGAGATGAGTCTAACGTCCCCGAGCCGGCAGGCCGCTGCCCCCCTCCGAGCTTTCCAGGCGAGCAGGTCGGTGAGGGGGCGCGTGTTGAGGACGTGGGCTGACGTGAGCCAGGCGCGCCGCGCCACCGCGAGGCCCAGCTCGAGCTGATCCAGCTCCGAGAGGTAGTGCGTGTCGGTGCTGATCGCGACGGGGATGCCCAGCTCCGCGGCGCGGCGCGCGTGCGTGTCGGAGAGGTCGAGGCGTTCGGGGGAGCTGTTGATCTCGACGGCCTTGCCGTGGGCGCGGGCGGCGGCGAAGACCGCTTCGAGATCGACGTCGTAGGGCTCGCGGGTGCCGATGCGCCGTCCCGTGGGATGGGCGAGGACGTCGACGTGCGGATGCTCGAGCGCGCGCACGATCCGGGCCGTCATCTCGGCGCGGTTCTGCTTGAAGCGCGAGTGCGCGGCGGCGAGCACGACGTCGAGCTCGCCGAGCACCTCGTCGGGAAAGTCCATGGCGCCGTCGGCGAGGATGTCGCACTCACACCCCGCGAGGATGCGGATGCGGTGGTGCGGCTGGAGCGCGCGGATCTCCTCCCGCTGGGCGCGCAGCCGCTCCACGGTCAGTCCGTTGGCGATCGCGGTCGACTGAGAGTGATCGGACACGATGATGTACTCGTAGCCCCGGCCCTCGGCGGCTTCGACGAGACGCTGCAGGGAATGGTGACCATCGGACCACTCGGTATGGGCGTGGAGATCGCCGCGGATGGCCTCGGCGGTGACCAGCGCGGGCAGCCGTCCCTCGCGCGCGGCCTCGATCTCCCCGGCGTTCTCGCGAAGCTCGGGGGGAATCCAGGCGAGCCCGACCGCGACGTACACGTCCTCCTCGGTGGCGCCGGCGATGCGCGCGCCCGTGGCTTCGTCGAAGACCCCGTACTCGCTCACGCGGAGCCCGCGGCGCGCCGCGATCTCGCGCACGCGGACGTTGTGGGCTTTGGAGCCGGTGAAGTACTGGAGCGCGGCGCCGAAGGCGTCGGGCGCGACGACCCGCAAGTCGACCTGTACTCCGTCCTGGTGGCGGACGGAGGCGCGGGTCTCGCCCCGGCCCAGCACCTCGCCGACCGAGGGCAGCGCGCACAGCGTGCCGATCACCCGCGCGGGGTCGGTCGAGGTGACGAGAATGTCGACGTCCTTCACGGTCTCGCACATCCGGCGGATGGAGCCGGCGATCTCGAGGCGCTCGACTCCGCCGTGCGCGCGGAGCGCGGCGGCGATCTGGACGGCGATCGCCCGCGCCCGCGTGAGCGGCAGGCGCGCGCGTCCGGCCTTCCACAGCGCGATGCCCTTGAGGATGTTCTCGCGGGTCTTCTCGCCCATGCCGCCGACGCTCAGGATCTCCTTCGAATGGCAGATCGCCTCCAGGCGATCCACCGAGTCGACGCCGAGACGGTCGAAGAGCAGCTTGGCGGTCCGCGGTCCGAGGCCGCGGATCTCGAGCAGGCCGAGGAAGCTCGGCGGCAGTCCGCCGCGCAGGGTCTCGAGCTGGCCGATGCGTCCGGTGCGGAGGTATTCGTCGGCGCGCGCGGCCAGGTCGCGCCCCACGCCCGGCAGCTTCTGGAGCCCGCCGCGCGCGGCGATGCTCTCGACGTCCTCGCTGAGCGCCTCGATCGTCTGCGCCGCCCGCTGATAGGCCCGCACCCGAAACCGACTCTCGTCGTGCACCTCGAGCAGGGTCGCCATCTCATAAAACAACCGCGCCAGCTCGAAGTTCTTCACACGAGCAATGTTACACTTCGCCCAGACACAGGGGAACGCGGCGAGCGGTACGAATCGAATGGTCGCCGCGCGTCACAGGGAACATGGCGAGTCGTACGGATCGAATGATCGCCGCTCATCACAGGTAACGTGGCGAGTCGTACGGATCGAATGATCGCCGCGCGCCGGGGGGGTATGGGGGGAGCCGTAGGGGCCCCCCATCTCAAATGATCGCCGCGTGGTGCTGGACGCTGATCGAGCCGTATCTGCGACGCAATCTCGAAAACCGCGGGGTGGAGCGGCCCAGCCGCAAAGAGATTCTCGGGGAGTTCCTCCGCGTGTGGCCCGAATTCACGGCGACGATCGGCGTGCAAGTCCCTCACGCCGGGACGATCCGCTTCAAGTGGCTCGCGCGCCTTCCGTCCGCCGAGATGGAGCCGTTCCTCGCGGATCCCGAGGGCTGGATCGGCGAGCGCTACGGCGGCGGCAAGTACAAGATGAACCTCCACCACGGCCTGCACTGGGTCAACACCAAGAACTTCCGCCCAGACGGCGAGCCCCGGTGGGAGGGGGCGCCCGAGCTGTCGCTGGAGTGAGCCCGGCCCGCATCGTGTCGCTGATCCCGAGCACCACCGAGCTGCTCTGTCATCTCGGCCTCGCCGACGCGCTCGTGGGGATCACCGTCTACTGTCGCGAGCCCGCCGAAGCGCTACGCGGCAAGACGCGGGTGGGCGGCGAGAAGGACCCGGACCTCGCGCGGATCCGCGCCCTCGCTCCCGACCTGGTGATCGCCAACGTCGAGGAGAACGTGCGCGAGCACGTCGAGACGCTGCGCGGGTGGGGCATCGCCGTCCACGTGACGTATCCGCGGACGGCGATGGGGGCCATCGCGATGATCCGCGAGCTGGGGCAGGTCACGGGTACCGAAGCGCGCGCGGGCGCGCTGGCGGACGAACTCCAGGCCCGGCTCGATGAAACGCGCACGCTCGTCGCGCGGCGCCCGCCCGCGCGGGTGTTCTACGCGATCTGGCGCGAGCCGTACATGACGATCGGCGCCGACACCTACATCCACGACGTGCTCGCGGCCTGCGGCGCCGCCAACGTGTTCGCCGACGCGGGCGAGCGCTACCCCGCGGTCACGCTGGACGAGGTCGCGGCGCGGCGGCCCGACGTCATCCTGCTTCCCGACGAGCCGTTCCGCTTCCGCCGTGCCCACGTCGCCGATTTCTCGGCGTACGCGGACGTTCCGGCCGTGCGGGATGGGCGCATCCACCTCGTCGACGGCAAGCCCTTTTCGTGGCACGGCCCGCGCCTGGCCGACGCGCTGCGAACGCTGCCGGCGCTGTTCGCGCCGTCGGTGGCGGCCGAACGCCCCCGCTGAAGTCAGCCCAGCCGCGCGTGGCGCCTCTCAGGGATTTCCTGAGGGCGGCACCGGGCATTTCCCAATGGTGCGAGGGAGCCGGCCGACGGTACGGTGATGTCATGGAACACCAGATCCGTCGCTACGAGGTCGTCACGGCCGCGCTCCTGGACCGCGCGCTGTGCGTGCCCTGCATCGCGGCGAAAGGCTCGGTGAGCGTCGACACCGCGGAGATGATGCTGGACACCATCGCGTCGGCTCTGGTGCTGCACCGCGAAGCCGGCCGCTGCCCGGCGTGCGGAGCCACCGGCATCGTCCACTTCGTCGCGCGCGAAGCGGCCTGAACCGACCGTCTACGCACGGCCACAAGGACCCCGTGGGCTGGTACAGTCTCGGGTTGATGGCCGATCGCCCCGCGCCCGCCACCATCCGCGTCGTGATCGCCGACGATCACGACCTCTTCCGCGCCGGCGTTCGTGGCCTGTTGCGGAGCTTCGGGGGCATCGAGGTCGTCGGCGAAGCCGCCGACGGTCACGAGGCCGTGGCGCTGACCGCGACCCATCGGCCCCACGTGCTCCTCATGGACATCGGCATGCCGGGACTCAACGGGATCGAGGCCATCGCGCGTGCGCGCGCCGTCATGCCGGCCTCGCGCGTGATCATCCTGTCGATGCACACGGGCGAGGAACACGTGATGCGCGCCATCAAGGCGGGGGCGGCCGGCTACCTGCTGAAGAACGCGCAGCCGGACGAGCTCGAGCGGGCGATCCGCCAGGTCGCGCGCGGCGAGTCCTACCTCTCGCCCGCGGTGTCGAAGTACGTGGTGCAGAGCTACGCGCGCGGCGGCCACGGCGGCTCCGAGCTCGAGCGGCTGACGCCCCGGCAGCGCGAGGTGCTCCAGCTCATCGCCGAGGGCTATACGACCAAGGCGATCGCCGCCCGGCTCAAGGTCAGCGTGAAGACCGTGGAGACCCACCGCGCGCAGCTGATGGAGCGGCTCAACATCCGAGACGTCGTCGGACTCGTACGCTTTGCCTTGCGTCGCGGGCTCGTCGACAACGAAGCCTGACACCCCTCAGGCTTTCCCTGAGCCCGCCGCCAGGCTTCTCCCAGTAGCGGCGACTGGCCTCGCCGCCGTATCGTGATTCCGTGAACACAGAGCAGCGTCGCGGAGCGGTCCTCGAGGCCATCCGAGTGGGACTCGTCCCCCGGGAAAAGCCGCAAAAAGTGTGGGCCGGGCGTGGCACCGACAAGCGCTGCGCGGTGTGCGGCGAGCGACTCGGGGCCGACGAGGTCGAGTTCGAGCTGGAGTTCGCCTCGGGCGTCAGCGTCGTGGTCGACCGGCAGTGCCACGGGCTCTGGGATCAAGAGCGAACAAGGGCGTAGACTGAACGCCTCACCGACGTCTTTTGCCAAGGAGCACCACAGCATGACCACCGGTCGACTCGCGGACATCGTCAAGAAGCACGAGGCCGAGATCCTCACGGAGTGGTTCGACGAGCAGCTCGCGCTCGCGAAGAAGACGGACGCCTCGGTGGACGCCGACCTCCGCGGCGATTGCCGGCGCTTCCTGTCGCTCTTCGTGGGCGCGCTGCAATCGTCGACCGACGACGACGTGATGGACGCGGGGTGGCTCGAGGCGCGTGAGATGCTCGCCGACGTGTCGCGGGCCAGGGCGCGGGCCGGTTACACGCCCTCCGAGACGGCCATGTTCGTCTTCTCGCTCAAGCAGCCGGTCTTCGAGCTGGTGCGGCGTGAGCTGGGGCGCGACGCCGAGGCGCTCGCCCGCGAGGTGTGGCGTGCGACCGTCCTGATCGACCGGCTCGGGCTCTTCACCACCGAGATCCACCAGAAGGGCCGGGAAGAGATCATCCTGCGCCAGCAGCAGGACATGCTGGAGCTTTCCACGCCGGTCGTCCAGCTCTGGGAGGGCATCCTGGCCTTGCCCCTGATCGGCACGCTCGACAGCGCCCGCACCCAGGTCGTGATGGAGAGCCTGCTGCAACGCATCGTGGACACGGGCGCGTCCATCGCCATCATCGACATCACGGGTGTGGCCACCGTCGACACGCTGGTGGCCCAGCACCTGCTCAAGACCGTGGCCGCCGCGCGGCTCATGGGCGCCGACTGCTTCATCAGCGGTATCCGGCCGCAGATCGCGCAGACGATCGTCCACCTGGGCGTGGACCTCACCGACGTCGTGACCAAGGCGAGCCTCGCCGACGCGTTCGCGATCGCGCTACGCAAGACGGGAGCCTCCATCGCCCGCGGTCCGCAGGCCTGAGGCGCCCGGGGCGTGGAGCACATCCCGATCCTCAAGATGAACGAGTTCCTGCTCGTGAGCATCCAGGTGGACATGCACGACCGCCTGGCCATGACCCTGCAGGACGACCTCACCGACCGCATCGTCCGCGACCGCGCCCGCGGCGTGCTCATCGACATCTCCTCGCTGGAGATCGTGGATTCGTTCATCGGCCGCATGCTCGGGAACATCGCCGCGATGTCGCGCGTCCTCGACGCCGAGACCGTGGTGGTCGGCATGCGGCCGGCCGTCGCCATCACGCTGGTCGAGCTGGGGCTGTCGCTGCCCGGTGTCCGCACGAGCCTCAACGTGGACAAGGGCATGGAGCTGCTTCGCGCCTCGCTGGCGAACGGGGGCCAGCGTAATGGCGCCACTCGACGATGAGACGTTCCCCGTCCGCTCCTCGAACGAGATCGTAGTCGCCCGCCAGGTCGTGCGCCGATGGGCCGTGGACCTCGGCTTCACGCTGGTGGAGCAGACCAAGATCGTCACCGCGGCCAGCGAGCTGGCCCGCAACACGATCGACTACGGCGGCGGCGGGACCATGCGGGTGCAGTCGCTCCGGAATGGGGGCCGCGTCGGCCTCAGGCTGACGTTCGAGGACAAGGGGCCGGGCATCGCGGACGTCGAGCTGGCCCTCAAGGACGGCTACACGACCGGCGGCGGGCTCGGCCTGGGCCTGAGCGGGGCGCGCCGGCTCTCCAACGACTTCGCGATCGAGTCGCGGCCCGGCGAGGGCACGCGGGTGACGATCACGCGATGGAAGTGATCGCTCCCGCCGCGCCGTTGACCATCGATGAGCCAAGCCAGGTGCCCGCGGCTCGCCGCGCCGCGAGCCGTCTGGCCGAGACGCTCGGCTTCGACGCGGTCGGCGCCGGCAACGTCGCGCTGGTGGTCACCGAGATCGGCACCAACATCCTCAAGCACGGTGGTGGCGGGCAGATCCTGCTCATCACCGTGCGGCAGGGCGACGTCGACGGGATCGAGATCGTCGGCCTCGATCGCGGCCAGGGCATCGCCGACGTCGGGCGTAGCCTGCGCGACGGCTACTCCACCGCGGGGTCGCCCGGCACCGGCCTGGGCGCGATCCGGCGCCTCTCGTCCGCGTTCGACATCTACGCCGCGCCGGGCCAGGGGACGGCGGTGCTCGCGCGGCTCTGGCCCCGGCGTCCGGCGCCCCAGCCGCATCGCCTCGTCGTCGGGGCGGCGGCGGCCGCGCACGCGGGCGAGGACGTATCGGGCGACGCCTGGGCGATGGAGCAGACGGCCACGCGCACGGTGCTGCTCCTGGTGGACGGCCTCGGTCATGGCGTGGTCGCCGCCGAGGCCGCACGGCAAGCCGTCCGCGTCTTTCGCGCCAACGCCGGGGACACTCCGCGCGGCATCGTGCAGGCGCTGCACGAGGGATTGCGCAGCACGCGCGGCGCCGCCGCGGCCGTGACCGAGATCGACCCGGACCGTGGGCTCGTGAAGTTTTCCGGCGTCGGCAACATCTGCGCCGCCATCTTCACGCCCGGCGGCCGGCGCCACCTGGTGTCCCACAACGGCACCGCCGGGCTCGCCGCGCGCAAGATCGACGAGTTCAGCTACCCCTGGTCCCCGGAGACTGTCCTCGTGGAGCACACCGACGGCCTCGCCACGCACTGGGACGTCGCGCGGTATCCGAGCCTCCTCGGCCGCAGCCCCTCCCTCATCGCGGGCGTCCTGTATCGCGACTGGACTCGCGGCCGCGACGACGTGACCGTGATCGCCGCGCGGGAGATGCCGGCGTGAGCCAGCGTGCCGGCGTGAGCGCCAACCTGAGCGCCAACCTGAGCGCCAGCGTGCTGTCCGTCGCCATCACGTACGAGCACGACGTGGTGGCCGCCCGCCAGCGCGCGCGCCAGATCGCGGCCAGCCTCGGGTTCGACGCGCAGGACCAGACCCGCATCGCCACCGCTGTGTCGGAGATCGCGCGCAACGCGTTCGCGTACGCGGGCGGCGGGCGCGCCGAATTTTCGGTGGAAGGCCGCACCGCCCCCCAGCTGCTGGTCGTGCGCATCGCCGACGCGGGCCGGGGCATCGCCAACCTCGCTGACGTGCTCGACGGTCGCTATCGATCGCGGACGGGCATGGGGCTCGGCATCGTGGGCGCGCGGCGCCTCATGGACCAGTTCCACATCGAGTCCTCGTCGTCGGGAACGGTCGTCCTGCTCAAGAAGCTCCTGCCGGCCGGCGCCGCGGTGGTGAGCGGGCCGCGGCTGTCGGCGCTCGCGGACGAGCTGACGGCCCAGCCGCCGCGGGGCCCGCTCCAGGAGATCCAGCAGCAGAACCAGGAGCTCCTGCGGACGCTCGACGAGCTGCGCGCGCGTCAGGAAGAACTGCTGCGGGTCAACGGCGAGCTGGAAGACACCAACCGCGGCGTCATCGCGCTCTACGCCGAGCTCGACGAGAAGGCCGACCATCTGCGGCGCGCCGACGAGCTGAAGTCGCGCTTCCTGTCGAACATGAGCCACGAGTTCCGCACGCCGCTCAACGCCATCCGGGCGCTGGCCCACGTGCTGCTCCAGGGCGTCGACGGCCCGCTCACCGCCGAGCAGAAGGTGCAGGTGGGCTACGTCCGCAAGGCGGCGGACGAGCTCGCCGAGCTGGTGGACGACCTGCTGGACCTGGCCAAGGTCGAGGCGGGCAAGGTCGTGATCCGGCCGACGGAGTTCGACGTGGTGGCGCTGTTCAGCTCACTTCGTGGGATGCTGCGGCCGATGCTGCTCGGCGAATCGGTGTCGCTTCAGTTCGAGCCCGCGGCCGACCTGCCGGCGCTCTACACCGACGAGGGCAAGGTCTCGCAGATCCTGCGCAACCTGATCTCCAACGCGCTGAAGTTCACCGAGGCCGGGGAAGTGCGCGTGTCGGCGGCGCTCGGGCCCGACGGGCGATCGGTGATTTTTGCCGTGGCCGACACCGGCATCGGCATCGCCGCCGAGGACCAGGATCGGATCTTCCAGGAGTTCGGCCAGCTCGACAACCGTCTGCAGCGCAAGGTCCGCGGGACCGGTCTCGGCCTGCCGCTGTCCCGCAAGCTGGCCGAGCTGTTGGGCGGCACGCTGACGGTCACCAGCGCGCCGGGCGTCGGCTCGACGTTCTTCGCGCGCATCCCCGCGCACTACGTCGAGCTACTGCCCGAGGCTCCGACCGCGACACCGGTGTGGGAGACGACCGCGCTGCGAGCGCCGGTCCTCGTGGTCGAGGACAGCCGGGAGGAACAGCTGGTCTACGAGAAGTACCTGAAAGGGTCAGGCTTCCAGGTCGTGCCGGCGGCGACGCTGCGCCAGGCCCAGCACGCGCTCGAACACGTCCGGCCCGTCGCCATCGTGCTGGACATCCTGCTCCGCGGGGAGGACACGTGGAAGCTGCTCGCGGAGCTCAAGACCGGCGCGATGACCCACCGCATCCCGGTCCTCGTCGTCAGCGCGGTGGACGACGAGCGCAAGGGGATGGCCCTCGGCGCCGACGCCTACGCCACCAAGCCGGTCGAGCGCCGCTGGCTGCTCGACCAGCTGCGCCGCGTCACCGGCCAGCCGGCCATCCGCCGCGTGCTCGTGGTCGACGACGACGAGGTCTCGCGCTACCTGATGCGCCGGCTGCTCGACGACCTGCCGTGTGTCATCAGCGAAGCGTCGACCGGCGCCGAGGGGCTGCGCCAGGCGCGCCAGGATCCCCCCGACGCCATCCTGCTCGACCTGGGCATGCCGGATCTGACCGGCGGCGAGGTGATGGAGCGGCTGCGCGCGGACGCCGCGACCGCGGCCGTCCCCATCGTCATCGTGACGTCGAAGCCGCTCGAGGAAGCCGAGCGCGAGCGGCTCCTCCGACACGCGCTGGCCGTCGTCGACAAGGGCACCGACCCGGACAAGGCGAGTCAGCAGATCCGCGCCGCGCTCACCGCGGCGTCGGTGTTCACCGAGGCCTAACCCCGGTCATCGAGTGGTCTCGTCAACCCGACAGAAACGCGCCAGCTATCGCTTGATGTCGTCGACTGCCTTGTCGATGTTTTTTCCGGCTTTCTCGACCGGTCCCCTGCCGAACAGGCGGTCTTGATCCAGCGCCTTGTCCACGCGCTCTCCCGCCTTCTGGACAGGGCCCTTTTCGCATCCGGTCACCAGGGCCAGTGTCGCGGCCGCCGTGGCGATCACCAACGCGTCGCGCAGTCTCTCCATGATCATGACGACCCCCGCTCAACCGATCGAGCGCTTCATTGCCACGGTGAGGGACGGACTACTGTTCGGTCGTCACAGTACGAGTGCAAGAGGTGCTCCACCGACCTGACCGCGACCCTTCTTCGATGCCGTGCCCGAGCTCACGGCTCGAGGGGCTGCCCGGTGCGCCCCACGACGCTCGCGACGGTCGCGATGATCTCCGCCGATTCGACCGGCTTGGCCACGTGGGCCAGAAAGCCCGCGTGCAGAGCGCGGGTCCGATCCTCGGAGCGCGCGAGCGCGGTCAGCGCGATCGCGGGGAGTCGACCTCCCCGGGCCTGACCGAGCGCGCGGACTCTCCTCAGCAGCTCGTATCCATCCACGTCAGGCATGCCGATGTCACTGACCAGCACGTCCGGCCGTTCGCTCTCCACCAGACCCACGGCCTCCGCGGCCGTGCTCGCCGTGAGGACCTCCGCGGCACAATCGGAGAGGACGCGCTCGATCAGTTCCAACGCGTCGGCCTGGTCGTCGACTACGAGGACCGTGATGCCCGACAAATCCGGACGCCTCCAGTCGGGGACGAGGGTGCCGGGTCGCGTGGGGTGGACGGGCTCGCCCTCCCTGGTGTCCCACGCCGCGGTCGCGAGCGGCAGACTCATCGTGAAGGTGGCGCCGCCTCCCGGCCCCGGGCTCGTGGCCCGCACTGTTCCCCCGTGCAGCTCGACCAGGTGCTTCACGATCGAGAGCCCCAGGCCCAGGCCCGTGGCCGTACGCGTGTGCGAAGCATTGGCTTGCCGGAACCGGTCGAACACGTGGGGAAGAAACGTGGGCGTGATGCCGATGCCGGTGTCGGTCACGCTGATCTCGACGTGCGGTTCCACGCGCGCCAGCCGCACCTCGATCCGCCCGTTCCTTCCCGTGAACTTGATCGCGTTGAAGAGCAGGTTCCAGACGACCTGTTGCAGGCGATGGGGATCGCCGGTGATGGGTCCGGCCGCCGGGTCGAGCTGCTTGACGAGCTCGATGCTCTTGGCCTCCGCGGCGAGCCTGACCGTTTCCAGCGCGGCCTCGACGAACGACACGGGATCCACCGGCTGGATGTCGAGCCGTATCTTCCCGGCGGTGATCCGGCTCATGTCGAGGAGGTCCTCGATGAGCTGGGTCTGCACGCGGGCGTTGCGCTCGATGACCTCCAGGCCGCGGTCGAGCTCGGCCCTGGGCACGGGGCGGGCTCGGAGGATCTGCGACCAGCCGAGAATGGCGGTCAGCGGCGTGCGTAGCTCGTGGGAGAGCGTGGCGAGGAACTCGTCCTTCATCGAGCTGGCCCGCTCGGCTTCGCCGCGGGCGATGCGCTCGCTCTCCAGGAGACGCCGGTGCTCGGTGACGTCACGGAGGCTCCACACCCGGCCGACATTCCGTCCATCGACGGACTGGATCTTCGAGTAGCGTTCCACCACTCGTCCATCGGTGAGCTCGAGGACGTCGAAGCTGGTCTCCGGGGACGAGGTGTAAATCTCCGCCGTCCTCGCCAGAAACTGCTGGGGGTCGGGCACCTTCCGACCGATGTGCTCCACGATCTGAAGGTAGCTCCGCGCCTCCATCAGCTCGCCGGGCAGGTTCCACAAGTCGAGGTATCGCTGGTTGAAGTCCCTGACGATGCCGTGCTCGTCCGTGACCAGGATGGCGTCCGAGGTGGCTTCGAGGGTCGCACGCATCAGGGCCAGCAAGTGGGCCAACTCCTGCGTCTTGAGCTCGAGGGAGTCCTTGGCCCGGAGCAGCTCTTGCTCGGCACGCCGGCGCGCCTGCAGGATGCTCGTCGCGTTCTGGATCGCGACCGAGCGAAGGAGCTCCTCTTCCTCGTCGTCCGGTGTCACGGCGCGAGGCCAAGCGCCCCGGCGGCGAGCGCGGTCCCGAGCACGCGTGACCGGATCTTGGCGAAAGCGGTGTCGCGGCTCGTCGAGGTGTCGTCGCTGAACGGCGAGAAGCCGCAATCGTCCGTCGTCCCGAGCTGCTCGGGCGCGATGTACTGGGCCGCTTGCAGGATCAGGTCTCTGACGTCCTCCGGCGTCTCGACGCGGGGATCGATCGGCGCCACGACCCCGATGAAGATCCGCTGGCCGGGCTTCATGTACTGGCGGATGATCCTCAGGACCCGGACGGGGTCCGGCTCTCCGGCGAGGGCGATGTAGAAGTTGCCGGCTTTCAGCTCGAACAGGCTGGGGAGCAGCTCCTCGTAGGGCACGTCCGCACTGTGGGTCGAATCGCGATCGCCGCCTGGACAGGTGTGCACGCCGATCCGCTCACGCTCCGCGGGGGAGAATCGCGTCAGGGCGAGATTGTTGAGGTCGATGAAGCTGGTGAGCAGATTCCCGGAGGGGTCGATCTTCATCGACAGGCGGCCTTCCGTGAAGTCGACCTGGACCGTGTGCGCGCCCTTCTGCAAACAGCGCCGGATCTCCGTCTCGTGCTCGCGCAGGAGATCGTCGATGAACTGCTCGCGCGTGTACCCGCGGAGGCCGTCGGCCGGATACATGAGGCTCAGGGCGGACGGCGAGATGACCGCCTGTTTCACGGGCGCCGTGGCGTAGCGCTGGGCGGCCTCGAGAAAGGTGTCCGCGTAGCGCCGGTAGCGAAACGGGCCCTCGGTGAGTCGCGGCATGCGGCGGGTGTGGCCCGCGGCGAACGGGATCCGGAACCCGTCCGGGTGAGTGTTCGTGAGGCCCTCCACCGGATAGGTCCAGAAGTTGTGATACTTCCGCTGTTCGCCGTCCGTGATCACCGGAGACCCCGTCGCTTCGAACCGCTCGACGGTGTCGCGAATGGCTGCCTCGTAGAGTGGCCCCAGACTCGGGTCGTCGACGCCCTTCCGCGCGACCGCCGCGATGAGCTCAGGGGGACGGGGAATGCTCCCGATGGGCTCCGTGGGAATCGTCATCGCGGGCGTTGTCGGCGAGGCATGTGTCAAGTATCGCGGAGCGGCAGGTCAGAGGGAACGTAGGAAAAACTTTTCCTGGTCGATCAATGCGAGCACGCGCGCCGCGTAGAGCGGGGTCTCGGTGACCTTCACCCCGAAGGGTTGCAGCGCGTCCTCGACGGCGTTGGCGATGGCCGCCGGCGGCGAGATCGCGCCGCCCTCGCCCACGCCCTTGATGCCGAGGGGATTGCGCTCCGATGAGTGTTCGAGGTGGACGGTGTCGATCGGCGGCAGCTCCATGGCCTTCGGCACGGCGTAATCCATGAGACTGCCGGTGAGCAGCTGGCCCTTCTCGTCGTAGACCATTTCCTCGTACAGCGCGCCCCCGACGCCCTGGGCGACGCCGCCATGGATCTGGCCCTCGACGATCGGCGGATTGATCACCTTGCCGCAGTCGTGGGCGACCAGGTACTTGAGGAGCGTGACGCGTCCGGTCTCCACGTCGACCTCGACCTGGGCCACGTGCACCGCGCTCGCCCAGGTGACGGTGGGCACGTGGTGATAGGCGCTCGCCTCGAAGTCGGGTGACGCAACGCCGGGACGCGCGAACGTCGGGATCGACGCCTGGATCACGTTGGCGAGCGGCACCGCCGAGTCCGGCGCGCCGCGGACGAAGGCCTGGCCGTCTTCGATCTCCACGTCGGCCGGCGAGGCTTCGAGCAGCGCGGCGGCGGCGGCCACGAGCTTGGCCTTCACCTGGGCGCAGGCGTCCACGATCGAGCTGCCCGCGGTGACCGCGCTGCGACTGGCAAACGTCCCGACGCCGAACGGGACGGCCGCGGTGTCGCCGCCCACGATAGTGACCCATTCCAGTGGGATGCCCAGCGCGTCGGCGGCGACCTGGGCGAAGCTGGTCTCGTGGCCCTGGCCCGAGTTGACCGCGCCGGTCGCGACGAGCGCGCGCCCGGAGAGATCGATCTTCACGCTGACCCCCTCGAACGGACCGATCGCGGTGCCTTCGACGTAGCCGGAGATGCCGATCCCGCGATACACGCCTTGCGCTCGCTGGCCCTCCTGCTCCCGGCGAAATTCCGAGTAGCCCGAGGCCTCCAGCGCCGCCTCGAGAGCGGCGGGGAAATCGCCAGAGTCGTACACGAGCGGGTTGCCGTCGCGGTAGGGCATGCCGAAGTCGTAGGGCAGCTCGTCGGCCCGGATGTAGTTGCGCCGGCGGATCTCCGCCGGGTCCATCTCGAGCGCACGGGCGAGTCGATCCACGGCGCGGTCCATCGCGAACACGGTCTCGGGCCGGCCGGCGCCGCGATAGGGCGCGTTCGGCGTCTTGTTGGTCACCACGGCCTGCACGTCCACGCGCATGTGGCGGATCCGGTGCGGGCCGATGAGATGCGCGACCGTGTTGTAGGGCAGCACCACGCCCCAGACGTTGTAGGCGCCGAGGTCGAGCCGGATCTCGTCGCGCAGCCCGAGGATGGTCCCGTCGCGCCGTGCCGCCAGGCGAATCCGGTGGACCTGGTGACGCGCGTGCGCGGCGGCCATCATGTGCTCGCGCCGGTCCTCGATCCACTTCACGGGACGGCCGAGCACGATGGCCGCGATGGGAACGAGCGCGTCCTCCGGATAGCCGGATGCCTTGGTGCCGAAGCCGCCCCCGAGATCGGGAGCGATCACGCGAATCTTGTGCGGCGGCAGCTCGAGGGCTACCGTCAAGCCCTGCTGGACGAAGTGCGAGACCTGCGTGCTGTTCCAGGTCGTCAGGGTCCCGTCGCGCCGGTCCCACGCGGCGACCACCCCGCGCGTCTCGATCGGCATCCCGACGTAGCGCTGGATGACGAACGTCTCGTCGATCGTCACCTCGGCGGCGGCGAACGCGGCCTCCGCGTCGCCGATGCCGTGGGTGAACGCGACGGCCACGTTGGTGCCCCACTCCGGATGCACGAGCGGCGCGCCCGGCGCCGTCGCGGTGTCGATGTCGGAGACGGCGGGCAGGGGATCCCAGTCGACCTCGACGCGTTCGGCCGCGTCCTCGGCCCGCGCCCGCGTGTCGGCCACGACCATCGCGACGATCTCGCCCACGTGGCGCACGCGATCGCGGCAGAGCGCGTATTGAGCGGCCTGACGCAGGTCGAAGCGGATGGCCGCGGCCAGCCCCGGCGGCGGCGCTCCGAACAGCGGCAGCGGCTTGAGCCAGCGCGAGAGGTCGTCCGCGGTGAACACGCGGGCGACGCCGGGCATGGCCGCCGCCGCGGGGGTCCGGATCGCGACGATCCGCGCGTGAGCGTGCGGCGAGCGGACGAACGCCGCGTGGAGCATGCCGGCGAGGGTGACGTCGTCGACGAACCGGCCTTCGCCACGGAGGAACCGCGGGTCCTCGCGCCGCTTGACCGCCGCGCCGAAATACTTCGCGGACACGTCAGCGCTGGGTCTTGGCGCTGTCCTTGGCGGGGAGGAGCCAGTCGAGCCAGGGCGCGGCGGCGGCCATGAATAGGCCGGGGATGGCGACACCGGCGATGATGCCCACGATGCCGAGGAAGACGAGCGAGATGGCCACGATGAGCGCGTCGAGCAGGAAGCTCATCTATTCGACCTCGACGATCATCTCGATCTCGACGGGAATGCCGACCGGCAGCTCGGCCATCCCCACGGCGGAGCGGGCGTGCTTGCCGATCGTCTCGCCGAAGACCTCGACCATCAGATCGGAGAACCCGTTGATGACCTTCGGCTGATCGCCGAAGCCTTCGGCCGATCGCACCATGCCGAGCACCTTGACGATCCGCTTCACCTTGTCGAGGCTGCCGAGGTGCGTGCGGACGGTGGCGAGCAGGTTCAGCCCGACCTCGCGCGCGACCTGGTAGCCTTCCTCGGTCGTCAGATCGCGCCCCAGCTTGCCGCGCGTCATGCCCTTGCCTTCGTGACGGATCGGTCCGTGGCCGGCCACGAACAGCAGCGAGCCCACGCGGACCGCGCCCACGTAGTTCGCCATCGGCGTCGCCGGCTGCGGCAGCGTGAGGTTCAGCTCTTTGAGACGTGCGTCGGCGCCCATGCGGACGGTCCTCCTTTTGGAAACGCGCGCAATCGTGGCACACTGCCCCGGTGTCCGTCAAACCCGCCATTCCCGCTCCCTCCGCCACGATCGTGCTCCTCCGCGACCGTGCCGTAGGCGGAATCGAGATCCTGCTGATCCAGCGTCACCGCGCGAGCAAGTTCGCGGCGGGTGATCACGTCTTCCCCGGCGGCAAGATCGAAGTCGACGATCATCCCGAGGACGTGGCCCGCTGGTGCGCGGGCCTCGACGATCGGGCGGCGCGCGTGCTCGGCGCCACCGACGGAACGCGCACCGCGCTCGCCCACTGGACCGGCGCGATTCGCGAATCGTTCGAGGAAGTCGGCGTGCTGCTGGCCGTCGACGCCGCCGGCCGGCCGCCGCGCGTCGATCCCGCGAAGCTCGCGGAATATCGCCGCGCCTGCCAGCGCGATCACCGCGCGTTCTGGGACCTGATCCGCACCGAGCAGCTCACGCTGATGACGGACCGGCTCGCGTACTTCGCCCACTGGATCACGCCCGAGGAAAACCCGCTGCGCTTCGACGTGCGCTTCTTCGCCGCGCCCATGCCCGAGGGGCAGGACGCCGAGGCCGACGACCGCGAGATCGTCGGCGTCCGCTGGCTCTCCCCGCGCGAAGCCTTCGAGGCGCAATCGCGCGGCGAGATCTCCCTCCGCCGCCCGACCGTCGCGAACCTGAAAATCTTCGAGGGCGCCTCGTCGGTCGCCGACGCGCTCACCAGCCTCACCGGCCGCGACGTCCCCACGATCCGCCCCCGCGTCCTCACCGGCCCCGACGGCAAACAACGCGCCCTCCTCCCCGGCGACCCCGGCTGGTACTGA
>DATHGT010000270.1:0-3255 GCA_035317605.1 Candidatus Acidiferrum sp. | reverse complement strand
ATCTGGTTTCACCTCGCCAACGTCATCTACGTCTTCTCGTATCTCGTCACCGACATCCTGTGGCTGCGGGCGCTGGCGGTGACGGGCGGGTTCAGCTATCTCACGTGGACGCTGACCACGCCGACGCCGAACCTGTCGCTCATCGGCTGGACGCTCGTCTACAACACCATCAACGTGGTGCAGATCGCGCGGCTCTGGCACGAGCGCCGGCCCGTCCGGCTCGCCGCCGACGAGCAGGCCCTCTACGCCGCCACCTTTCGTACCCTCACGCCGCGCGAGTTCCGTCGCCTGGTGGGCGCCGGTCAGTGGCGCGACGCCAAGCCGGCCGAGGTGCTGATCGCGGAAGGCACGAAGCCGGGCCGCGTGATCGTGCTGGCGTCGGGACGCGCGGTGGTGAAGGCGGGGGGCCACGATCGCGCGACGCTGGGACCGGGGCAGTTCGCGGGCGAGATGAGCTTTCTGACCGGCGCCGCGACGTCGGCGTCCGTCGAGGTGATCGATGCCGCGCGCCTCGTGTCGTGGCCCACGGCCGAGCTGGAGCGGTGCCTCACCAAGAATCCGCAGCTGAGGGCCGCGCTCCAGCTCGTGATGGGCCGAGACCTGGCGACGAAGCTGCGGGAGGACAGGGCATGGGACGGGGCACCGAAAGCGTAGTCCGCGTGTACGCCTGGCTCGAGAGCATCGAATGGCTGTGGCGCCTGGTCGTTCGTCTCTCGGTCGGCATCGAGTTCTTCGGCTCGGGCCTCGGTAAGCTCGGCAAGCTGCCCGGCTTCATCGAGTTCTTCCGTAAGCTCGGCATCCCGTTTCCCGAGGTGCAAGCACCGTTCGTGGCCGGCGTGGAGCTCGTCTGCGGCGCGTTGATCTTAGTCGGCCTTCTGACGCGGCCGGCGGCGCTCATGCTCTGCGGGGTCATGGCCGTCGCCATCGTCACCGCCGCCGCGCCCGAGAAGCACATCACCGCGAGCTGGCAGGGGCTGCTCGAGTTCTTCTATCTGTCGGAGTGGTGCCTGCTGCTGTTGCTCGGTTGGCTCGTCGTCGCCGGCCCGGGCCGCGCCAGCCTCGACGCGCTCATCGGACGGCGACCCTGAGACCGCGCCTCCGGTATCGCCCTACAGCGCGGCGACCTCCACGGCCTGGCCGGTGGCGGCGCTCTTCACCACCGCGTCGGTGAATTCCATGTAGCGCACGCCGTCCTCGAAGTCGGTGTGGGTGACCTTCTCGCGCCCGCGGATGGCGTTGATGAATTCTTCCTCGACGCGCCAGCCGACGCGCTGCTCGGCGGGGATCGGGATCTCGGCGAGCGCCTTGTCGCCGCGCCGGCCGCCGGAGACCCGGCGCGCCGCGACCTCGAGCCGAATCGTGCCGTCGGTGCCGAAGATCCACGCCTCGCTGGCCGGACCGAGCGCGGTGATCGAGCTGAAGCGCAGGTGGGCGACGGCGCCGTTGCCCAGGGTCGTCAGGATCTCGACGTGGTCGGGGATCTTCACGTCGTGAAGGGCGCCGCCCTCGTCGCGACGGCGCGGGACGGCCACCTTGGTCATCGCCATCACCTGGCGCGCGGGTCCGAGCCAGCGCATCAGCGTCTCGTACCAGATGCCCATGGTCAGCGCGTTGGGGCCGCTCACCCTGATGTCCTGACGCCAGTGCAGCGGCGCCTCCGCGTCGACGAAGCTTCCCTGCGCCGCGTTGATCTCGACCGCGAGCACGTCGCCCACGAAGCCTTCGGCCAGCAGTCGCTTGATTGTCGAGTCGACCTCGAGGGTCTGCGGCGCCGGCACGAGCTGGGCCACCAGGTTCGGCGCCTTGCGCGAGGCCGCGAGCATGCTGCGGCCCTCGGCGGCGTTCATGGCCATGCGCGCCTCGCACAGCACGTGCTTGCCGGCCGCGAGCGAGGCCTCGGTGATCTCGCGGTGCGCGTACGGCCAGGTTCCGATGCACACGGCGTCGATGTCGGGGGCCCGCAGCAGCTCGCGCCAGTCGGCGTACGCGCGCGCGATCCCGAACTCCTTGGCCACGCGCTCGCTGGACTCCTTGCTGCGGTTGGCGACGGCGACGCACTCCACGCCTTCGCACTTCTGGAACCCAGGGATGTGCCGCTCGCGCGTGTTCTTGCCGGCGCCGATGCACCCTATGCGGATCGTCTGGTTGGCCATGGGCCGAGATGGTAGCACCGCGCGTGGGCTTCTGACATACTCCGCGCATGACGACCGCCGCGATCCTTCCGTTCATTTCCGCGCAGGGCTCCTGGGGCGAGATCGGACGCCAGGTCGGCCAGATGTTCCAGCCCGCGATCGAGCGTCACCTCGAGGCGTGGACGCGCCACGTCGTGGCCGAGACCGGATGCGCGCGCGGCGCCGTCGAGACCGCCGCCGCACCGTACGCACGGCCCATCCAGGACCACACGCCGTTCCTGTGGGAAGAGCTGGACGGGATGTCGCGCGGTTGCGGGATCCCGGTCTCGCGGCTCCTGATCCTCCAGGCAAGGGCCGAGG
Source organism: Candidatus Acidiferrum sp. (assembly GCA_035317605.1). Taxonomy (GTDB): domain Bacteria; phylum Methylomirabilota; class Methylomirabilia; order Rokubacteriales; family CSP1-6; genus DATHGT01. The sequence continues at coordinate 763 of DATHGT010000270.1, read as the reverse complement.
TCATGCGCGCCAACAAGCGGCCCCTGCCGGAGTGCACGACGTTCGCGGTGACGGGCCGGCGGAGCGGCGGGGTCACGCTGATCGGCCAGAACGTGGACCTGGTTCCGTTCGTCGCCGAGTACGGCGCCGTCATCCGCCAGATGCCCACGGGATTCCCGGCCACGCTGCTCTACACGAGCGCCGGTCTCCTCGGCCACAACGGGATCAACGAAGCCGGCGTGGGCGTGTGCGCGAACTTCATCGACGACCCCGCCGGATGGGGCGACGGGCTGCCGCGCTACCTGCTCTCGCGGCTGGCCCTGCGCGAAGAATCCGCGGAAGCGGCGCGGGCCGCGATGCTCGCGCCCCCGCGCGCGGCGTCGCGGAACCTCCTGGTCGCCGACGATCGCGGCACCTTGCTCGACGTGGAGGCGTTGCGCACCGAGGCGGCGACGCTCGGTGGCGTCGACGGTCTGCTCGTCCATGCCAATCATCTCGAAGCGCCGGAGTTCCAGGGCTACGAGAAGCCCTCGGACAATTCGCTGCGGCGGCGGGAGCGGCTCGAAGAGCTGCTCCGAGACGCGAAGTCGCCGGTGACCGTGGCCGACGTCCAAGGCTTCTATCGCGACCACGAGAACGCGCCGCACAGCCTCTGCGCGCATCCGTTCCCGGGCCGAAATCTCGAAACCGTCGTCTCCGTGATCGGTGACTTGACGAATCGCGAGCTGCACGCGAGCAAGGGCGCGCCCTGCCGCGCGCCCTACGCCACCTATACGATCGCGAC
>DATHGT010000269.1:0-19468 GCA_035317605.1 Candidatus Acidiferrum sp. | reverse complement strand
CCGGACAGGAGACGTATCACCGAGAGAAACAGCATGAGATCGCGGCCCGGAGAGACCGCCCAGGCCGCCGACGCCTCCGTCGCTACACACAAGAGCCGGGCGCGCTCCTCGAGTCCCGGCCGCAACTCGGTGATCTCGGCGCGCTCTCCCAGCGCGTCGAGCACGAACGCGAACTTCAGGGGCAGCGGTCCACTCATCGACCAGGGAAACAGATCGCTCACGCGGACCAGAATACGCTCGAGACCGTTTCCGTTCGTGGCGTGGACATGCCGACACGCCTGGACCTCGCTCTCCAGCGAGCGGGCGAGGGAACCGTCCCGCAGCCCGGCCGCTTTCGGGAACGGGACCACCTCGCGGGTGGCCAGACGCACGGCGGCGACATCGTCGCCCAGGAACGCGTGCTTCCGTCGCGCCACGGCCAAGGCCGTCGTCGACTTCCCACCCCCACTGGGCGCGATGATCAGCGCACCCGATCCGCCGATCCCCACGGTCGCCGCGTGGATGAACAGGACGCCGGCCTGCACGCTCTGGACAACGGACACGATCCAGTCGACCACGGCCTCGCGCGGCGCCTCGTCGAGGTTGACCAGTGCCCGCTGTCGGTCAGCCGTGAGGAACAGACGGCCATCGCACTCCGCCGTCACCAGCGCCCGCCAGCCCGGCAAGGGACCCGTGGCCTCCACGTAGTCAGGGCGCCGCCGGAACCGGTACGGGCTACTGGCTGAATCGACCAGATCCGGCAGTCGCGATCCCTCGAAGGTCAGAGCGAGGAGCGGGAGGCCGGGTACCGCGGTCGCGGTGCAGCGGACGTCGTAGCCCTCGGCCAGCGGGCCGCAGATGCCGCAGTCGCCGTAAATCGTCTCGATCTCCTCGAGCAGGGGTGGGTAGTCGGAGATCAACTCCAGGGTCCCGTCGGCGATGCGAAACCACGCCGAGACCGGGGAATGCGGGAGCCACGTGGCTTCATCGAGGATCTCGGCTGAGGTGAGGTTCCAGCCGTCTAACGTCGCGGAGACCGTTGACATCGGACTCGTCGCTGAAACTACGCTGTCCTCGTCTTTTCCGCGGCGTTGGCGCGGATCTGGCTCTCCTGAAGCTGGATCTGCTCGATCTCCCGCTCGGTGAATCCCGCCCGAAGACGGTCCTCCACGTTCGAGAGCATCTCGACGTGCTCAAATCCCGTGAGGTCGACTCCGGCCGCGTTCACTTCGCCCGCGGCCGGCTGGAACGCTTGGGTCACGCGCTTGAGAAAGCTCACCGCGGAGGCGAGCTTCAACAGCACGGTGGGATCCTGCCGGGACATCTGCTTGAACCACTGGTTGGCCAGGCGGACATGCTGGATCTCGTCGGCGAGGATCCCGTCGAGCAGTTCCGCCGTCGCGTCGTCGCCCGCTTCCCGCCAGACCCCCACCAGGTGGCGCAGGAGATCGATCTCACCGCCCTCGAACGTCCGGTTCTGGATGGCGAGCCGGGCGGAGAGCGAATCCATCATGCAGGTGACGCTCCACTCGTAGTTCATGACCGGGAACTCGCCCTTGTAGCCCCCGACCTCCTGCAAGCGACGATAGAGGACTCGGGAGTGGCGAGTCTCGTCCCAGCACTGGCGGGCGATCCCCATGCGAACGTCCCACGGCGCATCGGGGAAATCCGCCAGGGATTGCGCCGCCATCTCCAAGCTCTGCATCTCGTTGTGCACGTGCTTGTGGAGACGCTGCCGCCGGGCCACCGGCGACATGTCGGCGAAGTCGGCCAGATCTGCGGCGTCGTGCACGACCGTGAAGCACGACTCGCGAGCGGGGTCCGCCCGAAGCGTGACTCCGCGCACAACCTTGGTGGGATACTGTGTACCGGCTCCCATCGTTCTCCTCGCGCTCGGCATGGCCAACAACAGCTTCATCCCGGATTACAGGGCTATTGAAAAGCGGCGTTCAACACACGGCCCCAGCGTCCGTGAACCGGACGCTGGGGCCGTGGCGTTGCGAAACGACGGCGATCGGCCAGTTACGGACAGCCGGCCGGGCAGGCGCCCCACCAGCAGGATGCGACGCTGATCTCCGCTGCCGTCAGCTGGAACACCTTGAGCAGCTCGTCTTCGTCCAGCACCGTGACCGTCGGCTGCTCGTAAGGCTTCTGCATCTGGTCCATGTCGTCCCCTCCGTCGCTTGGTTGTGGTTAACTGTCCTGCGCTGACACGATCTCCAGTTCACGCAATCGCTCAAGCACATTCTGGACATCGTGTTGGACCGTGTCCGGTGCAACATCCGCAAAGCTGGCGGTCAGCTTCTGGGCCAACTCCTCCTCGGTCTTGGGCGTCGCGAGCTCCGCCCAGACGAGCGCCGCCGAGCGATTCAGCATAACGAATTTACCACTCTTCGGATGGAAAAGTATCGCGCCTTCTTCAAGCGCCGTCATTTCCAGGCCCGCGGTGGCGACAAACGTCTTGCTCATTCACTATCTCGCACCGCAAGATACTACAGGATCGACGCCGACGCATGTCAAGCAGAAACTCTTGCCTTCGCCAGCAGTTTAGTACCAGCGTCACCGCTCCGGGAATGTCGGGTTCGCCTTTTCGTCCCGAAGAGGACCTGCTCCTCGCATGCGCGCGGACCCGGATGGATGCGGTAACAACCGCTCGCCTCCAGGGCCTGCTCGAACGGCCCCTCGATTGGGAATACATTCTGACCGTCGGCCGATGGCATGGCGTCCTGCCGCTGGTCCACCGGCATCTCCTGGAAGCGCCACCCTCCCTCGTGCCGCAGGTTGTCGGCGAGCGGTTGAGGCTCGGGTTCGAGCAAACCCAGCGCCGCAACTTGTACTTGTCGCTTCACCTTGGCGCCATCCTCAAACGCTTCGCGGCGGAGGGCATCGCGGCCATCCCGTACAAGGGACCGACGCTGGCCGTGATGGCCTACGGGCGGCTGGGACTTCGCGAATTTCTCGATCTCGACATTCTGGTGAAGAAGGACGACGTCCTGCGCGCCAAGGACGTCCTCGTGGCCGAGGGATATCGGCCCGTCAGTCGGCTCAGGAAGGCGGAGGAGCGGGCCCTCGTGGAATCCCAGCACGCATATGTGCTCGATCGGCCGGACGGGATCGTGGTCGAGCTGCACTGGGAGATCTCGCCACGCTATGTCTCGCGGTCGCCCGAGCCGGAGCGGTTCTGGGAACGCCTGTCGCCCGTGGTTCTGACTGGGACAACCGTGCACACGCTGCCTCCCGAAGTGTTGCTCCCGAGCCTCTGCGAGCACGGGGCCAAGCACATCTGGGGGCGCCTGGCCTGGATCTGCGACATCGGCGAGCTCGTCCAGGCCCGGCCCGATCTCGACTGGCCGCGGATCGTCTCGGAGGCCCGGCGAACGGGGAGCGAGCGGATGCTGGCACTGGGGCTGCGATTGGCCAACGACCTGCTCGGAGCCCCAATGCCGGAAGCGGTACGGCGCTACGCGGAAACCGACGCCGCGATCCTTCTGCTAGTGAGCGAGGTCCGGATGGCGCTGTTCCGCAACCGCAGTGGCCTGCCGGGCCTGCTGGAGCAGGCGCGGTTCCACCTGCGCGTACATGAACAGTGGCGTCAGCGTCTCCGATACTGTTGGCTGGCCTTGACCACCGTCACGGTCGAGGACTTGGAGCAGCGGCCGTTGCCGCGCGCCCTATCATTCCTTCACTATCCGATGCGTCTCATCCGGCTCGCCGGCGGGGCATTTCGGCATCGCCACCACTGACTGCGCCGGCGTCTCGCCGGCGTGACATCTACGGGCGGCCAAACAGCATCGTTTCCGGCTTGCCCTCCTCGACCATCCGGCCCTGCTCCAACCGGTAGAGCCGATCGCACTGCTCCACCGTGCTCAGCCGGTGCGACACGATGACGACGGTCTTGCGGCCGTGCAGGGCTCGCACCGCCTGCATCACGCCGCGCTCGGTGGCGATGTCCAGGGAGCTGGTGGCCTCATCGAGCACCAACACCGCAGGGTCGTGATAGAGGGCGCGGGCAATGCCGATGCGCTGGTGCTGGCCGCCGGACAGCCGGATACCCCGCTCGCCCACGGGCGTGCCGAGCCCCTGCGGGAGGTCGTGGACGAAGTCTTCGAGCTGGGCGGCGCGAAGGGCGCGCCACACCGCGGCCGTGTCGATCTTGTCATCCGGCAGACCGAAGGCCACGTTGCGGGCCACGGTGTCGTCGGTGAGGAAGATCGATTGCGGGACGTACCCGAGCTGGTCTTGCCAGTTCCGCAAGGCATGCCGAATGTCTTCGCCGTCGACCCGCACCTCGCCGCGATCGGGGGTGAGGAGGCCAAGCAGAATGTCGACGAGCGTGCTCTTGCCGGCACCGCTGTCGCCGACGACTCCGACGGATTCGCCGCGACGGATGGTGAGTGAGAGGTCGGTGAGCGCCGCCGTGGGAGCACCGGGATAGGCAAACGTCACTCGGCTCAGCTCGAGCGCCGTGCGCAAGGGCGTGGCCGGGGGACGAGGGCCGGCGGGTTCGGGGGCGGCGAGACTCAGCTCCGCGCGCAGGGTGTCGACGGCAGGCAGACCGAATCGCACCGACTGCGTGGAGCTGATCACCCGGCCGACCGAGGGCATCAGGCGAAAGCCGGCCGCGGCAAACAGACCCAGCGTGGGCAGGACGGTTTCCGGGGCACGGCCCTGTGCGGCCATCCTGATGACCAGCACGGCGAGCCCGGTGACGGCCAGCAGTTCCAGCCAGAGGCGAGGCAGCTGCCGCAAAGTGGCGACCCGCTGCCCGGCGCGGGCGCTCTGGACGGTGTGGACGCGATACTGCTCCAGGAAGTCGGCTTCTCGTCCGAGGAGCTTCACGTCCTTCGCGCTTCCCAGGCCCTGCTGAAGATGCTGGAGGCGCAAGCCGTCGTGATCATGGCGCACCTGACCCGAACGCACGATGCGTCCCCGCGTGAGACGGTGGAACGCCCACGCGGCCGTTCCCAAGACACTCGCCACGATCAGCGTCCCCAGGGGCTCGACGAAGAGGAGCAGGGCGGCGAGACCGAGGAGCAGCATGGACTCGGTGACCAGCGCCATGCCTCCCTGGAGGGCGTTGAAGGCGAACACGACCACTTCGTTGATCACGTTCCGGATCAACTGCGCCGAGTTCCGTTGCAGGTGAAAGGTGTAGGGCTGGCGCAGATACACCAAGAACAAGCGCTGGGACAGCTCGACCTGGACCCCGAAGACGAAACGCTGCTGCTGGCGCGCGATGATGGCCAGAACGACGGCCTTGACGACCCAGACCACGATCAGAACCAACATGCCTCCGATGACGAGGCTGCGTTGTCCGGGATTGCCCAGCACCTGAATGACCGGTTGGAGGGCCGGATAGTGGCTCGCGAAGTCGCGCTGGGTGAGCAGAGCGATAGACGGGATCATCAGCCCGACACCAAGGGTCTCCATCGCCATGCCGATGAAAGTCAGGCCCAGCAGGACCATGGCGCCGCGCCGCTCCTCGGCGGTCAGCAGGTCCCAGACCTTGCGAATCGTGGTGGCGTCAGGTGAAGACCGATGCGTCATGGAAATTTAGCGGGATCGATTGTACCAACACCCATCGCAGCGGGTAGGAGGGGACCAGCCAGGGCCGCTCAGCGGAGCCGCCGCAGCGCCGCCCTGAGCCGGGCCAGTGGGCCGGTCAGGCATCGACCGATCCGCCAGGTCCAGGATCGCCGCAGGCTGGCGAGACTCTCCTCCAGGTCCGCGATGCGCTCGGCGGAGGCGCCGACGCTCCGGCGGGCCTGCGCCAGCTCGCCCCGCATCCGTGCCCGCGCGAGCTGGGCGGGACTCAGCGAGAGATCGTCGGCCAACGAGGGGTGAAGATGGCCCTCCTCGATCCCCCCCAGGACGTCGGCCGGATCCACCGCGCCTGCCCGCAGCGCGTCCCGGTACGCGGCCATCCAGACGTCCCGCAGCGGGTTGTCCGTGCTTTTCCACGGCTGGGTCGCGACGATCGTATAGTGCAGGAGCTTGGTCGTTCCCGCTTCGAACGACTCCAACCGGTTCCAGTCGGGTGGGATCGTCTCGGCGATCTGGTCGGGGGGCACGATGCAGAGCTCGGAAACGAGCTGCGCATACGTGTACCGGCCGGCGTCCAGGCCGCGCACGATCGCCTCGACGTCCCAGTCGAGGCGGGCGCAGTCCAGCAGCATGACGCTGAACTGCCGGCCGAGATGCACAAAAGGACGATGCTTCCAGTGGGCCGGGACATCGGACTGATAGGTACAGAGTACGACGTGCCGTCCGAAGGGCAGGGTTCCCAGCTCGGCCAGGTCGGCGAAGACCAGCATGTCGGCGTCCAGATACAGCGCCCGACCCCGGCGGTCGCACAGCCGGGGGATCAGGAACCGGTAGAACGTGAATGCGGTCTGGGCCCGGTTCCGCCCCTCCCGTGGCCGGGGCACCGGTACATCCTTCATGACCGTCAGGCTCACGGGGCACGTGGCGTGCCGCCGGATAGAAAACTCCAGGACGCGCGCCGCCACCATCTGCGACTCGTCGGCGCCCACGAAAACCCGCAGGGGCTCGGCGCCGATCAACGACCGGGCATGGCGGGGGGGCCGTCAGCTCCGCCGATTTCGGGCCGCCGAAAGATCATCAGATTTCTCTTCACCCAGGGGATGCGCTTGAGCGTGAGCCGCTCCCGCACGGCGTCCAATACGACGTTCGAATGTTCGAACCCTCGCTCACGGAAGAGCTCGATCCAGAATTCCCTCGCTTGAAGGTTGACGTGATGGACGCCATCGTGTCCGGGGGGAGAAGCCGTGAAGACCACGGAGCCCCTCGGCTCGCAAAGCTCCGCGACGGTCTCGACGAGCCGACGCGCGTACTTCTTGTGGAGATGCTCGGCGACTTCGACGCACAGCACGAGATCATATCGGCGTGGTGGCGTGAATGGCTCCCTCAGGTCGTGCTGCACGATTTCGGAGACCACGGCGAGCCTCAGCGCGTTCGCGCTTCCCTCGATTCCGAGAATGTGGGGAACTCCCAGCGCTTTGAAGGATGCCAGATAGACTCCGGGACCACAGCCGATGTCGGCGACCGAAGCGGGCTTCAATTGGCTCCAGATGACCGCACAGACATGCTCGATCTCGTCGCGCCAGGGACCGTCCAGCGTGCGCTCGACGAACATCTGCTCGGTGTAGATCCGGTCCAGGTCGTTCAGCTTGAATCGGTCCAGGAGGCGAAGCGTCAGGGTCCGCAGCGCACGCGGGATCCGTTTCAGCCGACTGCGGACCGCACGGTAGAGCAGACGCGGGGAGGACGTCATTCCATTTTGCTCGTCGAGCCTACCCCAGGTTGATCGGTCGCGCCAGAGCGACGGTCCGTCCGCTCGTCTTCATTTCCCCGGCGGGACGGCAGGGCGGTGGAACTCCTCGGCAATACGCCGCCCGACGATCGCGTTGCCCCTCTTGTTCAAGTGGCACTCGTCGAAGAACAGCGTCTCCGGCTCCGGTCGGCGGGACAGGTCAACGAGATGGAGGCCACGGGCCGCGGCATGCGTCCGGATGTACTGGTAGCCCTTGTTCAGGATCTGCGCACCCTGTGGCCTCGCCCTGCTGAAGTAGTTGGCGGTGCTCTGCTCTGTCGGCGACCGGGCTTCCTTGGCGTAGAGATAGGGCTGGAGCATGAAGACACAGCGGATCCCGTAGCTGTCACACACGCGCTGCGACTGCTCCGTGCGTTCGAGATAGTATTCGGCCGCTCGCGGCACCTCGGAAAGCCGCGGACGCGCGAGCCGTGTCGAGCGGACGAGGCCGGTTCGATACAGCACCAGCTCGAAGAGCCGGACTTTGTCGGCCAAGGCGTGCAGGTAGTGAGTGTAGGGCCGGTGGACGAGCTCTTCGACCCCGGCTGCCCAATAGTAGTCTTCTTCCGCCTGCCCCCCGTACCGGATCGCATTGAACTCGTTATAGCCGTCGAGGAATACGACCACATCGGGCCGCAGAGGCACGACCTCGAGGAGCAGACGGATCAGCTCGTTCGTCGACCGAGCGCCCGATTCGGCGAGGTTCAAGGAAACCAGTCCAGGGACCTCGCTCATGGCATAGAAATCGATAGTGGTCAGAGCGTTGGGCGCGCCCGCATTGATCATGACGGAGCCCCCGAGATAGATCACGCGGAGGCGGCCGCTGGCGAAGTGCGCACGGGCGCACGCGGCGTCGATGACCCGACTCTGAAAGCCGAAATACGGGTGGTAGTTCCAGGCCCTGGGCGGCTGGCGTAGGCAAGCCTTGCCGAGCTGCTGAGGTCCGACGAGGCCCCTGTTGCGCTCCTCGGCGGTGTACTCCGCGTAGGCGCCCGGCCCGAAGAACTGGGGCGGCTTCCAGAGCACTCGGAGCGTCACCTCGATCATGACCAGCCCGAGCAGGATGGAGGCCGCGCCGACGACGGCGAGCCTTTTCCTCACCTGCCGCGGACGCCTAGGCGGCTCAACAGAACGGAGACGGCCTGTTTCGCCGCCCCCGGGCACTCGGCCAGGATGCTGATCATCGCGCAGCGGTCAGGCCAGACCTTGAGGAGCGGAGAGGTGCCGTGATTGGTGTTCGAAATCACCCACGCGTGGGGACCACGATGGAAGTGCTCGATAGCCTCGACTTCGAGCAGGGTCCCCGGCGAGAGGCGGGCGAAGGTTTCGTCGTAGGCGACCCTCAGCTCGAACAGCCCCTGGCCCGCGGTGACCATCACTTTCATGGCCACCATGGTCGATTTCGACCCGAGCGAAACGATGTGAAGCCGACCCTCGCCGTCGAACCCGCGGCAGACCTTGTGAAAGTAATCGGCCCAGCCGGGTTGGCACGCCAGCGCCGTACCCTCACGGCCTTTCCAGCCACTCGCCTCCAGCCGGATGAACCGGTCGACGGTTGCTTCATCGGTCGCGCAGGAGGTGAGCGTGAGCTCGTCGTCGAGTTGCTCCTCCAGACGCCGCCGCATCCGCCGCAGGTTGTGACGCTGTTTTCGACTGACGCTCTCCTCGAGGTACGTGCACTGCGGGCGGCGACGCATGACCGGCCAGATTCCCCGCGGCGGAGCCGTGGTAGACCGCCACCCGGTCCCCAAGGCCGCGGTGATGGCCGTGGTCACGGCACCCTCCGCCGCCACCTCCTGCAGCTTGAGAAATCTCGGGCCCCGGGCCTGGGCCAGGGAAGTGAACGCGCACCGCAAGACGGATTCCGTGTCGTCGGTGTCGACCAGCGGAGTGCCCAAGGGGTGGGGAGTCATCCACATCGGGAGCGGGACTCGTCGCCACCTTTGCGTCGCGGGGATCAACGGCAGGCACAGGCGGATGCGGTCGCGTCCCCTCACCGTGAGCAACGCCATGTCTTGGCGAATGTCCGCCAGGGCGAGCACGACGTGCGGTTCGAACCAGGGGTTGGGCTCCGTGGCTCTGGCGCTCAATGCGCGCCATTCACCGACCGTCGACGCGTCGACCTCCGAGAGCGGGATCAACTGCGCCCGCATGTGGACAGGAGCCCTCAGCGCTCGGCAACAGATGTCAGCGGGCGGGCCGCCACCATCGTGCGGGGCGGTCTGGTCTGACGCCAGACGGAGCGGTAACAGAGCTGCGCGACGCCCACGAACTCGCGGCCGTGATCTCCCCGCGGTCGATAGTGCGGCAGTGCGCAGCCCTCGAAGAGGACCGCGCCACCGTCGCGCGGAAACGGCATGGGCTCGCCGCCTTCGGGATCATCGCCGCCCCGATGGGCCAGCGCACTGAGGGTCTCGGGAGAGCAGCCCCGCAATTCGGGATAGGCCATGAGTGACGGCGGATCACCGAAGACCTTCACCAGCATGGCCAAGGGACAATGGCTGGCGTCCGTGTGGACGCTGATGAACCCCGTGCCGTCGTAAAAGTAGTAGGCGACCTGCGTGGGGACGACCATGATTCCGCTCAGTGCACGCAGCACCGACACCACGGCGGGGTCGTGGTGTACGGACTCGAGGGCAGGTCCGGTGGTGGCGTAGCGCTTGATCCGGATCGACAGCTTGTCCTCGGACGCGATTTCATACTCGTGGCTGGCGGCACGGACCAGGGTCTGCGCCTCCTCCGCGAGCCGGCCGAGCTTGCGATGGAACGCTTCGCCCGAGAGCGTGCACCATCCGGCTCGGAAGAACGCTTGGCGCGCTTCAGCGAGTTCCAGTTGGACCGGGGCGGTCGGGAGGTGGTGTTCGTCCGTCGCCGACCCGCCCACCGGCCGGTCAGAGTCCTGCGGATCCGACTCATACGAGAACTGGAACGATCCGAGGAGATGCAGCCGGCCGAACGGCCCGCCGTCCACCGGGGCCGGTCGGTCGACTGGAGCGAGTTGGGCTTCGAGCTCGGGGGCGCTTTCGGGAGGAACGTGCGCGGGCCCGAGGACGCTCCGGGGGATGGCCAGACGAGCGCCGAGCCGATCCCGCAAGATGAGTGCGTGATCGTTCACGCCCAGGAATTCCAACGGGCCAAAGCGGGCGCTGGCGAAGGCGAAGCGCCGCGACGAAGAGTCTCGCTCCTGCATGGTCGCCGGCTCGAGCGAGGACGCCGCGAGGACGTCGATCGGGACGGCGAAGTAGCGACCCCCTTCACCCCGGAGGATCAACGCCTCGCCGGCGTGGAGGCGACGGCCGCTCGCTTGCCCTTGCCTTCTTCGCCGCACCAATCCACCTAGCGCGACGAGAGTGCGCCGCGTGTGACTCACGAGTCCCACGGATATCTCCCCACCATGCCACGTGCGTTCGTCGCGAGGCGAGCCCACTCGCGTCGCGAGAAGGTCGAGCGGCATTCTCGGAATGTGCCGTTTCCCAACGCGTGAGCGCGGGTGCTGGCCCAACGTGTACAGCGCGGACAGCTGGGCTGTCAAGCCGATCCGATACCGGACCCTCGGCCCGGGTGAACAGGCCTCGGCGCCGCGCGCGGGAGTATCCTAGGGGCGTGTCACGTGCTCTGCGCCCGCGGATTCTCCTCGTCGACTGCAGCGGACGGGCCGCGTACTACACGGAGCTGCGGACGGCCCTGGACGCCGAGTGGCTGACCGAGCTGACGCCCGAGGTCGAGCGCGACGCGGTCCGCGCCATCGACCTGGCGATCGTGAGCCAGGAGAACCACTCCCCGACCTCCATCGCCCTCCGCCGACTCGCCGAGCACGGCATCCCGACGCTGTGCCTGATGGACGGCATCTCGGAGTGGCGGTTCATCTGGACGAATCACGAGCGGTCGCCAGAGGAGTTCATCTACCCGCAGTGCCAGCCCGTCCTTTCCCACAAGGTGGCCTGCATCGGCCGTTCGCAGGCGCGGCTGTTCGAATCCTGGGGGAATCTCGGCAAGTGCGAAGTCGTGGGATTGCCCCGCCTCGACCCGTTGATCGGACGCCCGCCGCGGCGACGTCGGCCGGGCGAGCCGCTGCGTCTCCTGATCACCACGGCGAAGATGCCCGCCTTCACGGCTGGCCAGCTCCGCGACGTCGTTCGGAGCCTGCAGGACCTGAAAGCGTGGCTGGACAAAGCGCGGGTGGACGGGCGGCTTGCGGTGGAGCCGGTGTGGCGCCTGACGTTCGAGCTGGAGGCCCGCCTCGGTGTGAGGAACGAGCTGTCCGACGACACCGGGTCGGAGTTGGCGCAGGTTCTGGGCGGCGTGGACGCCCTGATCACCACGCCGTCGACGTGCATGCTGGAGGGGATGCTCCACTCCATTCCGGTGGCGCTGCTGGACTATCACGGCTGCCCGTCGTACGTGCCGGCGGCTTGGTCCATCAGCGCGCCCGAGCTCCTGGACCGCGTCCTTCTCGACCTCGCGAGCCCGCCGCCGGTCCGTCTGCTGTATCAGGATACGGTCCTCCACGACGCGCTCGAGTGCCGCACGGCCGCGATGCCGCGGCTCCTCCGGCTCGTCGAGCACATGATTCGCGTCGGCCATGAATGCCGGCAGTCCGGCCGGCCGCTCGCCTTCCCCCCCCGCATGCTGCCGGACGAGCAGGGCGATCATCACCTTCCAGAGGAACGGTTCGATCTCGCCGCGTTCTATCCCGGCCACCCCGCCCTCGCCGCGCTCGTCGCCATGGATCACGCCACTCTTCAGGCTGAGCTGGCCCATCTGCGGGTCCAGCACGCTCGGGCTATCGGCGAGGTCGCCGCCCTGCGAGCGCGTCTCACCGCGCGAGATCCCTTGCGCTGGCTACGGGCTGTCTCCCGCGCCACCGTGCCGCGCCGCGTGTGGGCCGCTCTGTCCGGACGACGCCGGGCACCGCTGAGCCGGCAGGCCCCATCGTGGGCCCGGCCGCTCGAGCAGGCGCCAGCGACGCGAGCGCAGGCCGAACGGAACGAACGCGATGGCTGACACCGGTCCGCCCGCGGCCGGTTCCCGGCGAGGACGGCGACCACTGCGGCCGCGGCTTCTCGCCTGCGTGGCCCTGACCGCGTTGTGTGTCGTGGCGGTCGACGTGAGGACTGCCCGCGGCGACGACCTACCGGATCTGCCGCGGGCTCGGACGGCGGTCGAGCGAGCCCTGACGTTCATGGACAAAGACGCGGTGAAGTGGCGGCAGGAGCGGGGCTGCGCCACCTGTCACCACGGGCCAATGACCGTCTGGGCCTTGAGCGAAGCACAGAGACAGGGCTATGCCATCCGCGCCGAAGCCCTGGCGGACGTCGTCCAGTGGACCAGGGATCGGTTTCTTTCGGGCAACATTCGCAAGCCTCGGGACCCGCGCCCAGGGTGGGAGCTGGTCAATGTGGCGGCGATCTACCTGGGAATCATGGCCAAGACGCTGCCGATCCTCTCGCGTGACGAGATCGATCACATCGCGGTGCATCTTGCGCGTCATCAGGAAGACGACGGGGTCTGGAAGGTACTGAGCGGGCCCAACACCCCGCCGCCGACCTGGGAGTCGCGCGAGACCCTCGCGCTCTTGGCCTACCTCGCCTGGCCCGAACATGGACCGGGAGATCAGAGGGAAGGAGGCGAGTATCGCCTGCACCGGGAGCGAGCGGCGGCCTGGCTCGCCCAGGTCAAGCCCTCGGACACCACGCAAGCCACGGCGCTCCGGCTGCTCGTGGAGGTCCACGCGGGCAAGTCAGCGGAGCAGCTTCAATCGGGAATCGACCGGCTCCTGCGCCGGCAGAATCCTGACGGCGGGTGGAGCCAGCTGCCGGACACTTCCAGCGATGCCTACGCGACCGGACAAGCACTCTACGTGCTCAGCTTCGCGGGCGTGAAGACCGATCGGCCGGACATCGGCCGGGCGGTCTCGTTCCTGGTCGCGCATCAGCAGCAAGACGGCTCGTGGCCGATGACGTCTCGCAATCATCCCGGAGTTCAGACGACCAGGAATCCCATCAGGAATCCGGTGCCGATCACCTACTTCGGCAGCGCCTGGGCCACGCTCGGCCTCGTGCGGTACGTACCGGCCCCCCTCGACACGCCCACGAGGCGACAACGGGCCTTCGATGTCGTCCGGGCGTACCGGGGAAAGTACGAAGTGGACGATGCGGCTCCCGACCAGCCGGTCGTGAGCGTCGACTTGCGCATCTACTGGAAGATGGACGATGAGGCGGTGGCCGACGTCGCGGAGCTCCTCCGGGCCTTTCCCCGCCTCGTCACGCTCCGATTCAAGTCCGAGAGGATCACCGACGCGGGGTTGGCGCACCTTCGGCGCTTGCCTCAACTCCGGAGCATTGCGCTCGAGAACGCGGCGATCACCGACGCCGGGCTGGAGACGCTGAAGGCCTTCACCGCGCTCGAGGATGTGGATCTCAGGGGCACCAAGGTGACCGATGCGGGTGTCGAGCACTTTCGGAAGGAACGCCCCCGCGTCACCGTGGAGCGCTAGCGCTAGCTCGCTCCTCTCAGCGCGCGGCGGTCCGGCGCGGCCGCTGAACGACGTAGCGCGCGCCCGCCGGAAAGTCGCCCTTGATCTCGGTGCGCTCCCCGGTGGACCACTGGATCTCCACGCGTTCGACCCGCTGGTACTCGCCCAGGCCGAAGTAGGCGATCGGCGCGTCGAAGGAGAGGAAGCCGCCGCTCGCCTGGATCTCCCGCATCTGATGCCGCGCGGCCCCGGGGCCGTAGTGAACGATGATCTTGCTCCCGATGCCCGAGCGATTGCCGACGTGGTCGCGCAGCTCGAACGCGATGCGGTTGCCGCGTGAATTGTTGACGTATACCAGCAGCGGGCCCATCAGGGGAGCGACCACGATGTCCAGATCCCCGTCGTTGTCCAGGTCGACGTAGGTATAAGCACCCGTGGGCAGGAACGAGACGAGGCCGCTCTCCTTTGTCCGGTCGACGAATCGCTGTCCGCCCTGGTTCTGGTAGAAGAAGTGTGACTGTCGGCTCTTCCCCGGCAACCACCCGTTGACCGCGTAGAGGTCCACGAACTCGTCATTGTCGAGATCGGCGAATTTCGCGTTCCACGTGAACCCCGCGAACTGGACGCCCTTGGCCACGGCCTGATCGGTGAACCGGCCATCCCCGCTTGGCGTCAGGAGAACGTTGCGATTGCCGATGCCGGGAACGGTCTGGGCATCCCGAGGAAAGCCTGCGCCCGACTTTTTCTTCTCGCTGTACGCAAGATGGCAGTTGAATCTGAAGGCATCCCAGCGGTCGGGAAGCCGGTCGCAGGCCACTTCCGGCCCCATCTCCCGGCCCCACAGCAGGGCGGACAGCGCGATGCAGTCCTCGCGATAGCCCCCGAATTCGGGAGCGAGACAGTTCGACGCGTGCCACTTCCGCCCCTGGCGGGGCATGAGTTGATGCAATCGCATGAGCTCGATGCAGCTGTTCTTGTGCTCCGGCTGGCTGATCTCGTCGCAGATCGCCGGCCCCGCTTCACGCCTTTTGGACGTGTCGGGCCCCGTTCCCGAGATCTGTCCAACGTAGATGGCCGGCCGCAGGGTGTTGCTGATGTCCGCGCTGGCCACGCTCATGGTCGACACCGTCGAGTGGGGAATGATGCCCTCACTCCGGGTGATCTGCTTGAAGGTGCCATCGCCTTTGCCGAACAGGAAGGCGTCGGGAGCCGGATCCTCGTTACCGACGACGAGATCCAGGATGCCATCGTTGTTCAGGTCGGAGAGCAAGAGGCTCAAGGTCTGTCGCCCGGCGACCCCCGTCAGAGGCTGGATTTGGAATTTCCCGTTGTCGTTGCGCAAGACGTAGTTGTTGAAGGGCCGCTCGTCGCAGTAGAGAAACGAACGGCAGGGCGGGACCCAGTTCCCCAGCACGATATCGAGATGGCCGTCCCGGTCCACGTCGCCGAACGCCATGGCGCCGCTCATCATGGCGTCCTGCTGGGTCGGGAGCCGCTGGAGATTCTCCCTGGTGAACCGGCCTTCGCGGTTGTAGATGACGTACGTTCCGTGGCGGTACGTCGAGAACACGATGTCGAGCCAGCCGTCACTGTTCACGTCCACGAGCGCGGCGTTCACCACGTAGAAATCCTTCAAGGCGGGGATGTCGATCGTCTGCGCCACGAATTTGCCCTGGCGGTTGGCGTAGAGAGACAGTCCGGAGTCCGTGGTGAGCAGGATGTCCGTCCAGCCGTCGTTGTGCACGTCCCCGGAGGCGATTCCCCTGAACTGTAGGAACGGGCCCTCGAACTTCAGGACCGAGACGGAATAGGGCTCGTCGAGCCCGAACTGGCTACCTTCCGATCGAGAGAAGAGCTTGGCCGGCTGTCCCTGGAGACCACGGGCATCCGCGGGCGCCGCGAACGGGATACGCTCGACGGAAATCCCCTCAGGCGTGGCCAGCCAGCGCTGCCCGAGCAGCGCGGATTGCTGGAGCGCGGGGACGATCTCGGCCTCCACCCTCTCCTCCCGCGTTGCACCGCCGACGCGAAACACCCGCGGCCCCTGCTCTGCTGCCGAGGCGCGGCTGAGCACGTCGAAGACCACCCGCTGCTGGCGCCAGGCATCCCACTCGAAGTAGGGCTGGCCGATGAGCCCGGCCACGACCCCCAGTCCCGCCAGCCCCACGTACATGCCCACGGCCATTCGCCGGCTGATCGACTGCCACACGATGAAGAGCGAGTACACACTGAAGATCCCCATCGTGAAGAGGAGGGGCATGGCGTACTTGATCGGCAGTCCCGCCTGCCACAGGACGGCCGTGACGATGACGTCGAAGGACATCGGCACGGGGAGCAAGGCCCCGAAGAGAGCCACCCCTCCGACGGCGAGCCAGCTCCGGCGTCCCATCTGAGGAAGAAGGTCGGTCAGCGTTTCCAGGGGGACGAGGGTGACCAGCACGCAACCGAGCAGTCCCGCGAGCAACATCAGGGGGACGGTCGTCCAGACCACGAACCACAAGTTGCGCCCGAAGGTCTTGACGACCCATCCGGCTGCCTGAAGCCATGTCCGATATTCGGACGAAGACAGGGTTCGGCCGGTCCAGTCGAGCGGGTGACCGGCGGTGACATCGGGGCCTGATCCTCCGGCGATCGGGACCGGCGTCGGCAAGAGGCGCGTCAGGAGCGGAATACCGATCAGGATGAAGGCCACCGTCAGCCCGATCTTGATCACCGCCATGTACAGGGGAAACATCGCGAAGAGCATGGTGAGGACGATGACGTTGAGCGTGGGCGAGCTGACCATGGCCGCCAGCGCGGTTTCTGCGCTGGCGCCTCCAGCCCGAAGGGCCTTCCCGATCGGGGCCGCACAGTTGACACACACGCCCAACGGGGTGCCAAAGGCCATTCCCATGGCGGCATTGGCAAAGCGACTTCGGAAGGTCCGGCGCTCGAAGAGGGCCAGCAGCGTCATGACGAGAGCCCCGAACAAGATGCCGAACGTCATCCCCTGCCGGTTGGTGTACGCCCAGTTGACCGTCGAGTAGAGGATGCGGGATACGAGCGGATCCTCGGACGGGACCTTCACGATGGTGCTGAAGGCGAGGCCCGAAAATGGGGTCTCGGTTCCCATCGCCGCCTTCTCGTTGAGCGCGGGGTAGCGCGAGCCGCCCCAGAAGTAGGCGGCGACCGCCGCGGTCAGCAGGAGGACGAGGATGAAGCGCTTGTCTCGCAGTGTCGCCATGGTCTATTTCACCTACGGTTTTTGAAGTCGGCCGATTGAGTCGGCCGATTATGACCTAACCCTCGAACCTGTCAAACCAAAATCCGCGACACACCGAGCGCCGACAGCTCTTACACGCGCCCCTTGCACGTTTGACAACCACTCGGCTAGAATGCCGCATGAAAAATCGACATTCTTCGAGTCTCGCTCCGAGTCTCGCGATGTCCCGTCGCAAATTCCTCGGCCTCGGCGCCGGGGCGGTCTCCGTGCTCGGCCTGGGGTCAGCGGCCCAGTCGACGCCTTCGAGCCCTTCGTTCTTCGAACCCGAGGTGCGGAGCAGCGCCGGCGGATTTCTCAGCACCCGACTCCGCGCCTCGACGCTGTCGACCCAGGTCCAGGGCCAGACGGTGGTGACGTCCGTGTACGAAGGGTCGTTTCCGGGCCCAACGTTGAAGGTCCGGCCGGGAGACTTTCTCCAGATCGAGCTGATCAACGATCTGGCGGAAGAGACGAACCTACACCTCCACGGTTTGCACGTCACCCCGCAGAGGCCCGGGGACGATGTGCTCTTGCGCATCCAGCCCGGCGAGCGCTTCGTGTACCAATACCTCATTCCGCCCAACCATCCCGGGGGGACGTACTTCTATCACCCCCACTTTCACGGGAAGGTCAGCAACCAGGTGTTCAGGGGCATGTCGGGGCTCCTCATCGTCGAAGGCGACATCGACGCGCTCCCCGTCCTCGCGGGCCTGCCCGAGCGGTCGCTGGTGTTCCAGCGGACCGCCATCGCCAACGGACAGGTCCGCACCCTCTCGTCTCAGGGCGGGGTGGGCCGGGGCAACGTCCTCGTCAATGGCGCCAGCATGCCGACGCTGGTGATCCGCCCGGGCGAAACCCAGCGCTGGCGGCTCCTCAACGCGACGGTGGCGTCTCTGTGGAACATCCAGGTGCAGGGACACCCGTTGACGCTCATCGCCCGCGACGGAAACGCCATGAACGTGGCCACGACCTCGAACACGGTCGGGCTCGCGACGGCCCAGCGGCGCGACGTGTTGATTCAGGGTGGTGCGCCCGGAATCTACACGTTGAGCTTCCAGGACACGCAGGGCCCGGGGTCGACCCAGTTCCAGCCGTTCGCGTCGCTCATGGTGGCGGGGGCGCCCGCGGAGTCACGAGAGCTGCCGAACTTCCTGCTGCCGTTCGAAGACCTCCGCACCCTTCCCATCACCCGACAGCGGACGATCACGTTCAACACCATCGGTGCCTTCAGCTCGAAGACGTTCGAGGGGCACGGCTTCATGATCGACAACCAGGAGTTCGACGAGCACCGCGTGGATCAGTTTGCCAACATCGGCGACGTCGACGAGTGGACGGTCCGCAACGTGGACACCATCGCCCATCCATTCCACATCCACATCAACCCGTTCCAGGTGACCCACGTCAACGGGCAGCCCGTCGAATCGCCGAGCTACGAGGACACCACCGTCGTGCCCGTCGGCGGATCGATCACGTTCCGCACCCGCTACACGGACTTCTCCGGGACCTTTGTGTATCACTGCCACATCCTCGGGCACGAGGACGGCGGCATGATGGGCGTCATCCAGGTGGCCTGCCGCCCGATCGAGACGCTTCCGATCGGTCCCGGCTTCCGGCCGACCGGTCCCGGCTTCCGTCCGAGCAATCCGTTCCGCTTGCGGCCCTCGTGTCAGTGACCCGGCCCCCCGGCAGAAGGTTCGGGGGCTCCGGGTAAGTCGCGGAGCGCGGCCGTGAGAGCGATCGCCGCCGTCGTGATGGCCGCCTTCCTTGGCGTGGCCGTCCCTCTGCTGGCCTTCGCGTCATCCGTCCTGCCTCCACCGTCCGGGCCCTACGCGGTCGGTCGCGTCACCGACGACTGGACGGATGCGGTGCGCGTTGGAAGAGAACTGAAGATCATCGTCTGGTATCCCGCGCCTCGCGGCGGACCCGCCACCCTGAGCCCGATCCTCCCTGACGGGTGGCTGCCGACGTGGGAGCCCGATCGGGCGGTGTTCGTTCGCCTGGCCCAACCCCTGGCCGCGGCCCGCGTGCACGCTCGAGCCGGTGCGCCCCCCGCGCTTTCACTCTCCCCTGGCGGCTTTCCGCTGCTGATCATGCTCCCCGGACTCGGCCGGCTCGTGATCGAATACACCACGATCGCCGAAGACCTCGCGAGTCACGGCTACGTCGTCGTCGGCGTGATGCCAGGCCGACGCCCCATCGGACGCTTCGAGGATGAGCTGCCGGAGGGAGTTGACGACGCCGTGTTCGTGGTGAATCGTCTCGAGCGTTTGAAGGGGAGTGATGTGCGGCTCGGCATGCTCGTCGGCGCCTTCGACCTGCAGTCGGTCGGGGTGTTCGGCCACTCGTTCGGCGGCGCCGTCGCGGTGCAGGCGTGCCGGCGCGATGCTCGCTTCAGGGCGGGCGTCGATATCGACGGGTATCCGCCGAGCCCTGACGGGCT
>DATHGT010000268.1:0-9616 GCA_035317605.1 Candidatus Acidiferrum sp. | reverse complement strand
GGGCTGGCGCCCTGCGCGATGGGCTCGGACACCGGCGGCTCGATCCGCGGACCGGCCTCCTTCTGCGGGATCGCGGGCCTCATGCCGAGCGCCGGCCTCGTGAGCCGCGTGGGCGTGATTCCCAACTCGTTCACGTTCGATCACGTCGGCCCCTTGGCGTGGTCGGTCGAGGACTGCGCGATCGTGCTGCAAGCCATCGCCGGCTACGATCCCGGCGACGGCGGCAGCGTGAGGGTCAGGATCCCCAGCTATCGCGCGGCGCTCCGGGACGGCGTGAAGGGGATGAAGGTCGGCGTCCTCCGTCAGGTGTGGGAGGGGGACGTGCCCCAGACGGACGAGGTCCGGCGCGCCATGGACGAGGCCGTCACGACCTTCCGCACGCTCGGGGTGAAGTGCGAGGACGTGCGGGTCCGCTCGACGCTCGACTACAGCGACGTCAAGGTGACCATCGCGGAAACGGAGATCTTCTCGATCCACGCCCGCGACCTGGTCTCGCGGCCCGGCGATTTCGGCGAGGACTTCCTGGCCCGCGTGCTGCCGGCGTGCGTGTTCCAGTCCACGGATTACGTGCAGGCCTCGCGCGAGCACCGGCGCATGCTCGCGGAGGCTGAGCCGTGGTGGAAGAAGTACGACGCGCTGCTCTCGGTGGTGTTCGGTCCGGCCCCGCGGCTCGACGCCCACAGTCTGCTGAGCTTCTGGCGGCGGCCCAACGCCAACCCGATGGCCAACGTCCTCGGCGGCCCCTCGCTCGCGCTGTGCGCCGGGTTCAGCGGGGCGGGCCTGCCGATCGGTCTGCAGCTCATGGGGCGGCCCTTCGGCGAGCCCGCGGTGCTGCGTCTCGGGCACGCCTTCGAGCGGGCCAGCGGCACCCGGTCGCGACGGCCGCGGCTCACCGCGGGCATGTCGCAACCGAAGATCGCGCCGCCGACCCATGAGCCGGCGCCGCCGGCCGATCTCGACGCGGCCGGGATCGATCTCGTGCTCGCGATGGCGAAGAAGTGCGGCTTGAAGCTCACCGAGCGGCAGACGGCGATCCTGCTGGAGGCCGCTCCCTACGCGCTGGCCATGGCCGACCGGGTCCGCCGGCTCCACGACCGCGACGTCGAGCCCGCGAACACGTTCCGCCTTCGCACGTCGGACTGACTTCGCGCGACCCGCGGGTTGCGGTCTCCGCTATCCCGTGGCGGCCAGGCCCAGTCGCCGCCGGCCCTGCTCGCGATCGGCCCGGTACGCCTTGACGGCCGGGATGACTTCCTTGGTCATCAGGTCGATGCCGCGGATGGCGACGTCGTGCGACATCAGACCCTCACGGCCCCAGAAGATCATGTAGCCGGGATCGACCACGTCGATGACGTGCTGCAGCTTCTTGATCACGGTGTCCGGATTTCCAGACACGATCTGGTAGGTCGCGTGGGCCTCCTCGTAGCTCAGCGGGGGACCGCCCGGCGTGATGTTGACGGCGCCCACGCGGATCGCCTCGCGCTTGCTCGCCCTGGCCTCGCGGCTCACGTAGCCGGGCGGCTGGAGCCAGTGCTTGGGGGCGATCCCGAACGAGGTGCCGAGCTGCCAGAAGAAGTGCCGGCCTTGCTCGTAGGCCTCCTCGTCGGTGTCGGCCACGCACACGCGGATGACGTAGCCCCGGTTCTCCGACGTCGGCGTGTAGCCGGCCTGCTGGGCCACCTCGTCGTAGAGGTCGTAGATCTCGTCGATCACGTGGAGCGGCGGCGCCAGCGCGACGTACGGATAGCGGTGCTCGGCGGCCCACCGGACCGACTCCGGACTCACCACGCCGGGAATCCAGATCGCGGGGTGCGGCTTCTGGAGCGGCTTCATCCACGGGTTGACCACGCGGTATTCGAAGTGCCGGCCCTCCCAACGGAAGGGACCGGGCCGCGTCCACGCCGCGATGATCACGTTGTGGGCCTCGTCGAAGCGCTCGCGGTTGTAGACCGGGTTGACGTTGGTGGCGATGCTCTCCTGGCCGAGCCCGCGCACGAAGCCGCACACCACGCGGCCGCCGGAGAGGATGTCGATCATCGCCACTTCTTCGGCCACGCGCAGCGGGTTTTCGTGGATGGGCAGCACGTTGCCGAGAAACACGATCTTGCCCTTGCGGGTCGTGCGGGCCAGCACGGAGCCGATCACGTTGACCGACGGCATCATGCTGAGCGGGTTGTTGTGGTGCTCGTTGATCATCACCCCGTCGAAGCCGGTCTCCGAGCAGTACAGGAGCTCGTCGAAGTACATCGCGTAGAGCTCGCGGGCCCGCTCGGGCGAGAAATGCTCGTTGGGGAACATCAGGTTGTTGTAGCCGCGCTGCCGGGCGTCGTCCTGGGGATACGCCGTGTAACCCATCTCGGTGAAGAAGAAGACTTCCTTGACCATCGTCGCCTCCTCAGGCCTGCGGGAGCAGGAACTCCCGCACGGTGTGGACGAATTCGTCGGGCCGCTCCAGCTCGGGAGCGTGACCGCATCGATCGAGGACACGCGCGGTCGCGCCGGGGATGGCCCGCGCCCACCGCTCGCCCACGCTGACGGGAATGATGGCGTCCTGGCGTCCCCACACCACGAGGGTCGGGGTCGCGACCCCGCCCAGCAGGGTGGACAGCGTGTGGCTCCGCATGTACGGCTTCCAGATCAGGCGGGCCGCCATCTCGCGGTTCCACTCCGCCTGTCGATCGTCATCCGGCGTCCACCCTTCGCCGTAGAACCTGGCGTATTCCGGCGCGCCGGCCGGATCCGCGAACGCGCGGGCAAACGCGTCCCTGGTCGAGTGCAGGAAGTAATCCCAGATGATCTGTCCGTCGTCCGGCGGCACACCGGCGGGGGCCACCAGCACCAGCTTCGAGAAGAGCGCTGAATTGACGATCGCGATCTCGGCGGCGACCCATCCGCCGACGGACGACCCGATGACCGGCAACGGCGCGGGGAGCTTCAGGTCGCGGGCGAACCAGCTGACCCAGGCCGCGAGATCGCGCACGCTCGCGATCCACTCCGGGCGCGAGGACTGGCCGAACCCCGGCAGCGAGGGCACGTAGACGGTGAAGTGTTCGGCGAGCTGAGCGTAGGCGGAGAGCCAGCCGGGGACGCCCAGCTCGCCGTGCAGGATCAGCAGCGGCGGCCCGTCGCCGCCGCGGCGAAGCTGGATGCGAAGCCCGGCGGCCTCCACGAACGTCTCCGTGAAGGCGCCGTTCGTCGCGCTCATCGGTCCCGCGCCAGCACCTCCGCCGCCGCGCTCGAAACGACGGTGCCCTTGAAGAAGTCCGGGTTCACCTCGCCCCAGAAGCGCACGGCGTTCTCGAAGATGAAGTCGCGGAAGTCGTCCGCGTCGAGCAGACCGTGCTCGACCAGCTCGTAGGCCTCGGGAACCACCTCGCCCATGTCGGGGACGTCGAAGTGGCCGATGTCCGAGCTGAACAGCGCGTTGAGCCGCGCGCCCATCGGCAGGGCCTTCCGGTTGAACGCCCAGCCGTTGATGGGATCGTCGGCCTCGCAGCCGAAGTAGTAGCGCTTGACGAACAGGTCGTTGAAATCCCCCTTGCGCTCGATCTTGCAGGCCGCGTAGTCGTCGAGGTTCTCGACGCCGCCGGTCCCGTTGCCGTTGTCGTCGAGGCCCTCGCCGCGGCGCACCGCCTCGATCAGCGCGGGGTGCCCGTACTTCTCGGCCAGGGCCAGCAGTCCCTGCTGGTCGAGCCGGGCCGGGTTGGTGTTCTCGAGCCCCTCGGGGTTGCGCTTCTCCCAGTGGCCGATGAGGTCGGCGAACAGCTGCGCGGCCCAGCCCACGCCGCCCTCGAGGAACGCGAAGTTGAGATCCGGAAAGCGACGGGTCACGCCGCCCAGGAAGAGAGCCTTGGCCACGGCCTCGCCGGCCGAGGCGAAGTGGCCGATGTGGTTGTAGCAGAAGTTCGAGGGCGAGTTGCGGAGCACGATCGAGCGGGCCCCGTTGTGGAAGCTCGGCGCGATCTTGAGCCGCCGGCACGTCTCCCACACCGGATCGTAGTCGTATTCGCTGTCGATGCCCATCACGTCGTACCACTCGACGACGCCGGCGGCGTCCGGGTGTTCCTTGGCCACGGCGGGAATGGGACGGCGCATGAGGCCGCCCACCATCGCCACCCTGAGCCCGAGCTGCGTGGACGCGTATTCCAGCTCCTCGATGGCCTCCTCGGGCGTGAACATGGGGATGATGGCGGCGGGGATGAGCCGGTCTCCGTACGGACGGAACTGATCGGCCGCGAACGTGTTGTAGGCGCGGCAGATGGCGCGGCGCAGCCGCGCGGGCTGCACGCGGTTGTAGCCGAGCCCGTTGGTCGGATAGATCACGCAGAAGTCGAGGCCGAGGTCGTCGAGCCGCTCGTACATCAGGCGCGGCATCATCGCGGTCGCCCGGTCGAGCGTGTTCTTGGTCGGCAGGAACCAGAACGCTTCCTGGCCGATCCGGCGATGCCGGCGCTCGTCCACGGACATCGAGAGCGACCGGGGGATGCGCGCGCTCGCCACGTCCAGCGCTTCCACCGCGGTGTCGCCGCCGATGCGCCGGAACTCCTCGCGCATGAGCGGTGGGAACTCGGCCCAGTGCCCGTCCGCGTCGAGGATCGGGTGCTTGAGCGAATCGTGAATCTTCCGCGCCTCCGTCCGACCGTTCGTGAGCATGCGCACCCTCCCTGGCTGAGCGCTACCTGGCAGGATGATACCCCACGTCTACGACCGGCCGAGGTGAGGCTGGCCGAGCCATCGGCACGCGACGGCCACGTCGAGCTCGTGGCACTCGAGACGAGCGCCCGCCGGGAAGGAGTCCGCCGGGGAGGCGGCGACGGTCTCGCCCCGCAGGAAGACGTAGATGCTGCTCGCCGGATCCGTCCCGGCGATCTCGCGCGGGCCGGTATCGCACGGCGGATGATAGCGGGCGATGTAGGCGGTATTGAGGTTGAGCCGTCGCTCGGCCGCGTACCGCTGGACGGCGAGGACGCTTCTGACCTGATCGGGGCCGCGACCGCATCCGAACTTCGGATAGAGATAGATCGTGCGGACGTGCGGACCGAGCGCCTCGTCCCAGAGTGGACCGTCGACCAGGCGCGAGGCCGGGCGCGCCAACCCCCTGCGCACGATCCCGCGCAGCGGCCCGAGATCGAACCATTGAAGTCCGAGCGCCAGCACGAGGACGAGGGCGAGCCGGCGCGGGGGCAGCCAGCGTGCGGCCGTCACGAGGGCGAAGCACACGAGGGCGTAGCCCACCGGCCAGAACAGACGGCCGGACGAGCGGAGCGTTCCCGCCGGCCATTCGAGGAGAGCCGGCAGGGGCCACTCGAGCACGAGGCGATTGCCGGCGTAGACGCGATCGGACGCCGCGTACACGGTGGCCAGCGCGCACGCGGCCAGCAGGCTCCAGTGGCGGCCGACGAACGCGCGATCGTGGCGCAGGCGCAGGGCGAACGCGACTCCGATCAGGAGCATCAGCCCGACGCCCAGGTAGTTGTAGCCCTCGTAGTGACCCTGGACGAACCACAGCCGACCCCTGGTGATCCAGCTCGTCAAGCGGCCGCCGTCCACGAACGGGGACAGCAGGTTCATGGCGTAGAAGCCGAATCCCTCTTCGGGGTGCGCGGGGACGTGGGGAATCGGCAGCATGGTCAGCGGCAGGCTCGCCAGGATCAGGGCCGGCGGAAGCAGCAGGTGCCCGAGGGTCCGCCGCCAGCCCCGCGTCACGAATCGCGCGGCGTCGGCGGCGAACACCAGGCCGGTCATGACGAAGATGTACAGATTGACGTAGAAGGAGACGAACAAGAGCGCCGCCCACGGCCAGAGCCCGGGCCCGCCGTATCGTCCGCTTCGGAGATAGAGGGCCAGCGCGAACAGGATCAGCCAGTGCGACGTGAGGCTGACGTGGCCCAGCAGGACGCGGCCGTTCAGGGCGGGCATGAGGAGCACGAAGGACGTGAAGACGACGAGCACGCCGTAGCGCGACAGCCGCGCCTCGCGCAGGGCCCACCACGCGCCGACCGCCATCAGGACGTACCCGAGTCCGATCCACCACCCGAAGGGGTTGAAGGGGAGTTGCCCGCGCGGCACCACGAGCTTGAGCCCGGACGCGTAGAGCGGAATGATGTCGACGAACGTGGCCAGCGTCCCCTCGGGAACGTTCAACCCTCGAATCCTCAGGAGGGGCCAGGCCCAGGGCTCCGAAGCGAACACGTTGAATCCCGACAGATACTGCGTCGCGTCGGTGACGTCGGTCTGCCAGTAGCTGCTGACGCCGCGTACGAAGCCGGGGGGCAGCAGCCAGAGCACCCACGCGAACGCGAGCGCGAGGACCAGGGCCAGGCCGGCGATGCCGTCGGCCCGCCACGCCGCACGTCCGGCGCTGCCCTCGAGCCGCCGCATGGACACGCTCGCGATCCGTCTATGCCGTCAGCGGGTGGGCTGTGCGCTCGGCGAGTGGCGCCGGACGATGAAGTCGAGGGTGGCGTCGGCGCAGCGTCCGGCGTGAGTGGTCGCGACGTGGTAGGAATTGCCGGGGATCACCAGCAGCTCGGACCCGGGGATCTGTCGTTGCCAGGCGCGGGTCTCTTCCACCGACGCCAGCCCGCTCTCGTCTGTCGTGATCACGAGCGTGGGGCAGGCGATCTTCGGCACGTCGGCCCGGATGTCCGAATAGTTGATGGACGCGTTGAAGCCGACGAGGGTCGAGAGCGGCGCCCGGCCCATGAACGTGATCCACCACTCCACGCCCGCGGCCGGAAACGTGTCGCCGAGCCGGCCGGCCATGGTCCGCCGCGCCCAGTGCTCGATGCCCTTGGTCTCGAACTCCTCGGTCAGCGCGGGGATGCGCTCGGCGCCCTGGCGCAGCGGCGGCGGCGAGCCGATCACGGTGAGCGTGATCACGCGCTGGGGGCGTCGCGCCGCGAACGCGCGCCCGACCACCCCGCCGATCTTGGCGCTGACCAGGTGGAAGCGCTGGACCCCGAGCGAGTCCATCAGGCGGGCGTAGTCGTCGATGATCACGTCGAGCGACCACTTGAAGTCGCGCGGCATCGGGGTGGAGGCGCCGTAGCCGCGCATGTCCGGCCGCACCACGCGAAACCGTCGGGCCAGCCGCGGCACCCACGCGTACCACGCGAGACCGCTCTCGGCGTTGCCGTGCAGGAGCAGGATCGTCTCCGGCTCCGTCCACGGGTCGGTGAAATCGTCGACCTGATAGTGCAGGTGCACGCCGGGTGACGTCTCGAACGTCGGCATCGCGGACCTCCAGTCGCGGGGTTGCGCAACCTAATCGACATGGGGGGCTCCGGGCGCCCCCCATGCCCCCCATTGGCGGCTCGGGGCGCCCCGGCAAAGCCGTGACGCCCCTCGAGTTTACTGGGACGCACTCCTAGGGTATATGAAGCGCCATGGCGGAGCGAACGGCTTACGACTACGTGATCGTGGGGGCGGGCTCGGCGGGCTGCGTGCTCGCCTACCGTCTCACCGCCGATCCGTCCGTCCGCGTGCTCTTGCTCGAGGCCGGCGGGCGCGACACCCACCCGTTGATCCACATCCCCATCGGACTCGGCAAGATCTGGGAGCGCCGGTTGTTCGACTGGGGCTACGACACCGAGCCCGAGCCCCGGCTGGACAACCGCCGCATCGAGGCCATGCGCGGCAAGGTGCTGGGCGGCAGCTCGTCGATCAACGTGATGGCCTACGTGCGCGGGCATCGCGGCGACTACGGCCGCTGGGCCGACCACGGCGCGCGGGGCTGGTCGTACGCGGACGTCCTGCCGTACTTCAAGCGCTGCGAAAGCTGGGAGAAGGGCGAGAACACGTGGCGCGGCGGCAGCGGCCCGCTCGGCGTGATCGATTCACGCAATCGCGACCCGCTGTTCGACGCATGGCTCGTGGCGGCGCAGGAGGCCGACTGGCCCTTCACCCAGGACTACAACGGCAAGGAGCAGGAAGGCTTCGGCGTCGGCCAATGGACCATCCGCGCCGGCCGCCGCTGCAGCGCCGCCGTGGCCTTCCTGCGACCGGCGATGCGACGGCCCAATCTCACGGTCGAGACGGGCGCGCTGGCCACGCGAGTCCTGCTGGAGGGGACGCGCGCGGTGGGCATCGAGTACGCGAGAAGCGGCCGCGTGCAGCAGGCGCGGGCTGCGCGCGAGGTGCTGCTGTCGGGCGGGGTGTTCAACTCGCCTCAGCTCTTGATGCTCTCCGGCATCGGCGACGCCGAGCATCTCCGCGAGGTCGGCATCGAGCCCCGCGTGCCGCTCGCCGGCGTGGGCAGGAATCTCCAGGACCATCTCTCGGTCGACGTGCACCACCTTCGCCAGGGCCGCGGACCGTTTCATGCCGAGATGCGCCTCGATCGCCTGGTCGTCGACATGGCGCGCGCGTATCTGTTCGGCACCGGACCGGGGACGGTGCTGCCGAGCCGACTGCACGCGTTCTTGAAGACGCGGCGCGAGCTGCCCGTGCCCGACATCCAGTTCCTGTTCCGCGGGGCGCCCACCCGCGCTCACCCGTGGTTCCCCGGTGTCCGGCCGGCCTACGAGGACAGCTTCGGCATCCGTCCGGTGATGCTGCACCCGGAGAGCCGGGGCATGCTGCGCTTGCGCTCGAACGATCCCACCGCGCCCGTCCGCATCATCCAGAACTTCCTGGCCACCGACAAGGACGTCCGCACGATCCGCGAGGGCGTAAAGCTCGCCCGCGACATCGCCCGCCGCAAGGGCCTCGACCCGTTCCGCGGCCGCGAGGTGTCGCCGGGACCCGACTGCCGAAGCGACGCCGAGATCGACGCCTTCGTCCGCCGCACCGCGATCACCGCCCATCACCCCTGCGCGACCTGCAGGATGGGCGGCGACGAGGACGCCGTGCTCGACCCCGAGCTGCGCGTCCGCGGCGTCGACGGACTCCGCGTGGTCGACGCCTCCGCCATGCCCGACCTCGTCTCCGGCAACATCAACGCCTGCGTCCTGATGATCGCCGAGAAAGCTTCCGACCTCCTGCTGGGCCGCCCGCCGCTCCCCCCGATCGCGATCGCGTAGGGGGAATCGGCACCGGCGCGACGAACGGCCGCCTTCACGTTACTCGTCGGCGCGCTGAAGAATAGACCGATAGTTCTCAGTGTCGAGAAAGAAACCGAAAGCCAACATCTCGTCGAGCAGGGGCTTGATCGCGGTGATGAGCCCGCGCTCCTTCGCGTTGATCAACAAGCCCGGCAGTCCAACGACCCGCTGCCCTGCCTCCTCCGCGACACGCCGTGCCCTCGCGTCGTCGACGACGAGAACGTCAGCGCCTAGCTCCTTGGCGAGCACGATGGCTTCGGATTCGCCATGGCCCAAGCGCCCGCGAAATCGATCGACCGACGCTGTATCGCGAACGGGCTGACGCACGACCCAGCTGGCGTCAGCCAGCTCCTCACTTCCGGGGCGCCCTGCTCCCAGCAAGACGACTTCGTCGAATACGGCACTGGGGACGTAGACAACACCCGCAATTCCGTGCAGCAGCTGGAGCCGACCGATCCGCGCCAGTGTGATCAGCGCGCTCGAGTCGGCGACGAGGATCACGCGTCGGGCGGGTCTGTCGCGCGGAGCGCGGCGAGGTCGCGCTCGAGCTCTTCAGGGCGATAGTCGAACCA
>DATHGT010000267.1:0-5503 GCA_035317605.1 Candidatus Acidiferrum sp. | reverse complement strand
TGATCGTGTTTGCGGTCTGGCTGCGTGTCTCCTACGTCCACGCGTCGTGGCCGTGGCTGCTGGGGTGGCTCGCGCTCTTCATCGCGCTCTATCTCGTCAAGTTCACCCCGTTCGCGGGGCTGCTCTTCGGGGTGTTCGTCGGGATCGCCATTCGCGAGCCGCGGTCGTGGCGCGGCATCGTGGTCGCCATGCTGGCGATGCTCGCGGTCGTGCTCGTCGTCGTGTTCCGCAAGCTCGCGCACGCTCCCGCCTGGCGCGCGTCCGCGGGGACCGACACCGTGCGCGAGCGTGCGCCCATCCTCGCCGCGCTGGCCGTGGCCGGGTCGTGCGTGACGCTGATGGCGCTGCATCCCCCGCTGTGGACGCTGCTCGCCCTGCACGCTGTTCTCTTCGTCGTGCTCCTCGCGGTGGCCTGGAAGTCCGAGCTCCACGTGCTGGCGATCCTGGCCATCCCGTTCTACGTGGCCATGGTGATCACCGCGTCCTCCGCGTCTCCGTGGGCCCAGTCGTCGGTGTGGGCGCTGCTGGTGATCGGCGTGGTTCCCTATCTGTTGTTCGTCGCCTATCCTCTGGCGCTCGACACGCGGGCCAAAGCGTCGCTCGATCCGTCCATCGCCGCGGGACTGGCCAGCCTCATCATGCTGGTCATCGCGTGGATGACGCGCGCCGCCCTCGACCCGCCGGACCGCTGGTGGACCGGGCTGGTTCCATTGGCGGAGAGCGTGGTCCTGGGCGTTCTCTTGTGGCGCGCGCTGGGCTGGGAGCCACGCAAGGCCCGGGTCACCCTGCTGCTCTCACTCACGCTGGCCTTCTTCAACGTCGCGCTGCCCATGTTGTTGCTTGGGGGACGGCCCGTCGGGAAAGCCTGGCTGGTCGCGCTCTGGGCGGTCGAAGTCGCCGCGCTGGTCTGGGCCTACGTCCGATCCCGTGCCGCCGCCGTGCTCCCGTGGGCGGCTGGCCTGGCGTCGCTGGTGTTCTTCCTGCTGGCCTTCGATTCGGACCTGTTCGTCTTCTGGGCCGTGTACGTGGCGTGCGGGCTGGCGATGTTCGTCGCGGCGTATCGCATTCGCTGGGACGTGCCGATGCTGCAGCGGGCGTTATCGGTGGCCGGGCTGTTCGAGCTGTGGTTCCTGATCAACATCGTCATCGCGAACCGCTTCCATTCGGCGAACGGCCCGCTGAACTTCGACTTCGCGACCTCGCCGCCGGCGGAGAACGTGTGGTACACGCTCGCGTGGGCGGTGATCGCCACCGGCCTGCTGATCCTCGGCTACCTCATTCGGTGGCCCGCGGCGCGCGGCGCCGCGCTCGCGCTGCTGGTGGCGGCCGTGTTCAAGGCGTTCCTCTTCGACCTGCCGCACCTCGACGGGGTCTACCGCGCGGCCTCGCTATTCGGACTCGGCGCGTCGCTGGTGGTCGTCGCCATCACGCTCCAGAAATTCGCGCCCGGGCGCAACGCCGCTGGCCAGCCAAGCTAATGGAGCCCGCGGAATTGGTTGACGGGCTCACGTCGGCGGTCGGCTGGCCTGGGTCCTCGAAAAGAGGAGCTTCGCTCCTCTTTTCTGCGAAATCGGCGCTCGACCGCCGACGTGAGCCCGTCAACCAATTCCGCGAGGATCATTAACATCCGATCGATGGCGGGGAACGATCCCGAGTTCGTGGTGGTGGGCTCAGGGGCGGGCGGCGGCACGCTCGCCGCGCGGCTGGCCGAGGCCGGGCACCGGGTGACGTTGCTGGAGGCGGGCGGCGATCCGCGAAAGCTCCAGGGCGGCGATCCCATCGATCCCGGCGGCAACCGCTTGCCCGACGACTACGACGTGCCGGTCTTCCACGCCATGGCCTCCGAGAACGAGGCGATGGCGTGGAACTTCTTCGTCCGCCACTACGCCGACACCGCGCAGCAGCGGCGCGACCCCAAGTACGTCGAAGCCAGGGACGGCGTGCTCTATCCGCGCGCCGGCACCCTGGGCGGCTGCACTGCCCACAACGCGCTCGTGCTGCTCGCGCCCCACAACGCGGACTGGGACGAGATCGCCGACCTCACCGGCGACCGCTCGTGGGAAGGGCGGAAGATGCGCGGCTACTTCCAGCGCATCGAGAACTGCCATCATCGACTCTTTCCCTATCGCTGGCTCGGCAAGCTCGGCATCAACTGGACCCGCCACGGCTGGAGCGGCTGGCTGCGCACGGAGAAGGAGATGCCGGAGGCCGTGCTTCGGGACAAGGCGCTGAAGACGATGCTGCTGGACGCGGCCATCGACGCCTTCGAGCGATGCGACGATCCCGTCGAGCAGGCGCGCTGGTGGTTCAAGAGCCAGCTCGATCCCAACGACTGGCGACGGGTGCGGGACAACATCAGCGGCGCCTGCTACGCGCCGATGACGACCTCCCGTCACCGGCGGACGGGCGCGCGTGAGCGGGTGATGGACGTCGCTTGCAAGTATCCCGATCGGCTGACCGTCGAGCTGAACGCGCTGGCCACCCGCGTGCTCTTCGGCGAGGGCAACCGGGCCGTGGGGGTCGAGTACCTGAAGGGCGAGCGGCTCTATCGGGCCTCGGGCGGCGCCGCCGGCAACGGGGGAGAGCTGCGCACCGTGAACGCCTCGCGGGAGGTCATCCTCGCGGGCGGAGCCTTCAACACGCCGCAGCTCTTGATGCTCTCGGGGATCGGGTCGCGCACGCTCCTGGAGCGCCACGGCATCGCGGTGCGCGTCGACCTCCCCGGCGTCGGCCAGAACCTGCAGGACCGCTACGAGATCGGCGTGGTCAACCGGATGGACTTCTCGTGTTGGGACATCCTCGAAGGCGCGCGCTTCGCGAAGGGCGACCGCCAGTACGGGTCATGGGCGGACAAGCGCGAGGGCGTGTATGCCACCAACGGGCTCGTCCTGGCGACGATCAAGCGCTCCTTGCGCGAGCGCCGGGTTCCCGACCTGTTCTGCTTCGCGATGCTGAGCCGGTTCTACGGCTACTTTCCGAACTATTCGAAGGTGGTCGCGGAGAGCCTCAACTACCTGACGTGGGCCGTGCTCAAGGGCTACACGAACAACCGGGCCGGGGAGGTCACGCTGCGCTCGGCGGACCCTCGCGATCCGCCCTCGATCAACTTCCGGTACTTCGGGGAGGGGAGCGCGGGATACGACGAGGACCTCGACGCGGTGGTCGACGGCGTCAAGTTCGTGCGCGAGGTGACCGAGCCGCTCAGGCAAGCCGGGCTCATCGCTGAAGAGGAGTTGCCGGGCCCACGCGTCCACACCGACGACCAGATCCGGGAATACGTTCGCGACAACGCGTGGGGCCATCACGCGTCGTGCACGTGTCCGATCGGCGCGATGGATCGGGGCGGCGTGCTCACCAGCGACTTCCGCGTCCACGGCACTCGAGGCCTGCGGGTGGCCGACGCCTCGGTGTTCCCGCGCATCCCCGGCCTGTTCCTGGTCAGCGCGGTCTACATGATCGGAGAGAAAGCGGCAGATGTAATTTTGACCGAGGTCCGGAGGTGAGCCGGCGGAGGCTCTTGTGCTCGGGGCTCTTTTGGAGTTTCATTGCCGGCATCTGTTCCGATGAAAGGAGTCCACCGTGATTTACGAGATCCGCACCTACCAGATCGAGCCCGGAAGCCTGGCCGAGGTCGAGAAGCGCTTCGGAGAGGCCTACGAGTACCGCAAGAAGTACTCGGAGCTGACCGGCTTCTTCCACACCGAGGTCGGGCCGCTCAACGAGATCATCCACATCTGGCATTACAAGGATCTCGCTGACCGGATCAAGGTACGGGCCGACGCCGCCAAGGACGCGAACTGGCCGCCGAAGATCGGCGAGTTCATCCGCACCCAGGACGCGGAGATCGTCAACGGGTTCCCGTTCATCAACCATCCCGGCCCGGGCAAGCTCGGACCGGTCTACGAGTTTCGCTACTACACGCTGAAGCCCGGCATGCTTCCGGCGACCGCGAAGGGCTGGGAAGGCAGCATCGGCGAGCGGGCCAAGATCTCGCCGATCGTGCTCGCGGGCGGCGTGGAGCTCGGCACGGCCAACGGCTTCGTGCACATCTGGGCGTACCCGGGGATGGACGCGCGCATGCAGATCCGCGAGGACGCGCGGAAGAAGGGCGTGTGGCCGCCGCCCGGTGGCGGAGGCCGCCTGTTCACGCAGAAGAACAAGCTGATGCTGCCGTCCGCGTTCTCGCCGCTGCAGTAAGCGACTGACCGTTCGGGGCCTCGACACGGTCCCGACGTTCCGACGAGGGGGGCGACGGCCCCCCTTGTTTCTTTCGGCCAGCGCTCGGCGCGCCCGGCGAAGTCGTGGCGCGCCTCAATGCTCGCGCTCATGGAGGCTCCGATGCCCGAACGCCCGCTGCCGTCCGAGAAGGAAGTTCTCGCTTACATCCGCGAACGCCGCAACTGGGGACGATGGGGCCAGGACGACCAGGTCGGCGCCATCAACCTGATCACGCCGGCCAAGCGCGCGGCCGCGGCGCGGGTGGTGCGCAGCGGACGCAGCCTGTCGCTGAGCCGGCCGTTTCCGAAAGATCCCGGCGTGAACAACCCGCTGCCCGCCCAGCACTACATGAAGACGCTCCCGCGCGGCAAGGGCGGGTTTTCCGCGGACTATTACGGGATCTTCTATCACGGCGTCTCCTCGACCCACATCGACGCGCTCTGCCACACCTGGGACGAGCAGGCGATGTGGAACGGCCGGGATCCCAAGCAGGAGATCACCTTCGACGGCGCCCGATTCGGATCCGTCGAGCACTGGGCCGACGGCATCGTCACTCGCGGAGTGATGCTCGACGTGCCGCGCCATCGCGGGACCCCGTGCGTGACCCACGAGCGCCCGGTCCACGGCTGGGAGCTGGACGACATCCTGACCGCGCGCGGGATCACTCTCCAGCCGGGCGACGCGGTGTGCGTGTACTCAGGCCGCGAGGCGTGGCAGGCGCAAGATCCCGAGCGCCCGTACGGCAAGCCGTTCGGTCCCAACCCGCACCTCCAGCAGCGGCCTGGCCTCCACGTCTCCTGCCTGCCGTTCCTGCGCGACCACGACGTGAGCGTGCTCGTCTGGGACATGCTCGATCATCTCCCGATCGGCTACGACATCCCCTGGGCCGTCCACGCCGCGCTCTTCGCCTACGGCGTCGCCCTCCTCGACAACGCGCTGCTGGAGCCGCTGGCCAAGGCGTGCGTCGAGGAAGGCCGCGACGAGTTCATGCTGGTGATCGCGCCGTTGCGCGTGGTCGGCGGAACGGGATCGCCGGCGAACCCCATCGCAGTTTTCTGATACTTAGCTCGAGCGTTCGGAGGCGAGCTCTTTGGCGAGGGCTTCGGCCAGGCGGGTGTAGTGGTCGCGGGTGTTGTAGAGCTGGGCGGAGACTCGGATGAGGCGCTTGGGGGGAGACGGCCAGTTCATCACCGGGACCTCGATGTTCCACTGGTCGAAGAGTCGGGTCTGGATGGGGTCGGGGCGGCGCCATCCGATCTCGGTGGTCGGCAGGCCGTCGGGGAGC
>DATHGT010000266.1:0-8342 GCA_035317605.1 Candidatus Acidiferrum sp. | reverse complement strand
CGGATAGTTCGCGGGATCGGCCATCTGCGCCGTCGGCTTCCAGCCAGACCCGATGAGCTGCCGGAACGGATCGGCGGCGGTCTTCATGTGGAAGATGTGGGCGACCCAGCCGCGCAGGAAGCCCTGCCGCGCCTCCCACTCCTTGTCCGCCTTGATCGACTCGCCGGCCACGCGGTTGACTTCGGGATCGGGATTGGGGAGCGCGGTGGCCATGCCACCGATCGGTACCGCTCCGCGCTTGAGCGAGATGGCCACCAGCCGGCGGAACATGTCGGCCAGGAAGGGGGTGGTCTTGATGTCGACGCCGAAGCGGTCCGGCCACACCGATCGCGGGTCGGCCATCACGTACTCGAAGATGCTGGCCTTGAGGTCCCAGCGGGCGGCGTTGAGGCCGGCCGCGTACGGGCCCAGCTCGTAGAGCATCTCCTCCATCTGGTACACGCACGGCAGCGACTCGACCAGGATGACCCCGCGCACGGGGACCCCTCTCAGGGCGGGCAGGCGCTCGACGCTCGCGTCGAACAGGTCGCGATACCAGCGGGCTTCCTCCGCGGTCTCCAGCTTGGGGAGGTAGAAATACACGCCCTGGCCGCGCTCGGCCTGCGCGCGTCCCGCGTAGAAGAGGGTCAGCGCGGTGCCGAGGATCGCCGCGGAGACGGGCGCGCCGTCGATGGTGACGTCGGGCTCGAAGAGGTGCAGGCCGCGCTCGCGATGCATGAAGAACGGCAGCTCGCCCTCGGCGATCCGGTATTCGCGGCGGCGCTCGGTGTCGGTGAAGCGCAGCTCGCGATGCACGGCGGCGAGCCGGTTGTGGGTCGCGCGCACGGTGTCGATCAGCCGATGGCCCCCGGAGTCCTCGTCGTCGTCGAGATCGCCCTCGGCGCGCTCGCCCTCGGGACCCGGATTGAGCGCGTTGATGAACATGCTGGTGATCGAGCAGGGGCCGGAGATCTCGATGCCCGGCTTGCGGAGATCGGCGGGCACCGCGGGCACCCGCCAGTCCCCCCTCGTGGCCGGGCTCGGCGCGAGCGGAGCGGGGGGCGTTCCCGCGTGAGCGCGCGCGAGCATCGCGGCGCGCTTGGCGATCAGGTCGTGCACGCGAGCGCCGAGGCGATCGTGCAGGGCCAGCAGGAATTCGTCGAACGCGGGCGTGAACAGCTCCGTCGCGCCTTCGACGGGCACGACCCGAACGCGGCTGGCCGGCATCTCGTTCTCCTTCGGTCGTCGACGAGGGCCGTGAAGCGCCGCGCCGCTCGGTCAGGGGGATGATTTTTTTTCGCATGGCGAGCGAGACGCTGTCAATGGGAGAATGCGCTCACCGCCCGTCGCAGGAGGATCCGTCCATGGCCACCGTCCTGTTCGTCGTCAAGGCCACCATCCGCAAGGACCGCGAAGACGCGTTCAACCGCTGGTACAACGAGGAGCACGTCCCCCAGGTGCTCCAGTGGAAGGGCGTGGTGAGCGCCCGGCGCTACCGGGCGATCCTCGGCGAGGACACCTACCAGTACATGGCGGTGTACGAGCTGGTGAACGAGGCCAACTTCCGCGCGCTGATGGAGTCCGACCACATGAAGGCCCTGCGCGCGGAGTACGACACGCACTTCGGCGACACCAGCGAGCGCGCCCGCTTCGCCTACGAGCAGGTCTTCCCCTGAGCCCCAAACCCGCGCGCTTCCGGGGCATGGGCCACGGGCGGAAGACCCGCCGGGTGCTCGAGCGCGGCGGACGCGGTCTCGCCCAGCAGTTGAACGAGACGCTGGGGGGCTGGCCGGGCGTGCGCATCACCCCGATGTTCGGACGCTGGGGCTACTTCATCGGCGACGAGCTGTTCGCGTGCTTTCCCGTGCGCGAGAAGGATCACGACCTGTGGGTTCGCCTCCCCCGCGAGGAGCAGGCCGAGGCCCTGAAGGACGCGCGCGTCCGCCCGCATCGTCGCTTCGCCCGCCGGGGCTGGATCGAGACCGACGTGGAGTCGCCCGACGACGTCTCCCGCGCCGTCCGCTGGCTCCGGCGCTCCTACCGGATGATCCGCGGAAGGACAGACGCTCCCGCGTGAGTCTCCCCGCCGAGCGCGTTAGGCCTTGATGGTCAGCGCGTCGGCGTCGGCGCGGGCGGCGGCCTCGATGCGCTCGATCTTGACGAGCGGCACCAGCAGCCACGCCAGCGCGGTCAGGACGGTCGAGATGAGGACGAGCGGAGTGAAGCCGAGCCCGTCGTAGAGCCGGCCGCCGACGTTGGTGGAGAGCTGGGTCGAGCCGTTGTAGACGGACATGAGCAGCGCGAAGAACGTGCCCTCGGCCCGTTTCGGGCACGCCTTCGCGGCCAGGTCGAGCAGGCTCAGCTGGATCAGGATCCCGACCACGCCGTAGAGGGCGTCGATGACCACCGCCGAGACCGGCCCCCGATAGAACACGTAGGCGAGGGTCCCCGCCGCGCTGAGACCGATCGTGAAGACGATGAGCCGCCGGAGCGGCACCCGCCGAGAGAGCGGCGCGTAGACCGCCGCTCCCACGAAGCTGCCGACCGCGGTGAGCGAGGCCAGCACGCCGATGAACCGCTGATCGAAGCGCAAGACGTCGGTCTGGAAATAGAGGAACGCGGGGCCGAACAGCGGGTTGAAGTTCGAACAGAAGATGAAGCCCGCGACGATCCACAGGTCGCGATGGCGCGCGGCCTGGCGGATGGCCTGGAACGCCTCGCGGGTGGCGGCGCCGTCGATGCGGGAGGTCGGCTCCCGCAGGAAGGCCAGGACCATGGCGAACGACACCAGCGGAAAGCAGGCGGCCACCACGAAGGCCAGGTGCAGGCTCCTCGTGTGCGCGAGGTGCCCGCCCAGCACGCCGACGGCCAGCGTGGCCACGCTGATCGACGCCCACTGCATGGACTGGAACACGCCGGTGAGGCCGCGCGGTTTGCCTGTCTCGACCATGATGGCGTCGGCCAGCACGTCGCAGAAGGCCAGTCCGAATCCCATCGCGGTGTAGAGCCAGGCCAGCCGCCAGTAGCCGTGGTCGGTGGAGAGCGCCATCGCGAAGCCGGCGAGCGAGGCCAGGGCCGAGGCGAGCAGGAAGTAGCTCTGCCGCCGGCGTCCGAACAGCGGCACGAAGTCGGACAGCAGGCCGTAGAGGGGCTTGATGACCCAGGGGATCGTGCTCAGCAGGAAGAAGTCGGCGACGCCGGAGGACGACAGCCCGCGCTCCTTGAGCACCAGCGTCATCGTCTGCACGGGTAGGTTCCACATGCCCTGCGCGAAGTAGACGACCGCGAACAATGTGGCCAGGCGCCGCGCCTCGACCGTGTGCAGCGGAAGGAGCCGGGCGAGGCGCTCCCGCATGTGGGGGGACGTGGTTACTCGCGCGGTCCCACGCGCTCGGTCGGCTGCTCGGTGGACGCCGTGTGGGCGGCGGGCTCGGCGTCGCGGCGTACGCGGCGGGCGTCGCGCATCTGCTGGACCATGTTGAGCAGGACGGGGAGGACGACGAGCGAGGCGACCAGGCTGGCGACGGTCCCCAGCGTGAGGAGCAGACCGAGACCGAAGATGCCGCGATGGTCGGCCATCAGGAGACTGCCGAACCCCACGATGGTGGTGAGGCCGGCCACCAGCACGCCCATGACGGTGCTGCGGGCGATGAGCGGACCGCCGTGGTCGCGGCCTTCCATGAAGCGAATCACGATGTTCATGCCGTACTCACAGGCGGCGCCCAGGATCAGGGGCAGGCCGAACACGTTGCCCAGCGTGAACTTGAGCTTGAAGACGTACATCAGACCCATCGTCCAGGCCAGACCCAGACCGAGCGGGAGCAGGGCCAGCAGGGTCTCGCGCGTGCGACGGATCGACAGCCCGAGCACCGCGGTCACCAGCACCACCGCGTAGAGCGTGCCCTGCTGGTAGGAGCGCTCCATCAGGCGGATGGCCTCATAGGTGATGATCGGGGTGCCCGTCACCTCGGGGTCGACGCTGCGCAGCTCGGTGACGAACTTGCTGGCGCCCCCGCGGTCCCAGATGTTGATCGAGGGATGGACCTGGATGAGGAAGAGGTCCTTCTCGGCGTTGTGGTAGCGGTTGCGGAGTTCCTTGGGGACCTGCTCCAGGCCCACTCGCTTGGGGAAGAGGTTGGCCTGCAGGCGCTGGAAGCTGCGCACGAAGTCCCGGTACAGCGGCCCCTGCAGGGCGGCCAGGGCATTCTCCACCGCGTCCCGGTCGCTCTGCCGGATCTTCCGGACGAGCCGGCCGATGTCGTCGGTGAGCTTGTCGAGCCGCTGCTTGGCGTCGCCGCGCGGTGCCTCGTTCTCGGCGATGTCGAGCCGGCGCTTGAGGGTCTCCAGGCCCGCGACCAGGCGCGGCAGGTCGATCGATTGGGGGCGGGCGATGCGCACCGGAGTCACGATCGGCGCGAAGCTGGCGATCAGCTTCTGCTTCTCCTCCTGGTCCTCGGGGATCATCATCAAGAGCGAGTCCACCTCGGACACGGTGGAGAGCCTCTTGAACGCCGCCTGCTTTCGCCGCAGCTCGTCGAGCGATCCGGCCGTGCTGAGTCCGGCGAAGCCGGAGCGTCCGGACGTGGCCAGGATGCGCTTCTCCCAGATCACCGACTCCGTGCCCTTGGCCTGCAGGTTGAGCAGGTTGTAGTCGAAGCTGATGCTCCCCAGGGCCAGGAGCGACAGCACCGTCACCACCGCGGCGGCGGCCAGGACCGTGCGGGGCGCCTGGGCCAGGCGCTCGACCAGCGGCATCCGGATGCGCTCGAGGGCCACCGAGCGGGGCACCCGGCTCCGCGGCTTGCCCGTGTCACGGCGGTCGATGAGCACGAGCGAGGCGGGGAACATCGTCATCATGGCCAGCCACGAGAACAGGATGGCCGTGCCCGAGATGATGCCGAGCTCCTGCACGCCCCGGAAATCGGTCAGGGCCAGCACGTAGAAGGTGCCGGCCGCCGTCACCGCCCCGAGCAGGATGGGCGGGCCGCTGCGCGCCGCCGTGATCTCCAGCGCCTCGCGCAGGGTGCGTCCGAGGAACCGTTCCTCCTCGTAGCGGAAGAGGAAGTAGATCCCGTAGTCGATGCCGATCCCGATCACGATCGAGATGAACATGACCGAGAACAGCGAGAGGTGGCCGATGGTGAGGGTGGCGAAGCCGACGGCCCAGCACATGCTTACCGCCAGCAACACGCACATCACCACCGGCTTGCCCACGCGCAGGAAGGCGGCGAAGAGCAGGCCGAAGGTCAGGACGAAGGACACCACGCTGGCCCACTCGCTGTCGCGGAAGGCCGAGACCATCTCGTCGTTGGAGAGCGCGGCCTTGCCGGTCACGCCGACCTGGATCTCCGGGAACTGCGGCCGCAGCGTCCGGATGACCGCGCGCACGCCTTCGATCGCCTCGCGGTCCCCCGTGAAGGTGCCGGCCTGGCTCTTGGGCACGGCCAGGATGAAGAGCAGGCGCTCGTCGTCCGATAGGAAGTAGCCGGCGTCGCTGTCGTCGGTGTCGACCGAGAAGAACGATCCCCACGGAGATTTATAGGGGATGGGTCGCTCGATGCGGGCGGCGAGTTGGGCGACCAGGTCCTCGATGAAGCGCAGGTCGTTCTCGGTCTTCTTGTTGTCCTCGAGGCCGAGGTCGAGGAACCCGGTGACGAACGCCCCCGCGATCTGGGTGGCCAGGCCCTCCACGAGCTGGTCCAGCGTGGGCCGCGCCGCGAAGCTCTCCATGAACTCCTGGTAGTCGAAGATCCGGTCGCGGATCTGGGCGAGCTTCTGCTTGGAGAGATACAGGAGGGCCTGCCCCTCGAACTGCTTGGGGTCGATGCGATAGGTCAGGTGGCTGAGCGGCACCGCGTGCTCGCGCAGCTCGCGCACGAGCCGCCCGGCGTACACCTTGGCCTCGGGCGGCGACGGCGCTTCGACCACGATGATGAGGTCGTCGATCTCGCCGAACAGGCGCTCGTACTCCTGGAAGCGCTGCATGTACGCCTGGCCACGGGGCAGGAGGCTGGCGGTGGAGGTCGCGAAGCGCAGCTGGGCGAAGGCGTACCACACCGACAGCACGGCCAGGGCGACGCCGAGCGAGATCGTGAGGAGGGGCCGGTCGCACGAGGCTCGCACCAACCGGCGCAGGAGGGCACCGGTCCCGGAAACGACGGTCAAGCTACGGACTGCCTATTCGTCGCCGCCGATGAACCGCTCGAGGTGCCGCCGGGCGTCGTCGTCGGTCCGCTGCTCCGGGGGCGACTTCATCAGGTACGCCGACGGCGCGAAGAGCGCGCCCTTCAACCCCCGGTCAAGGGCGATCTTGCAGCAGCGGATGGCGTCGATGACCACGCCGGCCGA
This sequence comes from Candidatus Acidiferrum sp., assembly GCA_035317605.1. Taxonomy (GTDB): domain Bacteria; phylum Methylomirabilota; class Methylomirabilia; order Rokubacteriales; family CSP1-6; genus DATHGT01. The sequence continues at coordinate 2,015 of DATHGT010000266.1, read as the reverse complement.
GTTCGGCGAGTCCCACACTTCCAGCTTCAGCTCGACGTTGATCGGCTGATCCCCGAACCCGCGGCCCTCCAGGCGGATGTGGGCCCACTTGCGGTCGGCCAGCCACGGCACGTAGTCGCTGGGGCCGATGTGGACGTCGTCGGCGGGCAGCTCGTGGCGAAGCTGCGAGCGCACGGCGTCGGTCTTGGAGATCTTCTTGGAGACCAGCCGGTCGCGCTCGAGCATGTTGTAGAAGTCGGTGTTGCCGCCGAAGTTGAGCTGGCTCGTGTGGTCCAGGCGCACGCCGCGGTCCATGAACAGGTGGGTGAGCACCCGGTGCACGATGGTCGCGCCCACCTGCGACTTGACGTCGTCGCCCACCACGGGCAGCCCGCGCTCCTCGAACCGCCGTTGCCAGTACGCCTCGCGGGCGATGAAGACCGGGATGCAGTTGACGAAGGCGCAGCCGGCGTCGAGGATCTGCTCGACATACCATTTGGTGGCCATCTCGCTGCCCACGGGCAGGAAGTTCACCACCACGTGGGTGCCGGTCTCGCGCAGGATGTTGGCGATGTCGGCGGTGGCGCCGGGGGCCTTGGTGACCATCTGGGCTAGGTAAATCCCGAGGCCGTCGTGGGTCATCCCGCGCTGGACGGGCACCCCGAGGGCCGGCACCTCCGCGAAGCGCACGGTGTTGTTGGGGGCCTGGAAGATGGCCTCGCCGAGGTCGCGCCCGACCTTGCGGGCGTCGATGTCGAAGGCCGCCGAGAACTCGATGTCGCCCACGTGATAGCCGCCCAGGCGGGGATGCATGAGGCCGGGGATGAAGCCGTCGTCGGGGGCCTGGCGGTAGTAGTGGACGCCCTGGACGAGGGCGGACGCGCAATTCCCGACACCGATGATCGCGACCCGAAGGGATGCCACAGGCGCCTCCTGTTCGACATCGATCACGCGGTAGCGGGACCGATCGTGTGAAATCAGTTTAGCACAGCATGTATGATGCCCCGGTCATGCGGGGTGTCCGGAGGTCCGAGTGAGCGCGAACGTCGGGCCGGAGATCGCCCGCGTGTTCAGGGGGCTCGACGCGGCGGCGGCGCGCGCGACGTACGAGCGCCAGAACGAGCTGCTGGTCCTGGAGCGGCTGCTGCCGCCCGCGGTGGTCGAGGCCTTGGCGGCCGAGGTCGACCGGGTGCGGCCGGCCATCCACCGCAACTACATCCCGCGCCACAAGAAGGGTGGCAGCGTGAGCTCCTACACGCTGCGCGCCGAGGCCCCGGCCATCCTCACGCTCTATCGCCATCCCGCGTTCATCGAGTTCCTGGCCCGCGTGACCGGGCAGCGGGCACAGCCGTGTCCGGAGAGCGATCCCCACGCCTGCGCGCTCTACTTCTACACGGAGCCCGGCGATCACATCGGGTTTCACTACGACACGTCCTACTATCAGGGGACGCGCTACACCGTGCTGGTCGGCATCGTCGAGCGGTCCTCCAGCCGGCTGCTCTGCCAGCTCTACAAGGACGTGCCCGGGCGGGCGAGCGAGGAATTGCGATTGGCCACGGAGCCGGGGACGCTCGTGCTCTTCAACGGCAACAAGCTCTGGCACTCGATCACCCCGCTCGGCGAGGGCGAGGAGCGCGTGTCCCTCACCCTCGAGTACGTCACCAACCCGCGCATGAACCCGTTCAAGCGCTTCGTCTCCAACATGAAGGACTCGATCGCTTACTTCGGCTTTCGCGAAGTCTTCCGGCGTCGCGTCTCCTAGGTCTGTGCGCGCGGCGCGGGAGGGTGGGCGGGGGATGGGAGTGGGCCTCTGACCACGACCGTTGGCGTACCGATCACCCGCCAGTAGTTCCCAATCTGGCGGTGGGGCTTCGAGTCTTTCGTTGGCGGGGGACGGGTCACCCGGTCCCACTCCCATCCCCCGCTCGCCCTCCCGCGGGTACCGGTTCTGGGGACTAGATCAGGAAGATTTTCAGCAACTCGGTGGGGGGCGTCGGGGAGGAGCGGCGATCGCTCCCCCCGACATCAATCGATAG
>DATHGT010000265.1:0-53409 GCA_035317605.1 Candidatus Acidiferrum sp. | reverse complement strand
CAAACGAAGTCCGGCAGATGGGCAGCGCGGACCCGGGCGCCACGCAAACGAAGTCCGGCAGATGGGCAGCGCGGACCCGGGCGCCACGCAAACGAAGTCCGGCAGATGGGCAGCGCGGACCCGGGCACAACGCGTCGGGGGGGTTTGGGGGGCCGTCTCGGCCCCCCATCTTCATGATTCGCCGGCACATGGCTTGCGGCGAAAGTGCGGCGGAGGAGCTTGCCATGAAGACACCCGCCGGCGCGCTCGTGCATTCGCTCGAAGACGTCGCCACCCGTCTTCGGATCTGGTCGATCCGGGCCACGACCGCGGCGGGCAGCGGACATCCCACGAGCGCGGCGTCGGCCGCCGATCTCGTCGCCGCGCTCTTCTTTCACGCCATGCGCTTCGATCCCGACGAGCCGCGTGCTCCGCACAACGATCGGTTCGTGCTCAGCAAGGGGCACGCGGCGCCGCTGCTCTACGCGGCGTGGGCGGAAGTCGGCCGCCTGAGCCACGACGAGCTGTTGCGCTTGCGCACGATCGACAGCGATCTCGAAGGCCATCCCACGCCACGCCTGCCGTTCGTCGACGTGGCCACCGGCTCGCTCGGCCAGGGACTGAGCGTCGGCGTTGGGCTGGCCCTCGGCGCGCGGCGCGAGCGCGTCGACGCGCGCACGTGGGTACTGCTGGGCGACGGTGAGATGGCCGAGGGCTCGGTGTGGGAAGCCGCGCAGATGGCCGCGCACGAGCGGCTCGATCACCTCGTCGCGATCGTCGACGTCAACCGGCTCGGCCAATCAGGACCCACGATGGTCGGCTGGGATGTGGCCGCCTATCAGCGCCGGTTCGCGGCGTTCGGCTGGCGCGTCATCGTCGTCGACGGCCACGACATGGTCCAGGTGGTCGTCGGGCTCGAGCGCGCGCGCCGCACGCGGCAGGCGCCGACGGCGGTCATCGCGCGCACCGTGAAGGGGCGGGGCATCGAGGGCATCGAGGACGCCGAGGGATGGCACGGCAGGCCGCTCCCCAAAGAGCGGGCCGAGCACGCGATCGCCGCGCTGGAGGCCAGGCTCCACCACGCACCCGCGCCGGCGGTCACGCGTCCCGTCCGGCGGAGAGCCGAGCGCGCGCGAAGCGAGCACGCCGAGGAGCAGGCGGCACCCCCTCGCGCGCTCGGCGCCGAGGTCGCCACGCGCGAGGCCTACGGTGACGCGCTGGTGCGAGTCGGCGCCGTGGACCCGCGCGTGCTCGCCCTCGACGGCGACGTGAAGAACTCCACCTACGCCGAGCGCTTCAAAGCGGCGTATCCCGATCGCTTCGTCGAAGGCTACATCGCCGAGCAGAACATGGTCGGCGCGGCCACCGGACTGGCCGCGCGCGGACACGTCCCGTTCGTGTCGACCTTCGCGTGCTTCTTCACGCGCGCGGCGGACCAGATCCGGATGGCCGGCATCTCGGGCAGCAACGTGAAGTTCTGCGGCTCGCACGCGGGGGTCAGCATCGGAGAGGACGGCGCTTCGCAGATGGGGCTCGAAGACCTCGCGCTGTTCCGCGCGGTCCCGGAATCGGTCGTGCTCTATCCCGCCGACGCGGTGGCCACCGAGGCGTGCGTTCGTCTCGCCGCCGCGCACGTGGGGCCGGTGTACCTCCGAACGAGCAGGCCGAAGACGCCGGTGATCTATCCCGCCGATCACGTCTTCACGATCGGCGGGTGCTCGATCGTGAGAGCCAGCGATCACGATCGGCTCACGATCGTGGCGGCCGGCATCACGCTCCACGAAGCCCTCGCGGCCCACGACGAGCTGGCCGCAGAGGGCCTGGCCGTGCGCGTGATCGATCTGTACGGAGTGAAACCAGTCGACGCGACCGCGCTGCGGCGGGCGGCGGCAGCCACGGGCAACCTGATCCTGACCGTCGAAGACCACTACGCCGCGGGGGGCCTCGGCGACGCGGTGACGGAAACGGTCGCGGAGGTAGGCATCGTGGTGCACAGGCTGGCTGTGCGAGAAATTCCACACAGTGGGCCAGCGGAAACCCTGCTCGAACGTTACGGTATCGGTCGGCGGGCCATCGCGCAGCGGGTTCGCGAAATCTTTGCCACCCCGCGCGCGGTCGCGGCCTGACGGCCTCGTTTGCGGTTGCTGCGGCCCACGGCACCGGCCTTGCTGTCACTTGGACGACAGGAGGCTCGTCCAATGGGGATCTTTGGAGAGATCCAGAAGTTCATCGAGGACCACAAGCCGTGCGGCGAGGTGACCGGACGAACGCAGCCGCCGACCGTGAAGGGCTACCGCGTCTGGATGGTGTGTACCTGTGGCGACACGCTGGATCGGTTCGTGACACCGGAGGCCGCGCGTCACGACCTGATCTTCTCCAGCCTCTTGGTTCTCCCTAACTAGACTCCGGGGGGGGCTTCGCCCCCCTTCCGACGCTCGCGCTCGCTCAGGCTCGCTTGTCGCTGCCTCCCCCCAGAACAGGATTGCGCGGGCGAAGCCCGCGCTCGAACGGAGCTCGGACGGAGATTGTTTTACGCGCAGGATGCAGTGCTCATGGCTCGTGATCCGAGCGGGTGGGGCCGGGGGGTGGAGCGAGACCTTACAATGCTGGGTATGGGGGCATTTGAGTGGTGTTGTCGGAGGGCGGGGGCGTGGGCGCGGCAGGGGCGATATGCGGAGGCGGAGGAGGCGTATCGAGAGGCGATCGAGCTTCGGCCTGAAGAGGTCAAAGTTTATCTCGATCTCGCGCTGGTGCTGCGTCGCCTCCGGCGCAGCGCGGACGCCGAGCACGTCCTTCGCGGAGCGGTGAAGCTCCGGCCCGAGCTGGCTTCGGTCCACTCCGAACTGGGCGCGGTGTTGTTCGAGCAGGCCCGGTACCACGAGGCGGCCGACGCCTTCGCCGAGGCCACGCGCTTGCGTCCCGACTTCGCGCGCGCGTACCTCACCCTCGGGCTCGCGCTCGAGCGACTCGGCGATCTGGTCGGCGCCGAGAAGGCGCTTGGGGAAGCGCTTCGCCTGCGGCCCGACGACGACGCCGCCCGCGCCAATCTCGGGACCGTGCTGCGCCGCCAGCGCCGGGCCGAAGACGCCGAGGCGGTCTATCGCGACGGGGCGGCGCGGTCGGGGGGCGCGCGCAGTCACTTCGATCTCGGTCGCACGCTGTTCGAGCAGCGACGATATCCCGAAGCCGTCGAGACCTTTCGAGAGGCCATCCGTCTGCGGCGTGACGACGTCAAGGCGCGGCGGGCTCTCGGCCTCACCCTGGAGCGGCTCGGTCAGGTCCACGAGGCGATCGCGGTGTATCGGGAGGCGCTGTCGCTCCGCAGCGACGACGCTGAGCTCTATCGCCGCCTCGGACTCGTGTTGCGCCGCCGCCGCCGCTACGTGGAGGCGACCGCCGCCTTCCGGGACGCCCTCCGTCTCGATCCCGTCAACGCGCCCGCGCACTACGACCTCGGCGAAATGCTCGAGCGGCAGGGACTCTACGACGCCGCGGTCACGGCCCTGCGCGAGGCCATCCGCCTCCGGCCCGATCTCGTGCGCGCTCACCTGTTGCTCGCGCTCACGCTGCGACGGCAGGGGCGCTGGCTGGAAGAGGCGGCCGCCTACAGCGACGCCATCGCGCTGCGCCCCAACGACGCCGATCTGCACGCCGCGCAGGGCCACGCCCTCGGCGCGCTCGGCGACTACGAGGGCGCGGTGGCCGCCTTCCACCGCGCGCTGGCCCTCGATCCCGAGGCCGGTGACGTGTACTACGAGCTGGGCGTCGCCCTCGGCCGCCAGGGCAAGCACGCCGACGCCGAGACCGCGCTCAGGGCCGCGGTCGCGCTGCGTCCCGACGACGTGAAGGCGCGGGCCAACTTCGCGCTCGGGCTGGGCCGGCAGGGGCGTCACGCCGAAGCCGAGAAGGCCTACCGCGAAGCGCTTCGGCTGAGGCCCGATCACCATGCGCTCCATCGCGGGCTCGGGGTCTCGCTCTACTGGCAAGGCCGCGACGCCGAGGCGCAGGGCGCGTTCAACGAGGCGATTCGCCTCAAGCCGGACTACGTGCGCGCGCACATGGACCTGGGCGAGATGTTCGCGGAGGCGCGGCGATTCACGGACGCGGAGGCCGCCTACCGGCGCGCGGTCGGCCTGAAGCCAGAAGCCGCACGGGCCCACGCCGCGCTCGGAGGCGTGCTGCTGGCCCAGGGGCGGTGGGACGAATCCGCCAACGAATGCCGTGAAGCCATCAGGCTCGACCAGGATCTCGGCCGGGCGCACGTCGATCTGTGGGTGGCGCTGGAGGCCAGCAAGCGATACGCCGAGCTGGAGGCCGCGGCGCGGGTCGTCCTCGAGCGCAAGCCCGATCACGTCGACGCGCGAGCGCGACTGGCGCGGGCCCTCGCCGCGCAGGGGAAAAATTAGCGCCGGTTCAGGAGCCGGCCGAACTCCTCGAGCTCGCGGGTGGGGACGTCGGGGCGCTGACGCAGCTGCTCGTAGACGTCCCTCGGATTGTCGTCGATGCGGTAGCTCGCTCGCGCGAAGGTCCGCATGAGCCGCCGCGCCTCGAGGTCGGCCTTGCGCTGGGCGATGGGCCCGGCGAGCTTCGTGGCCATCGCCAGCACGCTGCTGTCGAGCTTCACGAAGCCGCTCACGGTCGCGCGCACGCGGTCGCGACCGTCGCCCGCGGGCGTGGCCTCGTACTCGATCATCACGACCGCCTCGCCGTTGATGGCCGGCAGCAGGGTCTGGCGGTAGGCGCCGCGCGCGTACATCACGCGTTGACGGGCCCCGGTGTGGATCACCGAGAACGTCCCGGTCGCGCCCCAGCCGTCGTCGAGGAACATTCCCTCGGGAGTCCGCCAGATCCGGTAGCGGGCCAGACGGAGCGTGCGCGTGACATGGGTCGCGAAGTCGGGATGATCCAGCAGGTAGTCGAAGATCTCGCGGCGAGTGAGAAACGGCTCGGTGTCCACCCGCGTGGCGACCGAGGCGGCCTCGGCGAGCCGCTCGAGCCGGGCGCGCTGATCGGCGGGCATCTCCATCGGAAGCGTCACCACCGACGCCCGGACGCCCGGCGCGGCCAGCGTGAGACTGATCGAGACGAGCGCGATGAGACGGATTCGCGTGGACCGTGCCCGCATGCGCGGGCTCATTATGGCACCCTCGGCCCGGAGCGGGCTATCCCTTGACCCGAGGCCGGAGTGCTCGTACGCTCGGCGTCGAACCCACCGCGAATGCGGATCGGCTCCTTCCTTCGCCGATCCAGGAGGCCGGTATGGCCCGGGAAATCTTGGCCGAGCCCGCCCAGGAGCTGACGATCAGGCTCGTCAGCCTCGGTCCGGGCGCGGCCCGAGCGACTCTGCGCGCGATCGCCGAACGTCTGGTCGAACGGGCGGAGGTCTCGGAGTGGCGCTATCGAGGGGACGAGCCCGGCGGACCGGTGGCCTCGCTGGCCTTCCTGGTCCCCCGCGTCGGTGACTTCCTCGCCCGGGTGGCCCCGGTGGCGGCGCGGGCGGGCGACGTCGCCGTCGTTCCGACCGGTCCGTGGGCGCCCTCGTCGTTCACGCCCCGGCTGCCGGTCCCGGCGACCGCCACCGCCTCGAAACCACTGGCCCGGGCCGGCTAATCTGGCCTTGCCGTGGAGGGGGGCTTCGAGTAGGCTGTCCGCCACTCAAAGGGCACGATGCCGAGACTGAAGCGCACCGAGGTCGAGCGGGTGATGGAAGCGTCCAGCGACGCAACGCTGGAGAGCGCGCTCGATGTCTTCGAAGTCTTCGCCAGTGGATCATTGACGGACGAGGTCTACATCCTGGAGGACGTCGCCGGCAAGCGGATCGCCATCGCGCCCGCCGCCCTCAAGGACAAATACCGGCGGGGGTGACCATGGCTATCATCGCGATCTCGCATCAGATGGGCGCGGGCGGTTCGGAGATCGGCATGGGGGTGGCGCAGAAGCTCGGCTACCACTACGTCGACCAGGAGCTGATCCAGGACGCGGTGCGGCGCTATGGACTCGCCGAGGACAAGCTCTCGCACCTCGACGAGTCGAAGCCGACGCTCTTCGAGCGCTTCGACGCCGAGACGCGCCACTACATCACTATCTTACAGACCACGCTGCTCGAGTTCGCCGAGAGCGACAACGCGGTGCTCATGGGACGGGGCGGCCAGTGGCTGCTGCGCGGCATTCCCCACGTGCTCCGCATCCGCGTGATCGCGCCGTTCGAGCATCGCGTGCGTCAGTGGATCAAGCGCACCGCCGAGGTCGGGGGCGAAGCGCCCCATCAGCGCGCGGCCGCCGATCTGCTGCGGCGGGACGACTCCGAGAAAGCCGGCCGCATGCGGTATCTCTACGAGGTCGATCTCGCCGATCCCGCGCTCTACGACCTCGTGATCAACTCCGAGAAGCTCCGGTACGAGGCCGCCATCGCGATGCTCGAGCACCTCGTGCGCCGGCCCGAGATGGCGACCACGGATGCCGCGCGACGAATCGTCGCCTCCCGCGTGCTGGCCTCTCGCGTCCAGGTCGCGCTCGCCACCCATCCGGAAACGCGGCGGTACCGGATCACCGTCGAAGCCCAGGACGGGGTGGTGACGCTCGAAGCGACGGCCGCGCTCGAGCGCGCTCTCGAAGTCGCCCGCGACGTCCCCGGCGTCAAGGAAGTCCGCACGCGGCAGCTGGAGATTCCCCCCATCCCGCCGTTCGTGGCGTAAGGACTAGCGGTCGGGGGTTTTTTCGGGCTGGGACGACGAGGCGGAGTCGGGGGCCTCGGCGATCTTGAGGTTGACGGTGCGCTTGGCCCGGTCGCGGACGATCTCGAGTTTCACGGTCTTGCCGACGTCGGCGTCCGCGGCCAATCGCTGGACGTGGTGATAGTCGTCGACGACCGTGCCGTCGAAGGAGACGATGACGTCGTTCTGCTTGAGGTCGGCGGCGGCGGCCGGACTGCCCGGTGACACCCGCGCCACCACCGCGCCCTTCGTGCTCGGCAACCCCAGCGCCTGAGCCAGCTCGGACGTGATCGGCTGCATCGCCACCCCGAGCCATCCACGCGTGACCTTACCGCGCTCGATCAACTGAGACGTGATGCGCCGGGCCATGTTGGCGGGGATGGCGAACCCGATGCCCTGGCCGGTGGCGACGATCGCGGTGTTGATGCCGATCACCTCGCCGCGCAGGTTCACGAGCGGGCCGCCGGAGTTGCCGGGGTTGATCGAGGCGTCGGTCTGGATGAAGTTTTCGTAGCTCGAGATGCCGACGTCGGCGCGCCCGGTCGCGCTGACCACGCCGACCGTCACCGTCTGGTCGAGGCCGAAGGGGTTGCCGATCGCGATGGCCCATTCGCCGACGCGCAGCGCGTCGGAGTTTCCCAGCGCCGCGACTTTCAGCTCTTCGGTGGTCTCGAAGCGGACGACCGCGAGGTCGGTCTTGGGGTCCACCCCCGTCGTCCGTCCGCGGTACTCCTGCTTCGACGACAGCCGCACCGTGACCGCGTCCGCCCCCCGGATCACGTGAAAGTTCGTGAGGACGTACCCGCGCTTGTCGATGATCACGCCGGACCCGAGGCCGGGCTGACGGAATTCCCCGCGCGGAGCGCCGGGGGTCCGTCCGAAGAACTGATCGAAGAAGTCCTTGAAGAACGGGTCCGTCGGGGCGCCCCCGATCTCGGGACGCTGGCCCCTCGCGACCTGGACGGTCCCGATATGGACGACCGCGGGCCTCACGCGCTCGGCGACGCTGACGAAGGCGGCCTGCAGCGCGTCGGCCGTGTTGAGGGGGGACGGCGGAGCGACCGCTGCCGGTCTGCGGTCCCACCAGAGCGCGTGGGTCCAGAAGCCCCCGCCGATACAGACGAAAATCAGACTGACCAGCAACGTCGCGCGGGCGGTCGTCGGAATCATCTGATTTACCACCGCCGAGCCTAGTGCCGTAGGGCCTCACTGTCAAGGAAGTCATTGCAATTCCGCGCTTTTTTCTTGACGCCGAATTGGCAGTAAGAGGAAACTGCCTTGAGCGTGAAGATCATTCGCACGACTTTTCGGCGCACCACTGCGTTGGTTGTAGCGCTCGCCATTCTGTCCCCATCGTCGATGGTCGCCCAACCCGCGCCGGCAGGAAACGTAGCGCCGACTCCAGGGCCGGCGGTGGCGCCACCCTTGCCGTCCGCGCCGCCATCGGCCGCGGCCGACTCGCTCCTGCTCAGGCTCGGTGGCGCTCGACCGGATGCCTGTTCCGGGGTCAATTTCGGACTCGGCAGCGTGGGTCGGGTCGCGCTCCCCCAGGACTATCGCCTCGGTCCGGGCGACCAGATCGACGTCCAGATCACCAATCGGCTGGAGGTGAACAAGATCCAGGTCCTGGTCGATCCGGAGGGAAATGTCACGCTGCCCTCGGCCGGCCAGGCCAACGTCAATGGCCTGACACTCCTCGAGGCTCAGCAGAAGATCAATCAGCAGCTGCGCCAGGTTTTCCGATACACCGAGGTGGTGCTGAGCTTGCAACTTCCGCGCTGCTTGAACGTGGTGATTACCGGTGAAGTCGAGCGCCCGGGGGCGACACAAGCGTCGGCGATCCGGCGGGTCCACGAAGTCGTCCTCCTGTCGGGCGGAGTGACGCCACGCGGGAGCGTCCGCTTCGTCGAGCTGTTTCCGGCGACGGGGACGCCGAAGACCATCGACCTCCTGCGGTTCGAGCTGAACGGAGACCTCTCGCAGAATCCCCTCGTCGAAGAGGGCCTGAGGATCCACGTGCCCCCGCGCGCGGGCTACGTCACGCTGTCGGGGGCGGTACGCCGGCCGGGCACCTATGAGTTGAGTCTGGGCGGGGGCCTGCGGGACGTGCTGGACCTCATGGGGGGGCTCAGCCAGGGCGCGGCGGCCTCGAAGGCGAGGCTGACCCACGTCGGCGCCGACGGACGTCACGTCAGCACCGACGTGGATCTCTCGGCCGCCCTCAAGGGCCAAGGCGACGTGCCGCTCACGGCCGGCGACGTGCTCTACGTGCCGCCGGGCGTCGTGCTCCAGGACATCGTCGAGGTGCGCGGCGCGTTCAACGGGACGGCGGACAGCGCCAAGACCTCGGTGACGGGCAAGCCGACCGTGATTCAGCGGTTCGAGCTGGCCCGCGGCGATCGCATCCGTGATCTGCTGGTGAAGGCCGGCGGTCCGTCGCCGCTGGCCGATCTGCGCATGGCCCTCGTGGAGCGGGCCGGAGCCGGCGGACCGCGCCGGCAGATTCCCATCGATCTGCAACGGCTCCTCGTCGAGAAGGAGGAGTTCCAGAACATCTTGCTCGAGAACGGGGACGTGTTCATCGTGCCGCCCGTCGAGGACAAGGTGTACGTCCTCGGGGAAGTCAAGCAACCGGGACCTCAGGATTTCCGCTCGGGCGCCACCCTCCGCGAATACCTGGCCGCCGCCGGGGGCCCGACCGTGCGGGCGCGATTCCAGCACGCCAGCGTGACCTTCCGCGACGGCCGGACCTTTCTGGTCAGCGAGGCGCCGCCCCTCGAGCCCGGGGCCACCGTCTCGATTCCCGAGGTGTCGGTTCGCTGGTATCAGGACTACCTGAGCATCCTCCAGGCCATCGCGAGCGTGGTCACGTCCTACACGGGCCTCTACCTGCTCTTCGGCGGAAGCATCAAGACGACGCAATAGCCATGTACGAAGAATACTGGGGCCTGACCGAGCCACCGTTCGACAACACGCCGAACCCGAAGTTCCTCTACCTCTCGCCCGAGCACGAAGAGGCGCTGGTGCGCATGACGTACGCGGTGAGTCACCGCAAGGGCTGCGCCATGCTGACCGGCGAATACGGGTGCGGCAAGACTACCCTGTCGCGCGCGCTGATCCAGCGGCTGGAGGCCGAGCGCTACGAGATCGGGCTGCTCACCAACCCGAGCTGGACCTCCACCGAATTCCTGAGCGAGATCCTCTACCAGCTCGGGGTGGAGACGGACGACAAGACCAAGCCCAACCTGCTGCACCGTCTCAACGAGGTCTTCTTTAGGAACTATCGGGACGGTCGGGACAGCGTCATCATCGTGGACGAGGCCCAGCTGGTGGGCGACGACTCGGTGTTCGAAGAGCTGCGGCTGCTGATGAACTTCCAGACCGACGACCGCTTCCTGGTCACCATCCTGCTGATCGGCTCGCCCGAGCTGACCGCGAAGGTCCGGCGGCTCAGGCACCTGGATCAGCGGATCGCCCTCCGGTACCACCTCAACACCCTCGACGACAAGCACAGCGCCCAGTACATCACGCATCGCCTGAGGATGGCCGGGCAGCCGGGCCAGATCTTCACCGAGGAAGCCGTCAAGCTCATCTTCGACTTCACGCGCGGGACTCCACGCGAGATCAACAACATCTGCGACATCGCGCTGCTGGTCGGGTACGGCAAGAAGGTGCGCGAGATCGACGAGAAGATCGTGGCGAGCGTGATCCGGGACATGGTGGGCGTCTCCTGATGGTCCGGATGAGTGACCTCGCGCGCGCGGGCGCCTCGGCGCCGCCGGTGTCGAAGCCGGCGACCCCGCCGCCGGCCACCCCGCCGCCGGCGCCGACGAACCGGCCGCCCGCCCCGCCGCCGGCATCCGTTCCCGCCGCGCCGCCCCGCCTGGCGGACTATGTCGCGCCTCGAAAAACCGAGACTCAGGTGCCGCCGAAGCCCGCCGAGCCGGCGCCGCCCGCGGCCGCCGCGGAGGCCCCGGAGCGAATCTTCGAAGACCTCCGGGGTTTCCTCGAGCGGATGCCGGAACTGCTGAAGACCGCGGAGGCGCCGTCCTGGAGCGCGCTCCAGCGGATCGTGGAGCGTGTGGTGCTGTCGTTGGAAGCGGGTGGAGACCTGTTCTGGCTCGCCGGCAGCGCGTCCGTGCGCGACAGCACCGACTACGTGGCCTTCCATCTCACACGGGTGACCGTGCTGGCCGTCAGGATCGGCATGACCGCGGGCTACGAGCGCGATCGTCTGATCGAGGTGGGAGCGGCAGCGGCCATGAGCGGGATCGGTCTCTGGCACCTTCCGCCCGGAATGCTGCGACGGCTCGACGCCCTCTCGGCCGACGAGCAGACCCAGTATCACGCGCATCCCCGCGTGGCCGCCGAGCGTCTGCGCCGCTGGGGCACCCCCTTCGAGAAGCTCGCGCAGACGGTGCTCCAGTACGAGGAGCGTGAGCAGGGCCAGGGATTCCCGCAAGGGCTTCCGGGATCGGCGGTCCGAATGGAAGCCAAGATCGTGGGGCTCGCCGACACCTACATGACCATGACGGCGCCGCCCTCCCTCCATCCGGGGCTCAAGCCGTACGAGGCCGTTCGCGAGATCGTCCGCAGCAAGCACGAGGCGTTTCCGTCCGTGCTCGTCAAGGCGCTCCTCAGCGACGTGACGGTCTTCCCGCCCGGCACGATGGTCCGGCTCAACACCGGAGAGGTCGGGACGGTGGTGGCCGTCAACCGCAATCACCCCCTGCGCCCCCGCGTCCAGATCACCGGGGGCAAGACGGGGCCGCTGGCCACGCCGAAGATCGCCGATCTCTCGGAAGCGCCGTTTCTCTACATCACGGGACCGGTGACCGAGATCCCCCGGTGAAGTCCGGAATCACCCGCGAGGTTCGTCGCTGATGGCGCAGTACGAAATGAACCTCCGCGATTACTGGGTCATCATCCGGCGCCGCCGCCTCGTCATCATCGCGTCGACGCTGCTGGTGGCCTTGCTGTCCCTCTGGTTCAGCCGGCAGAAAGTCCCCATCTACGAGTCGACCTCGTCCGTGCGCTACGAGCAGTCGACCTCGCTCACCGGCCTCCTGGTCGAGGTCCTCGCCATGGGCAGCGGCGGGGACAACATCGAGACGCAGGGCTCGGTGATCAAGAGCTACCCGGTCCTCGAGGAGGCGCTCCGCCGGATGGGCAAGCTGCCGGAGCGGCCGCCCGGACAGCCTCTGCGGGAGTCGCGCGCGTACCTCAACGCCCTCGACGCGCTGGGGCGAAAGGTCCGGACCACGCGGGTGGCCGGGACCTCGATCCTCGAGATCACCGCGACGTCGCTGAATCCGGGCGAGGCCAGAGAGATCGCCGACACCATCGCCGAGAGCTACCGCGACTACAACCGGCAGATCCGCAACAGCCGGATCACGGAAGCGCGCAAGTACATCGAGAAGCAGATGCAGGAGGCCGAGGGGCGCGTCAAGGGCGCCGAAGAGCAGGTGTGGGCGTACCGCGAGAAGAATTCCATCATCACGCCGGGGGCGGAGTCGACGGTGCTCCTGTCGCTGTTCACCCAGCTGCGCGGCAACGTGGAGACGTCGCGGCAGCAGCGGGTCGAGCTGGAGGGCGCCCAGGCGCGGCTGGCCCGGATCGATCCCGGGAGCTTCACCGATCGCGTGTTCGTGGAGACCGCCAACCCGGTGCTGCAGCGGCTGCAGACCGCTCAGGTCGATCTCCTGCTCGAGTACAACAACCTCGCGCTGGAAGTCACCGAGCGCCATCCGCGCCTGCAGGCCCTCGGCGACCGCATGCGCGAAGTGCGGCTGGAGATGCGCCGCGAGATCGGCGCCCAGATCGCGCTGCTGAAGAACCGCGAGGACGTCCTCTCCCGCCAGATGGGCGACGTGCTCCAGAAGAATCGCGAGGTGCCGGCGGTGGAGCTGGGCCTCCAGCGCCTGCAGCGCGACGCCAAGACCAACGAGGATCTCCTCACCCTGCTCCGGACGAAGCACCAGGAGGCCCTCATCAAGGAGTCGGAGCGGGTCGAGGAAGTCTCGATCGTCCGCCCGGCCACCGATCCCGCGGAGCCGCCGTCGACCGATACCTTCAACACCGTCTTCATCGGCGGCTTGCTCGGCCTCATGCTCGGGCTGGTGCTGGCCTTCGTGCAGGAGACGCTCGACACCTCGATCGGGACCATCGAGGACGTCGAGAGCTACCTTCAGGTTCCCGTGGTCGGCATCGTGCCCCACATCGACGTGCGGGAGACCGTGCAGCGGCTGGTCGAGCGACGGCCGGCCCTGGCCCGGATCGAGCCGGAGCTGCTCCAGAGCCACGCCCTGCTCATCACCCACTTCGATCCCAAGTCACCGGTGGCCGAGGCGTACCGGACCATCCGCACCAACCTCCAGTTCATCCGGATGGAGCGGGCGGGCAAGGTGCTGGTGTTCACGAGCCCGACCCTGCAAGAGGGCAAGACGACCACGATCGTCAACGTCGCCCTCACCATGGCCCAGAGCGGACAGCGCACCCTGCTCGTCGGCGCGAACATGCGCCGTCCCAGCCTCCATCGCTTCTTCGGGATCGAGCGCGAGCCGGGCCTCTCCGACATCCTGGTCGGCCACGCCAACTGGCGGGACTGCATCCGGACCGTGGCCGACATCATCATGGGCCGGTTCGAGATGGAAGACATCATGGCCGCGCCCGGGCTGGACAACCTACACATCATCGAGTCCGGACCCATTCCCGCCAACCCGTCCGAGCTCCTGTCCACGCCGGCCATGGCGACGTTCCTGCGCGAGGTGCGGGAGGAATACGACGTCATCCTCATCGACACCCCGCCCGTGTTGCCGGTCACCGACTCGGCGATCGTGGCCGGCCAGGCCGACGGCGTCGTGCTCGTGTACCAGGCCGGCAAGGTCGGCCGGCTGGTGCTCAAGCGGGCCAAGGCCCACCTCGAGACCGCGCGCGCC
This sequence comes from Candidatus Acidiferrum sp., assembly GCA_035317605.1. GTDB lineage: Bacteria > Methylomirabilota > Methylomirabilia > Rokubacteriales > CSP1-6 > DATHGT01. Next base: position 39,779 of record DATHGT010000265.1, on the reverse strand, counting down.
TCGGTGCTGGGCGTGGTCCTCAACGACGTCCAGTCGGAGATCGCGGGCTACACCTACGCGCACTACTACACGCACTACTACGGCGAGGAGCCCGGCACCCGCCCGCCCGGACGGTTCGCGCGCCTCTGGGGCCGCCTGCGTGGACGAACGGCGGCGGCTTCCATGGTCCGCAAGGAGACTCCCGCCGAGCCCCCGGTCGAGGCCGTCGTTCTGGACGATTTCGGGCAGCCGCGTCGGTCTCGCCTCGGGAAGTACACCGACGTCATCGGGGGCGTGCTCGTCGTGCTCTTGCTCCTCGCGGTGATCTTCGGAATCACCGCGCGGCACCTGGGATGGTTTTCCCCCGAGGGCCGGCCCCGCGCTCCCCAGGGTCGCGCGGCCGAGACCGGGCGGGATGCCGAGAAGGCTCCCGGGTCGGCGCCGACAACGTCGTCTCCAGCAACGTCCTCCTTGGCGACACCTCCCGCGGCAACGTCTCCGGTGGCGACACCTCCCGCAGCGACGTCACCCGTGGCTCCGAAGCAGGATGCGCCGAGCGCGCCCGTCGCCGCCGCGCGGGAGTCCGCCGCGCGTGAGGCTCCATCGCAGGGCACGGCCGGCAAGGAGCCGGTGGCCGTGTCCCAGGGCTCGAGGTTTGCCGTGGAGTTCGGCCCCTTCCTCACCGCCGCCGAGGCCGAGAGGACCGAGCGCCAGCTGAACGAAGCCGGCCATCAGACCGTGCGGTTCCGGCAGCAGGCGGGCAGCGCGCTCTACGTGGTCCTGATCGAGCGCGTGCCGGACTCGCGAGAGGCGCAGACCCTCGTGGCCACGCTGCGCGAGCAAGGGTTCCCCGACGGCTTGGGCGTCAGCGGCAGCGATGGGCTCGCCGTGCGGGTCGGCGAGCCGATGCTCCTGCGCGCGGCCGTCCAGCTCGCCGAGAGCCTGAGAACCAAAGGTCACCAGGTCCGCGTGGCGGCCCAGCCCGGCCAGGCCCAGACGTTCGTGATCAGGCACGGCAACTTCGCCTCTCGGGAGGAAGCCGAGGGCAAGGCCGCCGAGCTGGCGCGGCTCAGCCTGCCCAACCGCGTGGTCCGCGCCAAGTAAGCCATGCCGCTCCAGCACCTGGTGGCGGTCACCGCCGCCTTCGCCGTCTTCGTCCTGATGTTCATCCGGACCGAGGCCGGCCTCTATCTCGTGCTCTTCTCCATGCTGCTGTCTCCGGAGTTCGGCAGCGGGCCTCGGAGCTTCGCCGAGGGACGCGGGGTGGTGATCCGGCTCGAAGACCTGTTGCTGGTGGTGATCGGCCTCAGCTGGCTGGCGAAGATGGCGATGAACAAGGAGCTGGGCCTGGCCATCAAGAGCCGGCTGAACCTGCCGATCGTGGCCTACGTCGCCGCCACGCTGCTGGCCACGATCGTGGGCGTGCTGACCGGCACCGTCCGCACCTCGGCCGGCTGGTTCTACGTGCTGAAGTACGTCGAGTACTTCGTGGTCTTCTACATGACGCTCAACAACCTGCGCGACCGCGACCAGGCTTGGCGCCTCATGATGGCCGCCTTCCTCACGGCCGGCATCGTCAGCCTCATCGGGCTCGCGCAGATCCCGAGCGGCCAGCGGGTGTCGGCGCCGTTCGAGGGCGAGGCGGGCGAGCCGAACACGTTCGGCGGGTACCTGCTGCTGATGATCGGCATCCTCGCCGGCCTCGCCCTGGAGACCCAGCACATGCGGGTGCGCCTGTGGAGCCTCGGGCTGACGGGCCTCCTGGCCGTGCCCTTCACGTTCACGCTGTCGCGCGCGTCCTACCTCGGGGTGGTGCCCATGTCGCTCACCCTCGCCCTGCTGTCCCGCAACCGCCGGCTGCTGATCGTGCTGCTCGGCTTCTGCCTGCTGCTCTCCCCCTTGCTCCTCACCGACCTCGCGCCGAAGTCCGTGAAGGAACGGATCGCCTACACCTTCAAGCCCGAGGCGGGGCAGGCCACCGTGCGCGTCGGCACGGTCGCCCTCGATCCCTCGACCTCCGAGCGCCTCCACGCCATGCAGAACGCGGTCAGGGGCTGGATGCGACGGCCGATCCTGGGCTACGGGGTCACCGGGTTCCACTTCCTGGACGCCCAGTACTTCCGGACGCTCGTGGAAACCGGCATCGTGGGCTTCGCGGCGTTCGCGTGGCTGGTGATCAGCGTCCTCCGGAGCGCGGGTGACTCGCTGTCCCTCCTGCGGGATTCCGACGACCGCGGCGTCGTCATCGGATTCCTGGCCGGGACCGTCGGCATCCTCGTCCACGCCTTCGGGTCGAACACCTTCATCATCATCCGCATCATGGAACCGTTCTGGTTCTTCATGGCCGTGGTCGTCGCGCTGCCGCTGCTCGCCCAGCAGGCGCCCGCTCCCGAGCCGGCGCGTCCGCCCCTGCGGGTGTTGCGGAACTCGGTATGAAGCGCGACGTGGCGGCGCGGGCGCGAAAGATCCGTCTGCTCGTGATGGACGTGGACGGCGTGCTCACCGACGGCCGGATGGTCCTGTCCGACCGCGGCGAGGAGCTGAAGATGTTCCACACCCACGACGGCATCGGCCTGGCCCTCGCCCATCGCGCCGGCCTCCGGACGGCCCTGGTCACCGGCGAGACGAGTCCCATCGCCAAGGCGCGCGGCGAGAAGCTCGGCGTGGGAAAGGTGGTGCTGGGCGCCCGGCGAAAGGGCGACGTGGTCGACGCGCTGCTGGCGGAGCACGGGATGTCCGCCGACGCGCTCGCCTACATCGGCGACGACCTCCTCGATCTCCCCGCGCTCCAGCGGGCGGGCCTGGCCGTGACGGTGGCCGACGCCGTGACGGACGTGAAGAAGCTCGCGCACGTGGTGACGAAGGCCGCGGGCGGTCACGGAGCCGTGCGTGAGTGCGTGGAGCTGTTGCTGCGTGCCCAAGGGGTATGGGACGCCGTCTACCGCGCCTTCGTGGAAGAGCACGGTGGCCGGACGCCGGGTCCAGGGTGAGGTGGCGGTCGCTCGTCGGCGACGCGGTGACCCGCATCCCGGGCGTGCCCGGGCTCGCCGTGCGGCTGTGGGGCGAGACCTACGTGCGATATCCGCGCCGCGAGCATCCGCTGTTCTCTCGCTTGAGGTCGCGTCTCGGCTATCGGATGCGCAAGCGGGTGTCGCTGGTCACCGGCCAGCCGATCGAGGTGGATCCCCTCGATGCGGTCGGCGGCGAGATCGCGCGCCACGGCGCCTACGAGCCCGACACGGTGGCGGTGTGGCGGGCGATCCTGGCGCCGGGAATGGTCGTGGTCGACGCGGGCTCCCACGTCGGCCAGTACGCGATCATCGCCTCGCCGCTCGTCGGGCCCACCGGCTCCGTCCATGCTTTCGAGCCGGATCCGCAGACCTTCTCGCAACTCACGACGAACGTCCGGCTCAACCGCTGCGCCAACGTCGTGTGCACCCAGGCGGCCCTCGCCCGCGAGCGGGGCCGGGCGCCACTCTTCCTGGCCGACGTGTCGAACGTCGGCGGCAACTCGCTGCGCCAGACGGTCTGCACGCGCGGCCGCCAGCGCGACGTCGCGGTGGACACCCTCGACGACTACGCGGCCGCCCATTCGCTGGCCCGTCTCGACGTGCTCAAGGCGGACGTGGAGGGCGCGGAGCTGCTCGTCCTGGAGGGGGGCGCCCGACTGATCGCGCGCGGCCGGCCGCTGATGCTGCTCGAGTTCTCCATCAACACCGTGGCCTTCGGCTACACGGAGGCCGACCTGCGAGATCGGCTGGCCGGGTGGGGATACCGATTGTTCTACATCGGTCCCTTGCCGCTGCGCGAGCTGGGCGCCCCGCCGCCGGCCCTGGATTTCTACAACGTGCTGGCGGTGCCCGCGCCGTCCGGAGCGAGCCTCGCCGCGCGGGGAGTGATCCGGGCGTGAGCGCCACGATCCTCCGAGATGCTCCCGTGAAGCCCGTGGTCATCGTGCCCTCGGTGGGCTGGCGGATCTCGGACGTCCGCGAGATCTGGGCGTACCGCGAGCTGCTCTACTTCCTGGCCTGGAAGGACCTGAAGCTCCGCTACAAGCAGACGCTCCTCGGCGCCGGGTGGGCGTTGCTGCAGCCGCTGCTCACCATGGTCGTGTTCACCGTGTTCTTCGGCCGGCTGGGCGGCCTGCCGTCCGACGGCCTGCCCTATCCGGTGTTCACGTACGCGGCCCTCCTGCCGTGGATGCTGTTCGCCCACGTGGTCAGCCAGTCGAGCCAGAGCCTCGTCACGCACCAGGACCTCGTGACCAAGGTGTACTTCCCGCGCCTGCTCCTGGTGCTGGCGCCCCTCGGCGTCGGGCTGGTCGATTTCGCGGTCGCCTTCACCGTGCTCCTGGCCATGATGCTGTGGTACGGCCTCGTGCCCGGCCCGGCGGTCCTCGCCCTCCCGCTCTTCGTGGCGCTCGCCTCGGTGGCCGCGGTCACGGTCGGCGTGTGGCTGGCCGCCTGCAACGTGCGCTACCGCGACGTGCGGTACGCGCTGCCGTTCCTCACGAACCTCTGGCTCTTCGCGAGCCCGGTCGCGTATCCCGCGAGCCTCGTGCCCGAGCGCTGGCGCTGGCTCTACGGGCTGAATCCCATGGCCGGGGTGATCGAAGGGTTCCGCTGGGCTCTGCTGGGGGGAACCGGCATGCCGCTGACCCTGGTGGTCGCCTCATCGGCGGCGACGCTGATCTTGCTCGTGGGCGGCCTGCGCTACTTCGCCCGCCTCGAGCGGACGTTCGCCGACGTCGTATGAGCGTGGTCATCCGGGCCGAGGGCGTCGGGAAACGATATCGGCTCGGCGTCCATCGAGGCGGGTACCAGACGCTTCGCGAAGCGCTGGTCTCGGCGGTGATACGGCCGTTCAGCCGGTGGCGCCACCCCGAGACCGAGCGCGAGACGCTGTGGGCGCTGCGCGACGTGTCGTTCGAGATCAGCGAGGGTGAGGTCATCGGCGTCATCGGCCGCAACGGCGCCGGCAAGAGCACACTCCTGAAGATCCTGTCGCGGATCACGCCGCCGACCCTCGGACGCGTGGAGATCCGTGGACGGGTCGGCGCGCTGCTGGAGATCGGGACCGGCTTCAGCCCCGAGCTGACCGGGCGGGAGAACGTGTTCCTGAACGGGGTGATCCTCGGCATGGCCCGCGCCGAAGTGGCGGCCAGGCTGGACGAGATCGTCGAGTTCTCCGGCGTGGAGCGGTTCATCGACACCCCGGTGAAGCACTACTCGAGCGGCATGCGCGTCCGGCTGGCCTTCGCCGTGGCCGCTCATCTCCAGCCCGAAATCCTGCTCGTCGACGAGGTGCTGGCCGTCGGCGACATCGAGTTCCAGCGCAAGTGCATCGGGCGGATGGAGCGGGTGGCCCGCGACGGACGGACGGTGCTGCTCGTGAGCCACAACCTGGGCACGGTGCGGGCCCTGTGCCAGCGCGCGCTCTTGCTCGAGGCGGGCCGACTGGCGCGCCTCGGTCCCGCCGGGGACGTCGTCGAGGAATACCTGGCGAGCCACGCGGTGACCTCCGCCGATCAGGAGATCGCCGTGGCCGACCACGTCGGGGGCGTCCACGAGATCCGTCTGCTGCGGGTGAGCCTCCAGAACGGCGTGGCCGGCCGCTTCGTCGTGCACTGGACCGAAAGGATCCGGCTGGGCCTGGAGTTCGAGGTCCTCGCCCCCGTGGAGGACGTGTCGTTCGGGGTGAGCCTTCGCACCCCGGAGGGCGTCAGCATCTTCACCGTTCACCAGGACGACGGTGGGGCCGGGCGTTGGGAATTGGCGCCCGGACGGTACGCGGTCGATTTCGAGGTCGACAACACGCTCCGACCCGGACTCTACCGCTTGCACATCGGAGCCGACCGCGGCCGCCTCTCGATGCGCAACGTGCTGTTCGTGGAGTCGCTTCACCTGGAGGTGCTCGCGTTCGACCCGGATGGGGCCGTGCCGGCGGCCACGAACACGGGCTACGTCAACGGCCGGAGCGTGTGGCGCCTGCCCCGGCCGCTCCCACTCGCCGAGCCCTCGCCGCTCGCCGGCGTCGGGCTTCCCGAATGACAAACTTGGCGCGACGCTCGCGCGCGCGTCCCGCGATTTTTGGCCGGCGCCCGTGGGGTCGCTATACTGATCGCGTCCAACGAACGATGTCGCGCGCATCGACACGCGGGGAGCAGGCTCCATGAACTCACGCATTCTCGTGACGGGCGGGGCCGGCTACCTGGGCTCCATCCTCTGCGAGCACCTCCTGGCCGCCGGGCATCGCGTCACCGTGCTCGACAACCTGATGTACGGCCAGCACAGCCTCTTTCACCTGTGCGCGCATCCCGGCTTCGACTTCGTCTTCGGCGACGCGCGCGACGAGCGTCACCTCGGGCCGCTGGTGCGCGAGGCCGACGCGATCATTCCGCTCGCCGCCATCGTCGGCGCGCCGGCCTGCGACCGGGACCCGCGGCTGGCGACGTCGGTCAACCTCGACGCCATCCGCCTGCTCAACCGGCTGCGGAGCCCGGACCAGCTCGTGGTGTTCCCCACCACCAACAGCGGCTACGGGACCACGACGGGGGACATCGCGTGCACCGAGGACAGCCCGCTCGCCCCGGTGTCGCTCTACGGCCGCGACAAGGTCGAGGCCGAGGCCGAGCTGCTCGCGAGCCCCAACGTGATCACGCTCCGGCTGGCCACGGTCTTCGGCATGTCGCCGCGCATGCGGCTGGACCTGCTGGTCAACCACTTCGTCTACGCGGCGGTCACCGACGGCTATCTCGTGATCTTCGAGAAGGACTTCAAGCGGAACTTCATCCACGTCCGCGACGTGGCCGACGGCTTCGCCTACTGTCTCGAGCACGCCGGCGAGATGATCGGGCGCGCCTACAACGCCGGCCTCGACGAGGCCAACGTGTCCAAGGCGGAGCTGGCCCGCGCCATCCAGGCCCAGGTCCCGCGCTTCTACGTCCACTTCTCGGAGGTCGGCAGCGATCCGGACAAGCGGAACTACGTGGTGTCCAACGAGCGTTTCCGCAAGGCCGGCTTCGAGGCGCGGCGCACGCTGGGCGAGGGCATTCGCGAGCTGATCAGGGGCTACCGCATGCTGGGGCGGGGCGCCCACCGCAACGCGTGAGCCAGCGCCCATGATCATCAGCCGCACGCCGTTTCGCATCTCGTTCTTCGGGGGCGGCACCGACTATCCCGCCTGGTATCGGCAGCACGGCGGCGCGGTGGTGGCGACCACCATCGACAAGTATTGCTATCTCACCTGCCGCTTCCTGCCCCCGTTCTTCGAGCACCGCATCCGGGTCGTCTATTCCAAGATCGAGAACTGCCACGAGGTCTCCCAGATCCAGCACCCGGCGGTGCGCGAGATCCTGCGCTACCTCGGGCTCGAGCGCGGCGTGGAGATCCACCACGACGGAGACCTCCCGGCCCGGAGCGGGATGGGCTCCAGCTCGGCCTTCACGGTCGGGCTGCTCCACGCGCTGCACGGCCTGCTCGGTCGGATGCCCAGCAAGCGACAGCTCGCCCGCGAGGCCATCGTCGTGGAACAGGAGCGCATCCGGGAGACGGTCGGCTCGCAGGACCAGGTGCTGGCGGCGTACGGCGGGTTCAATCACATCCACTTTCCCGAGGACGGCGACGCGGTGGTCCGGCCGGTGACGCTCGGGCGCGAGCGGCTGGCCGCGCTCAACGATCACCTGATGCTGTGCTACTCGGGAAGGGCACGGACCGCGTCGGATGTGGCCGAGACCTACGTCCACGACCTCGACAGCCGGCGCCGTCAGCTCCGGCTCATGGGGGAGATGGTCGACGAGGCCATCGACATCCTGAGCGGGAGCGGCGACCTCACCCCGTTCGGCAAGCTGCTGGACGAGGCGTGGCAGGCCAAGCGGAGCCTGAGCCCCTCGGTCTCCAACGCGGACGTGGAGGCGATCTACGCCGAGGCCGCCGCGGCCGGGGCCGTCGGCGGCAAGCTGATCGGCGCCGGCGGCGGCGGGTTCATGCTGCTGTTCGTCCCGCCCGAGCGCCAGGCCGCCCTCAAGGAGCGGCTGCGGCGGCTCGTGTTCGTGCCGTTCCGCTTCGAGTCGTCGGGCAGCCAGATCATCTTCTTCGACGCCGAGGCCGAGTATCCGCTCGAGGAGCGGACGTGGTCCGATCGCCGGAGCGCCGGCGGCGGATAGCCCGTGGAAAAGGACGCGCGGATCTACGTCGCCGGCTCCGACACGTCCATCGGCGCCGCCCTCGTGCGGGCCCTGGGCCGTCACGGCTACGAAGGCCTCGTCGGGGTGGGCGACGATCCCGATTTCACCGATGCCGGCGCCGTCGCGCACGCGTTCGCGGCGCTGGCTCCCCACTACGTGTTCGTGGCGGCGGGCCGCTCGGGCGGGATCGGCCTCAACCAGCGCGAGCCGGCCCGCCTGATGCGAGACAATCTTTTGGTGGCTTCCCACGTGCTGGAAGCGTCCCGGCGCCACCGCGTCCGCAAGCTCCTCTACCTGGCCAGCTCGTGCATCTACCCGCGGGCCTGTGCGCAGCCGATGCGCGAGGAGGCCCTGATGACGGGACCGCTCGAGCCCACCAGCGCCCCCTACGCGCTGGCCAAGCTGGCCGGACTCACGCTCTGCCACGCCTACCGCGGCGAGCACGGCAGCCCGTTCGTGGCGGCGATCGCCGGCGACAGCTTCGGCCCCGGCGACGAGTTCGACGCCGAGGACGCCCACGTGGTGGCCGCCCTGATGGGCAAGATGCATCGCGCCCGCCGCGCGGGCGCGCCCGCGGTCGAGGTGTGGGGCACGGGATCGGCGCGCCGCGACTTCATCTTCGTCGACGACCTCGCCGAGGCCGGTCTCTGCGTGATGGAGCGCTACGACGACCCCGGCCCCATCAACCTCGGCGGGGGCGGCGAGCTGTCGATCGCCGAGCTGGCCGCGCTCATCCGCGAGGTCGTCGGCTACCGGGGCGAGATCCGTTTCGATCGGGCGCGGCCCGACGGCACCCCGCGGAAGGTCCTGGACGGCGGCCGCCTGGCCGCCCTGGGCTGGCAGCGTCAAATGTCCATGCGCGAGGCGCTGCGGCGGACCTACGAGTGGTTCCGCGACGCCGGCCTCGGGGAGCGCTCATAGTGGACGAGCGCTTCTATCGATCGCTGTACCGGATTCGCCGGGTCGAGGAGGAGATCGCCCGCGTCTACCCCACCGACAAGATCAAGAGTCCGGTGCACCTGGCCATCGGCCAGGAGGCGGTGTCGGTGGGGGTGTGCGAGGCCCTCGCCGCCGGCGACGTGGTGTCGGGAACCTATCGCAGTCACGCGCTCTACCTCGCCAAGGGCGGCGACCTGTGCGGCATGGTCGCCGAGCTCTACGCCAAGGGCACGGGCTGCGCGCGGGGCAAGGGCGGCTCGATGCACCTGATCGACCCCGAGGCCGGCGTGCTGGGGACCTCCGCGGTCGTGGGCACGACCATTCCCGTCGCCGTCGGCTACGCGTACGCGGCCAAGGTGCGGGGACGGCCGACCGTCGTGGCCAGCGTGTTCGGCGACGGGGCGGTGGAGGAAGGCGTGTTCCACGAGAGCCTCAACTTCGCGGCGCTCCGGAAGATCCCCGTGCTCTTCGTCTGCGAGAACAACCGCTACGCCATCCACGCGCCCCAGTGGACCCGGCAGTCCACGCTCGACCTGGTGGGACGGGTGCGCGGCTACGGCATCGTGGCCGAGCGGGTGGAGAGCGGCGACGTGACGGAGATCCACGCGCGCGCGGCGGCGGCGGTGGCCGCCATCCGCGCCGGTGACGGCCCGCGCTTTCTCGAGTGCGTGACGTATCGATGGAAGGAGCACGTCGGCCCCCGCGAGGATTTCGAGGCCGGCTACCGCTCGCGCGCCGAGGCGGCGCCGTGGTTCGAGCGCGACGAGGTGGCGCGGGTGGGCGCCCGCCTCGAGGGGCGCGTGCGGGCGGCAATCGAGGCCGAGGTCGAGGCCGAGATCCGCGAGGCGTTCGCGTTCGCCGAGGCGAGTCCCGAGCCGGAGCCGGCCGAGCTGTACACCGACGTCTTCGACAACGGGTGAGCATGGACCGCACGCTCAGCTACGCCGAGGCCCTGCACGAGGCCACCGAGCAGGAGATGGCGCGCGACGCGTCGGTGGTGGTGTTCGGGCTCGGCGTCGACGACTTCCGCGGCATCTACGGGACCACCGCCGGACTGCACCAAAAGTTCGGCGGCGACCGGGTCTTCGACACGCCGCTGTCCGAGGACGCCATGACCGGGGTGGCCATCGGCGCCGCCCTGGGCGGCCTGCGCCCGATCCACGTCCACATCCGGATGGACTTCCTGCTGCTGGCCATGAACCAGCTCGTCAACATGGCGGCCAAGATGCACTACATGTTCGGCGGCGCGGTGTCGGTCCCCCTGGTCGTCCGCGCGATCATCGGGCGCAGCTGGGGGCAGGGGGCCCAGCACTCGCAGGGCCTGCACTCGATGTTCATGCACGTCCCCGGCCTCAAGGTCGTCGCCCCGACGACCCCGTACGACGCCAAGGGGTGCCTCGTCGCCGCGATCCGCGACGAAAACCCCGTGATTTTCGTGGAGCATCGTCTCGTGCACGCGCTGCGCGGCCCCGTACCCAGCGACGAGTACACGGTGCCCTTCGGTCGGGCCCGCGTGCTGGCTCCCGGCGGCGACGTGACGCTGGTGGGGATCTCGCACATGGTCGTCGAGTGTCTCCGCGCCGCCCGACACCTGGAGGGCGTCGGCATCAGCGCCGAGGTGATCGACCCCGTCAGCCTCTCGCCGCTCGACACCGACACGATCGTGGCGTCCGTCCGCAAGACGGGCCGGCTGCTCGTCGTCGATACCGCGTGGCTCTCGTGCGGAGCCAGCGCCGAGATCGTGACCCGCGTGGTCGAGCGCCTCCAGGGCGAGCGTGAGGTCCGCGTGGGCCGGCTCGGCTTCGAGCCCGTGACGTGCCCGCCGTCGCCGGCGCTGGAGCGGCTCTTCTATCCCGACCACGCCGGCATCGCCTCGACGGCCCATCGGCTCGTTCACGAGCGGGGGCCGGCGTGGCGTCCGCCGCCCGGCGAGTCGCCGGAAATCGTCGCATTCCGCGGGCCGTTTTGATGGCGGACGACTATCGGCTCGCCGACCAGACCATCGACGCCGACGATCTCCGGGACCTCGTCGAGTGGCTCGGCACGAACCCGTGGTTGACGCAGGGGCCGCTGGTGAGGCGGTTCGAGGGCGCCTGGAGCGAGTGGCTGGGCGTGCGTCACTCCGCCTTCGTGAATTCCGGCTCGTCGGCCAACCTCCTCATGTACTACGGACTGCTCGCCTCGGGCCGTCTATCGAACCTGAAGGTTGTGGTGCCGGCGGTGAGCTGGGCCACCACGGTGGCCCCGGCCATCCAGTTCGGCATGGAGCCGATCATGTGCGAGGCCGACCCCGTGACCTTCGGCCTCGACCCGGGCCACCTCGAGACCATCGTCCGGCGCGAGCGGCCGGGCGCGGTGATCGTCGTCCACGTGCTCGGCGTCCCCGCCGACATGGCGCCGATCCTGGATCTCAAAGAGCGCTACGGATTCGTGCTCATGGAGGACTGCTGCGCCGCGCTGGGGTCGTGCTACGACGGCCGCCGGGTGGGCACGTTCGGCGAGGTCGCCAGCATGTCGTTCTTCTACGGCCACCACCTCTCGACGATCGAGGGCGGGATGGTCTCGACCAGTGACGCCGAGCTGTACCGGATCCTCCTCCAGGTCCGAAGCCACGGCTGGGCCAAGGACCTCGACCCGGCCGAGGAGGCGGCGCTGGCGCGGGAGCACGCGCCGCTCGAGTTCAACCGTCCCTTCACGTTCTACCACCCGGGCTTCAACGTCCGCTCCACCGACCTCAACGCGCGGATCGGGCTGTCGCAGATGCGCAAGATCGACGCGGTGGTGGCCCGGCGCATCGAGAACCATCGCGTCTACCAGGCGCGCTTCGCCGCCCATCCCGACTTCGCGTGTCAGTCCAACGACCGCGCCACCATCTGCAGCATCTCGTTCGCGGGACTGGCGTCGTCGGCCGCGCATCGCGAGCGGGTCGGCCGCGCGCTCAGGGCCGCGCGCATCGAGACGCGCCCGCTGGGCGGCGGCAACATGTCGCGGCAGCCGTACTGGCGGCGGCGCTTCCCGACGCAGGACCTGCGCGTGGCCGATCGCATCCACGACTGCAGCTTCCAGCTGCCGAATCATCCGAAGCTCACCCCCGCCGCCGTCGAGCGCATCTGCGACGTCGCCCTCTCGGTGAGGGCAGTGGGCGACGAAAGGAGCATCCGATGAAAGGCATCGGCAAGAAGGGCCAAGTGTCAGCGGCGGCGTTCGCCGTGTTCCTGCTCTTCACCTCCCAGACAGCGGCGCCGCAAACGTGCCTTCCACCGCCCTCGGGCATGGTCGCGTGGTGGCCTGGGGACGGGAACGCGAACGAGATCGTGAGCGGGCGGAACGGCTCGATCATCGGATCCGCCGGCTTCGCCCCCGGCATGGTCGCCGACGCCTTCAGCTTCGACGGCAACGGCTGGATCGAGGTTGCCGACGATCCGATCTGGACGCTCGGGACGGAGGACTTCACGATCGATCTCTGGGTGCGCTTCAACGGCTTGAATGGCCGCGACCCGTTCATCGCCCACGACAACGCGAGTGGCGAACAGAACAAGTGGATCTTCTGGTACGACGCCCTCGGGCACGACAAACAGCCGGGGGTTCCCGCCCTCCGGTTCCACATCAATAGCCCGCACCCGGCGCCGGTGCCGTTCGCGCACGACACCGTGGTCGCGCCGTGGAGCCCGGCGCTGGGGCGGTGGTATCACGTGGCCGTCACCCGGAGCGGAATCACCTACGTGCTCTACATCGATGGCGCCCAGGTCGCCACCGACACCAGTACCTTCTCGATTCCCGATCCCACGGCCACGCTGACCATTGGCCGCGCCGAAGGGTTCCGGCTGAATGGCTTGGTCGACGAAGTGGAGATCTTCGAGCGCGCCCTCTCGGCGTCGGAAATCCAAGCCCTCTTCGCCGCGGGCAGCGCGGGCAAATGCAAGAACGAGCTCTTGGTCACGATCGACATCAAACCGGGGAGTTTTCCGAACAGCATCAATCCACGAAACAATGGAGTCATCCCGGTGGCCATCCTGACGACGAACACCTTCAATGCCGCGACGGTCAGCCCCACCACCGTGCGCTTCGGTCCAACCGGCACCGAGGCGGCTCCGGTGCAGTTCGCCCTCGAGGACGTCGACGGAGATGGGGACGTGGATCTGATCCTCCACTTCAACACCGAGGACACCGGCATCGTCTGTGGGGTGACTTCCGCGTCCGTCGGGGGACGCACGACGGGTGGCCAGCCGATCCGCGGGACCGATTCCGTCAGAACCGTGGGCTGCCGGTAGAAGGCGTGGATGACCCGACGGGTGCTCTGCCTCCTCCTCGAATTCGACTGGTGGGAAACCGCGCGTCCCTTGACCTATTCGGTCCAGCTCGGACTCGAAGAGGGCCTCCGCGCCAACGGATGCCGTCCCCTGACCGTCACCACGCCCTGGCTCCCCCGGTTGAAGGAGATCTGCGGGGCCGAGCGCTTCGATCAGGTCTGGGTCGAGATCGTCCATCAGGCGCTGGACGACGACGTGCTGGACTTCATCGCCGGACTCGCTCCCGTTCGCGTGGGCTTCCTGCTGGAGTCGCTGCACTACGACGAGGCCATCTACGCCGCCGCGCCGCACTATCGGGCCCGCGCGGGCAACGTCCGTCACCGCCTGAAGTTCCTCACCCACGCCGCCGCCACCGACGAGGTGGACGCGACCGCGATCGACGCCGCCGGCGACGTGCGCGCGTGCTGGTGGCCGCAGGCGGTGCCCGCGCGCTTCGTCACCCCTCGCCCGGGCGTGCCGAGGACGGGGCCGGCGGTCTTCCGCGGCAGCCTCTATGGCGACCGGATCGCCCTGGCGCGCGACGAGGGCCTCCGCGGATCCCTCGTGGTCGCGCCGCCGGCGGAGCGCGGCACCGCCTATCCCCGGCTGTTCGATCGGATGCAGATGGCGGCGGCGGCCTGGGTGCGTCGCCGGCGGCCGTCCCCGCGCCTCGCGTCGGCCGTTCACCTGTTCCTGCTTCGCCGATTGCGGCGACAGGTCTTCCGCCGATGGATGGCCGCGCTCCGCAGCGACGCAGTGGTCGTCAATCTTCCGCATTCGGTCGGCACCTATCCGGGCCGGGTCACCGAGGCCATGGCGGCCGGCCGCGCGGTGGTGACCTGGGACGTGCCCGGTCGGCCGCGCAACCGGGCCCTCTTCGAGGATGGCGTGGAGATCGTCCTGTTCTCGGGGAGGGAGCCGGCGGCGCTCGCTTCGGCGCTCTCTCGCCTCCAGCGCGACCCCGCTCTGGCCTCGACCATTGCCACCAATGGATGGCGGAAGGTCCGGCGCGCTCACACCATCGAGCGCCGGGTGGAGCAGATCCTGGCGTGGACGGACACTGGTGAGGCGCCGGTGTTCTCCTGACCGCCGCCCATGAAGGTCACGGTCGTCATTCCGACGTACCGGCGCGAGCGGCTGCTCTGCCAAACGCTCCGCGACGTCCTCGACCTCGCGTGGGCGGATTACGAGGTCATCGTGGTCGACCAGACCGAGCAGCACGACGGGGAGACGGAACGGTTTCTCGACGCCGTGCGTGAGCGTGTCGTCTACCTTCGGCACCGTCCGCCGAGCCTGGTCGCCGCGGCCAACCGGGCCCTCCAGGTCGCGCGCGGCGAGTTCGTGCTGTTCCTGGACGACGACGTCCGAGTGCCCGACCGCGACCTGATCGCGAACCACCTCGACAACTATCGGGACGCGACCATCGGCGGCGTGGCCGGGCGGGTGCTCGACGCCGAGTGTCCGCGGGAGGCCGCGTTCGATCCACGCTCGGCCGATCCGGTCTGGGGGTTCTTTCACAGCGGGTGGTCGCATCGCCGGCGCTGCGACGTCTCGACCGCGCCCGGCGCCAACATGTCGTTCCGGCGCGACGTCCTCGTCGCGGTCGGCGGCGGCGACGAGCGCATCGCGGGCAACGCGTTTCGCTGGGAGAACGACCTCTGCCTGCGCGTGCGGGCCGCTGGCTACCGGGTGGTCTACGATCCGCGCCCCATCGTCCACCACTTCTACGGCAGCGCGGGGGGCAGCGAGAACCGCCATCTCCACGGCCTGGGAGCCGGCTCGCACCGCTGGTACCGTGACTTCTTCCACAACCACGTCTACGTCTCGCTGACCCACATGCCGCGGGCCTCGCTGGCGCCCCTCCTGTGGCGGCTCTACCGCGGCCACGTCATGAACGGTCCCTACGCGGGCCAGGGGCTCGCCTTCCTCGCGCGTCGTCACCGGGCGCTGCTCGACGGGGCCCTCGGTGGCTGGCGAAGCTATCGGCGGGCGCGGCGCGCCGCCGGCGGCGCGCGACCATGAGCCTCAGGCTCGAGCAGGTGGCGGCCCCCGTCGTGGTCGTGCTCGACTACGCGGCGCTCTCCTGGTTCCCGAAGCTCGCGACCCTGACCGGACACCCGGAGGCCGCCTTCCGCGTGGGGACCGTGGTCTTCATCGCCCTGAACGCGGGAGTGCTGCTGCTGGGCCATCGTCGACCGCCGGCCTGGGCGACGCGGTGGTCCGCGCTCGGGCCGAGGCCAGGGGTGACGGCACGATGGGTGATCTTCTTCACGCTGGTCGCCCTGGCCGTCGGCTATCGCCTGTCGGCGATCGCCCGCACGCCGCTCGATCCGGCGCAGGCCGACATGCTGCCGCTGATCGCCGCCGCCGGCCGAACGCTCCTCGCCGGCGGCAACCCGTACCACCGCGCGAACCCCTTCCAGGCCGGGGTCGACGCGCTGGACGTCAGGCGCGCGCCCGTGTCGCTGGGGACCGCGTCGACGGACCTCTGGTTTCCCTACGTGCCCCCGTGGCTCCCGGCCCTCTGGCTCCCGTACGTCCCCGCGACGTGGGCCGGCGTCGACCTGCGCCTGGTCGGCCTGCTGGCCGCGCTCGCCACGGCCGTGCTGCTCGGCCTGGCCCGCTGGTCGGGGCCGGCGCGTCCCGATCGCGCCGGCGACGACGGGCTGACCGCGCGGCTCCGTCTCGCCTCGGCGGGTGCGCTGCTGCTCGCCCCCGCGGCCGTGTGGTTCGGGGCCATCGGTCACACGCAGACTTATTGGTTCTATCTGACGGCTCTGCTGTGGGCGCTGAGTCGCCGGTGGTGGGGGCTGGCCGGGGTCTGCCTGGGACTCTGCGTGATGAGCCGTCACACCGTGCTGCCGCTGGTGCCCGTCCTGGCGCTGTACGCGTGGCGGTGCGTGGCGCCGCGTGAGCGGCGGTCGATGGCGATCGGCGCCGCCGCCGTCGTCGTCGCGGTGGCGCTGCCCTTCGGCTGGGAGGGACTCTGGCAGTTCACGATCGGCACGCCCCTCTGGTACATGAAGTTCGGCGATCTCGGCTGGAACGGGCCTCGCTGGTGGGTGACCCACACCTTCGGACTCAGCACGTTCCTGTATCCCATCGGTCTCAGCCGGGCCATCCCGTGGGTGGGAGCGGGGCTGCTGACGGTCGTCTACGCTCTCGCGTACCGTCGGGTGCGCGATCTCCCGTCCTGCGTGAGATATCTCGCGCTGATCCTGCTGACCGTGCAGGTCTCCGTGCCCACCCCGTTCCGCTACGAATTCTTTCCGATCATCCTCGTGCTCTCCGCACTGCCTCTGCTGACCCGCGCGCGGCCGGATCCCGCCGCCCTGGCGACGTGAAGGCCCGTCACCGTGTCGAGATCATCGCCGTGCTGTGTCTCGCCGTCGCCGGCGTGTTCACGGCCGCCCTCGCCACGGACTGGACGCTCTGTCGAGCCCGTCTCCTGGACGCTCATGCCCGCGCGTAGTGGCTCCGCCGCGGCGGTGGCGCTGGTGGCTGTCGGCTGGGCCGTCTACGTCGGGCGCTTCTGGCTGGCGCCCCCGCCGCCGGTGACGTCGGCCGACGACGGCGTGCTCTACGTCGCCGCCGCGCTGCACCTGCGAGAACCCGCGCTGTTCGCGGGGGACTGGGGATTCCAGACCCTGGCCCCGCTCATCGAGCCTCTGGTCTACACGCGGATCCTCGCGAGACTGTCTCCGTGGTGGGACACGCCCGAGGCGCTGCTTCGCACGCTCTCGGCGCTCCTCATTCTGGTCTTCGCGCTTGGCACGTTCGCGCTGGTCCGCGCCCTCACGGGCGGCGTCGTCGTCGCGCTGCTGGCGGGGCTGATCGCGCTCCGCCCCCGGATGGCGTGGCTGACCGAGTGGGGCATCCTGATGGGCCAGCCGCTGGCGCGCAGCGTGATCATGGCGGCGGCCCCGTGGCTGCTGCTCTGGATCTGGCGAGCCCGCGAACGCCCGTCCCGGCTGGCGTGGCCGGGGCTCGCGATCGGTCTGTGTGCCCTCGTCCATCCGCTTTCGGCCATCCAGCTCGCGATGGTCGCGCTTCTCCAGGAGCTCTTCCTGCGATCGGGCGTGCGCGCGATCGTTGCCCTCGCCGCGGGGATCGGGCTGGGCGTCCTCCCGGCCTTCGCGCACCATGGTTCCTTGCTGGCCGATTACCCAGCGCCGGCCTGGTTCCTGCGGTTCCGAAACCCGGAGCTGCTGCCGAGCGGGCTCCCCGCCTTCCTGGGGCCGCTCGTGTTCGACTTCGGCGTCCCGGTGCTGGCGCTGGCGCTGACCCTCCGCGCGAGCCGGGCCTGCCTCGACCCGCAGGCCTTCCGCTGGTCGGTTGCGGGCATCGCCGCCGCGCTGACCCTCACGATGGCCACCCTGGTGGCCTCGCTGGCGCCCGCGCTCGCCCGTTTCTCGCTCGGCCGGGCCAGCGGATTTCTCTACCTGTTCCTGTCGGTCCCGGTGCTCGCGGTCGCCCGTGCGGTGTGGACCGCGGGCGGGACGCCTCGTCTCGCCGCCCTCGCGCTCGTGGGCGCGCTCGCGCTCTCGACGGGGGCGGGGTGGGACGCGCTGCTCGGCCGCGGCCTCGCCGGCGCGGGGATTCGGCTCGGTGAGCGCGCCTCGTGGAATCCGAGTCAGCCGCCCGATCCCCTCCCGTCGCTTCCCTTCGTGCCGCACGAGCCGCGCGCGTTTCGCGAGATGGCCGACTGGGTCCGCGCAGAGACGCCTCCCACCGCGTTGCTGCTCGCCGCGCCCGCCGACGCGGCCGCGCTGCGCGTGTACGCGCGCCGCGGCACCGTGGTGGCGACCAAGGATGCGGGACTCTTCATCTTCTCGGCGGACAGGGCGACGGCATGGTACGCGCGCTTTCGCGACGTCGTGGCGGCCTACGCGGGCGCTGAGCCGGATTCGCTGCTCGCCGCCGCTCGTCGCTATGGCGCGACGCACGTCCTCGCCGGTCCCTCGGTGCCGCGGCTGCCGCTGGCGGAGGTGTTCGCCAACCGCGCGTACGTCGTCTACAGGGTGGGCGCGGCGCCGTGAGCCAGACCGATCTGCGCGCGCACTTCGACGCCCTCGCCCCCGAGCGCGCGCGCTGGCGGCGGCGGGCGCGGGGATACCACGCGGAGCTGGAGCGCTTCGTGCGATTCCTCGTTCCCCCCGAGGCCAGCGTCCTCGAGGTCGGCTGCGGCACCGGAGACCTGCTGGCGACGGTGGCCTCGCCCGGCAAAGGGGTCGGGGTGGACTTCAGCCTCGCGATGGTCCGCGTGGCCAGGAGCCGACACCCGGAGCACCGGTTCGTGGTCGGCGACGCCGGGCGCTTGCCGCTCTCCGGTCCCTTCGACTACGTCGTGCTGTCCGACCTCGTGGGCAACCTCGAGGACGTGCAGAGCGGATTGACGGAGCTGCACCACGTGGTCGCGCGACGCAGCCGGATCATCATCAGCTACTACAACTATCTGTGGGAGCCGCTGCTCCGCGCCGCCGAGCGCCTCGGACTCAAGATGCCGCAGCCCGTGCAGCACTGGCTCCCGCGCCAGGACATCGAGAACATCCTCCGCCTGTCCGGATTCGACGTGGTCAAGACGGCCAGCCTCATGCTGTGCCCCGTCGCGCTCCCCCTCCTGGCTCCCCTGGGCAACCGCATCCTGGCGCGCCTGCCCGGGCTCCAGCGGCTGGCCCTGATGCACGTGGTGATCGCCCGGCCCGCGCCCCGGCCGCTCGGTCGCGAGCGGCTCAGCGTGTCGGTGGTGATCCCGTGCCGGAACGAGCGCGGCAACGTCGCCGCGGCGGTGGAGCGGGTGCCGGCCATGGGTCGCCGGACCGAGCTGATCTTCGTGGAAGGCCACTCCACGGACGGGACCGCCGAGGCGATCGAGGCGGCCATCCGCGATCATCCCGAGCGAGCGATCAGCCTGGTCACGCAGACCACGAGGGCGGGGAAGGGCGACGCCGTGCGCGAGGGATTCGCCCACGCCAAGGGCGACGTGCTGATGATCCTCGACGGCGACCTCACGGTCCGCCCCGAAGACCTGCCGAGGTTCTTCGACGCGCTGCTCGCCGGCCACGGGGAGCTGATCAACGGCTCGCGCCTGGTCTACCAGCGTCAGCAGCAGGCCATGCGGTTCCTCAACCTGCTCGGCAACAAGGTGTTCAGCGGGCTCTTCAGCTTCCTGCTCGACCAGCGGTTTCGCGACACGCTCTGCGGCACCAAAGTTCTCCTGCGCTCCGACTACCTGCGCATCGCGGCTCACCGCGACTACTTCGGCGACTTCGACCCCTTCGGCGACTTCGACCTCCTGTTCGGGGCGGCCCGCCTCAACCTCAAGATCGCCGAGCTGCCCGTGCGCTACCTGGAGCGCTCGTACGGCTCCACCAACATCCGGCGCTTTCGTCACGGCTGGCTCCTCTTCCGCATGTGCCTGGTGGCCATGCGCCGGATCAAGTTCGTGTGACGGCGTGAGTCACAAGACGCGGGTGCGGGGGCACTTCGATCGGGTGGCGCCCGAGTACGACGGGTGGAAGCGGCGCGCCTGGTACTACTATCGCTCGCTCGCGCGCATCCTCGGCGGCGAGGTCCCGGCGGGGGCGCGCGTCCTCGACGTGGGGTGCGGCACCGGCACGCTCCTCGACGCCGTCCGTCCGGCCTACGGCATGGGCGTGGATTTCAGTCCCGCCATGGTGAAGCTGGCCGAGGGGCGATTCCCAGGCTTGCGGTTCCGGGTGGCGGATGCCGAGGCTCTTGAGCCGGGCGAGGCCTTCGACTGGATCATGATGGTCGACGTGCTGGAGCACCTCTGGGATCCTCGATCGGCGCTGGCCTCCGCGCGCCGCGCCTGTCATCCCGAGAGCCGGCTCATCGTCATGACCGCGAACCCGGCCTGGCAGTCGATCCTCCACCTGGCCGAGCGGCTGCGCCTGAAGATGCCCGAGGGCGACCATCGCTGGATGCCCGCGGACGACATCCGGCGTCTCCTCCATGAAACCGGCTTCGAGGTGATCAGGGAAGACCGGAGGATCCTGCTGCCCAAGTGGGTGCCGGCGGTCTCGTGGTTCGTCAACGAGCGGCTCGCGCGCGTCGGCGTCCTGCGCCGCTGGTGCCTCGTGCTGGTCTTCGTCGCGCGTCCCCGGGTGCCCTCAGACACCCCGCGGACGTCCTGATCATGCGGATCTGCATCGACGCGCGAGGCATGTCCGAGCGGCCGACCGGGAGCGGCAAGGCGCTCCGGTATCTGCTCGGCCGCCTGCGCGCCGATTTTCCCCACCACCAATACCTCACGTGCGAGCCGCCCGGCGCCTCGTCCTGGCGGCTATCGCGACAGCTCCTGTGGGAGCAGGTGGAGCTGCCGCTGCGCGCCCTGCGGCTGGGCGCCGACGTCCTGCACGTGTGCGGCGGCACCCCGGGGCCCATGGTGACGCCCACGAAGACCGTGATGACCGTGCACGATCTGGCCCCCACGCGCCATCCCGAGCTGCTCCCGCACGCGCGCAGCCGCTGGTACTGGGGACACATGGTGCCGCGGGCGGCCCGCCGCGCGCACGCCGTGCTCGTTCCCTCGGCCGCCACCAAGCGCGACGTGGTCGCGCTGGCCGGAGTCCCCGAGGCGCGCGTGCACGTGGCGCCGTGGGGCGTGCCGCTGGAGACCGCCGGCGCCGCCACCGCCGACGACGTGAGAGCCACCTATGGACTGCCGTGCCGCTACGTGCTGTACGTCGGCACCATCGACCGGCGGAAGGACTATCGCACCCTGCTCGGCGCCGTGGGCCAGCTCGACCCGGCGATCGACCTCGTGGTCGCGGGAACCGTCATCGCCGGACGCACCGATTTTCCCGAGACGGTGGCGAGGCTCGGACTGGAGCGCCGGGTGCGGGTGCTCGGTTACGTGCCCGATCGCGATCTTCCCGGCCTCTATCGGGGGGCGTCGGTCTTCGTCTATCCCTCGTTCTACGAAGGGTTCGGCTTCCCGGTGCTGGAGGCGATGGCGTGCGGGACGCCGGTCATCACCTATCGGACCACGTCGCTGCCGGAAGTGGCCGGCGACGCCGCGATCCTGCTCGACCCGCCCGTGTCGTCGGAGGCGCTCGCCTCGGCGATCGCGCGGGTGACGCGGGACGCGGATCTCCGGGGTTCGCTGGTCGAGCGTGGGCTCGCGCGGGTCGCGACCTTCGACTGGAAATCGACGGCGGCGGTGACCGCGGGCGTGTACGAGGCGCTCGCCGGCTGACCATGCGGATCCTCTTCCTGGACTACTCGTACGAGCCGGGCCTACGGGCCGACGCCGGCGGATTTCGCAAGCTCTGGGAGCTGGCCGCCGCGCTCACCCGGGCCGGTCACGACGCGAGCGTGCTCTATCCCGCGCTGCCGGGACGGGTGCCGCTGCGCCCGGTGGCGTCCGCGACGTATCCGGTGCTCGACGCACGCGGGCTGCGCCCGCTCACTGCGTACCCGTCGATGCTGGCGCGGGCGTGGGGGCTGGCCCGCGAGCGACGGCCCGACGTCGTGTACTTCCGCAGCGGGCTCAACGCGCTGCCGCTCGTGCTCCGCCGGCTCACCGGCGCCCGCGTGGTGCTCGAAGTCAACGCCGACACGCTCGAGTTCCTGCGCGTGGAAAGACGTCCGCGCTGGGAGCAGCGGCTCTTCGCTCGCATGGAGGGACGGGCCGTGCGGGGTAGCGACGCGGTGGTGACGCTGACGCCCGGGCTCGAGCGCATGCTAGCCGAGCGCTACGACGTGGAGCACTCGCGCATCCACGTCGTGCCGAGCGGCACCGACGTCGATCACTTCGTCCCTGCCGACGCGGCCGAGTGTCGCCGGCGGCTCGGGCTGCCGCCGGGGGCCTTCGTGGTCGGATTCGTCGGCCTCTGCTATCGCCACCAGGGCGTGCCGACGCTCATCGATGCCGTCGCCCGCCTGCGTCCGCGCGAGGGCGGCGCGACGGGATTGATCGTGGGCGACGGCGTGATGCGCCGGGCCTGGGAGGCCTACGCGCGAGAGCGGGGCGTGGCCGAGGCCGTCCGCTTCGTCGGACAGATCCCGTACGCGGAGGTCCCGGCGTGGCTCGGGGCCATGGACGTAGTGGCGGCGCCGTTCACCGCCGACCGCGGCGAGACCTCGCCGTTCAAGGTGCTCGACGCGATGGCCTGCGCCCGTCCGGTGGTCGCCTCCGACCTGGACTCGGTCCGCTGGCTCGCCAAGAGGGCCGATGCGCTCACCCTCGTGCCCCCCGACGACGCGGGCGCGCTGGCCGACGCGCTGGGCGCCCTCGCCGCCGATCCCGCGCGCCGCGCCGACCTCGGCGAGCGGGGCCGCCGGTTCGCCTGCGCTCACCACTCGTGGGACCGGATCGCGGCGGCGCTCGAGCCCGTCCTCGAGGGCCGGGCCGCCGCGTGCGCGGACGTGAGCGCGTGATCCGCACGCGCGGCTGGGCGGTCCGCAAGATCTTGAGCCGGGCCCCCGCCCTCGGCCTCGCCCCCCGCCCGGAGGGCCGCCCGCGCGGCATCAGCGCCATCGCGCGGGTCAAGAACGAGGAGGAGTGGATCGAGCCGTGCCTGCGCTCGGTGAGCGACGCGGTCGACGAGGTGATCGTGGTCGACAACGGCTCGACCGACCGGACGCCCGAGATCCTGGCCCGCGTCGCCGACGCCCTCGCCCCCAAGGTCCGGCTGTTCTCCCGGCCCGGGCTGGACCACGTCGACCTCTCGAACTTCGCGCTGGCCCAGGCGACATACCGATGGGTTCTCAAGTGGGACGGCGACTTCGTGGCCCGCACCACCGGCCCCCACGCCATCGCGGGCCTGCGCGAGCGCATCCTGGGCCTGCCCCCGTCCCGCCACTTCCACGTGCGCCTCACGTGCGTCGAGCTGATGGGGGACCTCTGGCACCAGTGCCCGGGCTGGGAGCTCCGGCACGAGCCGTTCGCCGCCGTGCGGTCGCCGGCGCTGCGCTTCGTGCGGGTCTCGCGGACGCTCGACGGTCCGCCGCCGGGCTGGCCGCGCATCCTGCGCGACCCGCGCGCGCCGTTTCCCATCCACTTCGAGGACGTCAAGGTCCCGCTCTATTACGAGGTCGCGCAGTGGCCCGAGCCGTACTTCTTCCACCTGCAGGTCAAGAAGCCGCTGCGGATGTACCTGCGCGATTGCTGGTCCGACTGGTCGGAGAACCCGCCGCTCCAGGGCCGGTTCGCCCGCCTCGAGGACTACGCGCTCCACCGGGCCCAGCGGGTGTGGAGCGTGGGCACCCTGGCCGAGGCCGCCGACGCGTACATGGCGCGCGTGCGAGAGCTCTTGATCCCGTACTCGGTCGAGCGCTTCGGCGAGCACCCCGACCTCCTCAAGCCCTACCTCGAGGCCTCGCCGCGGCCGTGAAGCTCCTCTGCGCCGGCTATCGGGTCCCGTATCCCGTCCGCGACGGGGGCAACGTGCGGGTCTACGGGTACCTGCGCGAGCTGGCGCGACGACACGAGGTCTCCTACGTCTGTCGGGCCGGCGAGCCCGCGCCCGAAGCCGAGCAGCACCTGAAGGGGTTCTGCGACCGCGTGGAGATCGTCGTCGATCCGTTCCCTCTCGGGGTCGCGGATCGGCTGCGCGCGGTGGCGGGCGGGTACCCGTTCGGGATGATCACGCCCGCCGACGCGTTCTTCCGGCGGATTCGCGACGTGCTCGACCAGGAGCGCTTCGACCTCGTCCATCTCGTCGGGGTCGACACCGCGCTGCTGGCCCTCGAAGCGCTCGCGGTGGCGCCGGTGGTGTGGGACGTCTGCGATTGCACGTCCCGTTACTACGCCCGTCAGGCCGGCGCCGAGCGGCATCCGGCCCGCCGTCTCTGGTATCGCCTCCAGGCCGCGCGCTATCGCGGCGTCGAGCGCCGGCTCTTTGGGCGCGACCTGACCGTCTTCGTGAGCAGCCCGTCGGAGGCGGCGGCCTTTCGCCGGGCCATCGGGGAGTGGCGGTGCCGGGTCGAGGTCGCCCCGACCGGCGTCGACCGGGTGGCGACCGCGGGGCCGCCGGTGGCGGGGCCGCCGCGGCTGGCCTTCACGGGCGCCCTCGACTACCGGCCCAACGCCGACGCCGTCCTGCACCTCTGCCGGGAGATCTTCCCGCGCGTCCGTCAGCGGCATCCGGACGTGCGCCTGCAGATCATCGGCGGGGGGGCGTCGCCCGAGCTCGCGTCGACGTGTCGGGCGATCGACGGCGTGGACCTCCTCGGCTTCGTGCCCGACGTGTTCGACGTGCTCCGTCGATCGACGATCTTCGTCTGTCCCATGCGCGAGGGCACCGGCATCAAGGTCAAGCTGCTGGAGGCGATGGCGTGCGGCCTGCCCAGCGTGGTCAGCCCGCTCGCCCTCGAGGGCATTCCCGAGGCCGAGGACGGACGACACCTACGGGTGGCGGCAAATGCCGAGGCGTTCGTGAGGGGCCTGCTCGAGCTGCTCCGCGACGCTCCCCTCCGGCGCCAGCTGGGCGAGCGGGCGTGGGCGCTGATGGGCCGCTACGCGTGGGACCGGCTCGGCGAGGAGGTCGACCGGCACTGCCGCGCCGAGGTCGCGCGCCGCCGATGACGCCCTTCACCCGCGCCGCGTTCTCCCGGCTCCTGGCCGCCTACCAGCCGTCACCTTTCGAGGTCTTCGACGACGGCGACGGGCGCTTCACGCGGCCGGCCCACCACGCGCTCAAGAGCCGTGACCGGCTGTTCGTGGCCCTGGAGACCGGTTTCCGCCATCTGGCCGGCGACGAGGCCACGATCGCCGACCTCGGTCCCTACCCGGGCAGCCTCCTGCGCCTGCTGCGGACGCTGCGCCCGCGGGCGCGGCTGATCGGGGCCGGACTCATGGCCACGCCGGAGTTCGTCCGCTTCATGCGCGAGGACGCCGTCGCCGAGGTCGTCGCCGTCGACCTCGACCCCACCAGCGGTGAGTTCCGCGCCAAGGGCTACCCGGAGCGCGTGCCGGTGGCCGACGGCGCCGTCGATCTCGCGTTCGCGCTGGAGATCGTCGAGCACCTGAGCGCGCCCTACCACCTCACCGAGGAGGCCTTCCGGATCCTCGCGCCCGGCGGCCACCTGGTACTGACCACGCCCAACGTCACCCGCATCGGCAACGTCTTCAAGCTCCTGGTCGGCCGCTCGCCGAACGACCGCCTGGCTCCGCCCGGATACCACGATCCCGACGACGAATGGCGGCCCCACGCCCGCGAATACGCGATGGCCGAGATGGTCGACGTCTTCACGCGCGCGGGGTTCGTGGTGGCGGAGCGGCGGTTCTTCGTCGACGACGACACCCGCGACTGCGTGCGCGCGCCCCGCCAGCGCCTCGTCGACCTGGCCAAGGTGCCGTTCCACGCCGTGCCTCACCTGCGGGGCAGCCTGCTCCTCGTGGGAAGGAAGCCCGCGCGATGAGCGGGCCCGCGCGGATCGTGCACGTCGCGGGCTCGGCCGACTGGGGCGGCGGCGAGCACTATCTGGAGCTGATGGCCCGTCACCTCGACCGCGAGGCCTTCGCGCTGGAGGTGATCGCTCCGGCGCCGGGAGCGCTGTGCGGTCGGCTCGCCGCGCTCGGCGTCCCCGCTCACGTTGTGGACCTCGGGGCGCTGGTGAGCCCGCGTGCGGTCGTGCGCCTGGCGGGCGCGCTGCGCCGTCTCGCTCCCGACCTCGTGCAGTCGCACGGCGCGCGCTCGAACTTCTACACACGCCTGGCCGCGCGACTGGCCGGCGTTCGCGCGGTCGTCTCCACCGTCCACAACGCGATCGCCGACTATCCGGTCTCGGCCGCCCGCCTCGCCGTTTACCGCGCGATGGACCGGCTCACGCTGCCGCTGACCACGCGCGTGCTGTGCGTGGCCGCGGCCCTGGCGCGAGGTTACCCCGGCCGTTCCGTGATCGTCGGAAACGGAATCGACCTCGATGACTTCGATCCCCTCCGCGCGGGGCCGGCGGCGGCGGCGCTGCGGCAGACCCTGGCTCCCGGCGGAGGCTCACTGGTCGGGTTCGTCGGACGGCTCACGCCGCAGAAGGACCCGCTGGCCTTCGTCGCGCTGATCGCCGCGGTCCGTCGAGAGCGCCCCGACGTCCACGGCGTGATCGTCGGCGACGGACCGCTGCGCGCCGAGGTCGAGCGCGCGGTCGCCGCCCGCGGGCTCGGCGCGTGGTGCCGCGTGCTGGGCGCGCGCGACGACGTGGCCGCGCTGCTCGCCGCCCTCGACGTCTTCGTCCTCACCTCGCTCTCCG
Source organism: Candidatus Acidiferrum sp. (assembly GCA_035317605.1). GTDB lineage: Bacteria > Methylomirabilota > Methylomirabilia > Rokubacteriales > CSP1-6 > DATHGT01. The sequence goes on along the minus strand of DATHGT010000265.1, from coordinate 13,169 downwards.
AGGGATTTCCCTTCGTGGTGCTGGAGGCGATGGCGCTGGAGCGGCCGGTGGTCGCCACCGCGGTCAACGGCGTTCCCGAGATCGTGGAGCCGGGAGTGACCGGCGTGCTGGTCGAGCGCGCCGATGGCGAAGCGCTGGCCCGCGCGGTGCTCGACACCCTCGCCGACGCCGAGCGCGCGCGGGCGATGGGACGCGCGGGCCGGCGGCGCGTGCAGACGTGCTTCACGGCGTCTCGGATGATCGCCGAGACCGAGGCGTTCTACCGTGACCTCCTGCGCGACGCGCCGGCCACGGTGGACGCGAGGGCCTGAGCGATGTGTGGCATCGCCGGCTACGTGGGCCACGGCAGCGCCGAGACGCTGGCCGCGATGCTGCCGCGGCTCAGGCACCGCGGCCCCGACGGCGAGGGCGTGCACGTGGAGTCCGGTGTCGGTCTCGGCATGACGCGCCTGGCCATCATCGATCTCGAGGGGGGCGGCCAGCCGATGGCCAACGAGGACGAGTCGGTCTGGCTCGTCTACAACGGCGAGATCTACAACTTCCGCGAGCTGCGGGCCGCGCTGGAGGCGCGGGGCCACACCTTTCGCACCCGCAGCGACACCGAGGTCCTGCTCCGGGCCTACGAAGCGTTCGGCGACGACTGCGTCGAGCATCTGCGCGGCATGTTCGCGTTCGCCCTGTGGGACCGCCGCCGCCGCCGGCTCGTGCTGGCCCGCGACCGCCTGGGCAAGAAGCCGCTCTACTACCGCCAGCGCGACGGCGTGCTGCTGTTCGCCTCCGAGATCAAGGCGCTGCTCGCGCATCCGTCCGTCGGGCGCGACGTCGATCCCGCGACCCTGCATCACTACCTGGCCTTCGGGTATTCGCCGGGGGACCGCTCGATGTTCGCCGAGGTGTCCAGCCTTCCGCCCGCTCACCTGGCCATCGCCGACGGCGAGGGCCTGACGACGCGAGCGTACTGGACGCTGCCCGCCGGCGAGGTGTCGCGCGCCGACGCCGTGAGCGCCGCGGAGGCGCCGGCGCTGGTCCGCCAGGCCCTCGTCGAAGCGGTGCGGCTCCGGCTCGAGAGCGACGTGCCGCTCGGCGTGTTCCTCTCGGGCGGGATCGATTCGAGCGCGATCGTGGCCAGCATGCGGCAGGTCACGGGCCAGCGCATCGCCACCTTCACGGTCGGCTTCGGCGCCGCCGACCCGTCGTTCGACGAGCTGCCGTACGCGCGGCTGGTGGCCCGGCGCTTCGAGACCGACCATCACGAGGAGGTGCTGGAGCCGCGCGTGGCCGATCTGCTGCCCGCGCTCGTCCACCAGTTCGACGAGCCGTTCGCCGATTCGTCCGCCCTGGCGACCTGGGTCGTGGCCCAGGCCACGGCCCGCCACGTCAAGGTCGCGCTCTCGGGCATCGGCGGCGACGAGGCGTTCGCGGGGTATCCGCGCTATCTCGGGCTCTCGCTCTCGGAAACCTATGGACGGCTGCCGGCGTTCGTCCGCGGTCTCGGGCGCGTCGCGGTGCGGAGCGTGGCGCGCGAATCCGAGGGCGGCGCCGACTGGGGCGCGCGCGCCCGGCGCTTCGTGGCGGGCGCGGAGGCGCCGTTGCCCGATCGCTACCTCGGCTGGACCCGGTTCTTCGGCGCCGCCGATCTCGAGCGGCTGGCCACCCCCGCGCTGCGCGCCCGCTGGACGGCGGCCGTCGACGCCCGGCAGCGCGCGGCCTTCGCCACCGGCGATCCCGGCGATCCCGTCGACGGCGCGTTCCGCGTCGACCTCGCGACCTACGTCCCCGACGACCTGCTCACCATGGCCGACCGCGTGAGCATGGCCCACTCGCTCGAGCTGCGGGCGCCGTTCTGCGATCACCGGCTGATCGAGCTGAGCCTGCGCATCGCCCCCCGCGTGAAGCTCGCGGGCCGGCGGCTCAAGGCCGTGCTCAAGGCCGCCTTCGCGGACGTGCTGCCGCGCGAGCTGCTCACCCGGCGCAAGCAGGGCTTCATGATCCCGCTCGCGCGCTGGCTGCGCACGGATCTGCGCGAGGCGATGGAAGACCTGCTGGCCGCCGATCGGGTGCGCGCGCGCGGCCTGCTCGTTCCCGCGGTGGTGGACACCCTCAAGCGCGAGCACCTCGAGCGGCGGCGGAGCCACGCCGATCGCCTGTGGAGCCTCATGATGCTCGAGCAGTGGATGCGGTCCTACGTCGACGGCGAGGCGTGGCGGTGACGGCGCCGCTGCGCGTGCTCATCGTGGCCGACGTCTCGCCCGCGGCCGTGGTGGGCGGCGGCGAGCGCGTGATCTGGGAGCAGGCGCGGCGGCTGGCCGCGCGCGGCCACCGCGTGCGCGTGATCGCCCGCCAGCCCGAAGCGGGGGGCGCCGGCACGATCGAGCGCGAAGGCGTCACCATCCGTCACTTCGCGGCGGCACGCCGTCCCGCGTGGCGCTTCGTGCGGGACTCGGTCCTCGGCGCCCGCCGCGCCGTCGCGGAGGAGATCCGCGCTCACGGCGCCGACGTCCTGCACTTCCACCAGCCGCTCTCGGCGTTCGGCGTGTTGACCGCGCGTACGCTCCGGCGCCTGCCCAGCCTCTACACGTTTCACTCGCCGGCCGCCCTCGAATACGAGGGGCGCCGCGGCACCACGGACTGGCACCGCCGCGGGATCGCGGGCGGCGCCGGCGCCCGGCTGCTCGGCGCCGTCGAGCGCTGGAGCCTCGCGCGGGTCGGGCGCATCCACGTGCTCAGCGACTATTCGGCGGGCCTGCTGGGAACGCTCTACGGGCTCGACGACGATCGCGTGGTGAAGATCGAAGGCGGCGCCGACACGACACGGCTTCATCCCCCGAACGAGTCGCGTGCCGCGGTGCGCGCGGCCCTCGGCTGGCCGAATGCGCGGCCGATCCTGTTCACGCTGCGCAATCTCCAGCCGCGCATGGGGCTCGACGAGCTGATCCGCGCCGTCGATCTCCTCCGCCGCCAGGTGCCGGACGTCCTGCTCGCGATCGGCGGAGACGGCGCGCTGCGTGGGGAGCTCGAATCGCTGGTGGCGCGGCTGGGGCTCGCCGAGCACGTGCGGTTCCTGGGCTTCGTCGACGAAGCGCACCTCGCGCGCTGCTACCAGGCCGCCGACGCGTTCGTGCTGCCCACCCAGGCCCTCGAAGGGTTCGGCCTGGTCACGGTGGAGGCGCTGGCGTGCGGGACGCCGGTGCTCGGCACCGCGGTGGGAGCCACGCCCGAGATCCTCGGCCCGCTCTCCAAATCGCTGCTGTTCAGCGGCACCTCCGCCGCGGCCATGGCCGAGGACCTCGCGCGCTTCCTCGACGAGCTGTCGCACGACGCCGCGGGCGGCGAGGCGCTGCGCCGCGCGTGCCGGCGTCACGCCGAGAGCCGCTACGACTGGGACGACGGCGTGGCCCGTCTCGAGGAGACCCTGGCGGCGCTGGCGAGGCCGGCCGCGCGCGACGAGCGCTGCGTGTGCGGGGCGATGCTCGACGCCGGCCGGGTCGTGTGCGGCCGCGCCTTTCGCCGCTGCCGGTCCTGTCGCACGCTGCGCCAGTCCGTGCTGCCCGACCGCGCCCGCGTGCGCTTCGTCTACGACGTCGAGTACCCGCGACACTTCCCCCACGCGCCCGCTCCCGGCGCGCGGAGGCGGCTCTTCGCGTCGATCGCGGCGAGGCTGACCGCGCTGCGCCCACCGGGACGCCTGCTCGACGTCGGCGGCGGCGGCGGCGATTTCGGCGGAGCGGCCGCGAAGGTCGGCTGGCGCGTCGTGGCCACCGACCTCTCCCACGAGGCGTGCGTGGTCGCGCGCACGGGCACCGGGCGTCCCGTCCTTCAGGGCGACGGCGCGTCGCTGCCCATCCGCGACGGCGCCGTCGACGGCCTCGCGCTGCTCAACGTCGTCGACCACACCACCGATCCGCTCGCCGTCCTCCACGAAGCGCGCCGCGCGCTCGCCCCCGGCGGCGCGCTCGTGATCCGGGTCACCAACGGGCACTTTCACGGATCGATGGCGCGGATGCTGTCCTCGGTGCCGTGGCTGTGGCGCGTGATCCCGCTCGCCCCGGTGCTGCATCTCTGGAGCTTCACCCCGCGCGGGCTGCGGGCCCTCGTCGAGCGGGCCGGGCTCGACGTCGTCGCCGTGCTGAACTCGTCGCTGGTGGCCGAGTCCGACGAGCGCTCGGGCCAGGGAGCACTGTCGGTGATCGTGCCGCGGGCGCTGCTCGCCGCGGGCGTCGGTCTGCTGGGCCGGCTCTCCGGCGGGCGCTGCCTGCTCGCGCCCGCCCTCGAGCTGTACGCCCGCCGGCCCGCCGCGCGATGATCCGCGTCGTCCACGCGATCACGCGACTGACCCTGGGGGGCGCCGCCGACAACACCCTGCGCCAGATCGCCGCGATGGCGCGGGCGGGATACGACACCACGCTCGCGGTGGGGATCGCCGCGTCGGAGGAAAACTTCGTGGAGCGGGCGCGCCGCCAGGACTGCCGCCTGGTCGACGTCCCCACCCTCGATCGCGACCCCGCGCCCCTTCGCGACGTGCGCGCGGTGGTCACGCTGGTGCGGCTGCTGAGGCGGCAGCGGCCGGCCATCGTGCACACCCACACCTCGAAGGCGGGATTCGTGGGGCGGCTGGCCGCGCGGCTGGCCCGCACGCCCGCGATCATCCATCAGCCGCACGGCCACATCTTCTACGGCTACCACGGCCGCGCGGTGACCGCGTTCTACGTGGCGCTGGAGCGGGTCGCCGCGCGGTGGAGCGATCGGGTGGTCACCCTGACCGATCGCGAGATCGAGGAGCATCTGGACCTCGGCATCGGACACCGCGCTCAGTTCGTGACGGTGCCGAGCGGGGTGCCCACCGCCGAGCTGCGCGCGCGCGCCCCCCGGCGCGAGACGGCGCGAGACGCGCTCGGGCTTCCGGCGGACGCGTTCGTGGTGGCCGCGCTCGGACGGCTGGTCCCGGTCAAGGGATTCGACCTGCTCGTCGAGGCCATGCCGGCCCTCCTCGCCGCCGTGCCGGCGGCGCACGCCGTGATCATCGGCGACGGTCCGGAGGAGGCGGCGCTGGCCGCGCGGGCCGAGCGCCTCGGCGTGCTCTCCCGCGTGAGGTTGCACGGGCCCAGCTCGGACGTGGCGGCGCTCCTCGCCGCCGCGGACGTGCTCGCCGCGCCCTCGCGCAACGAAGGCATGGGGCGTGCGCTGGTCGAGGCGATGGCCCTCGGAGTGCCGGTGGTCGGCAGCGACGTCGGAGGCATTCCGTCCGTGGTGGGCGACGACGAGGCGGGACGCGTCATTCCGCCCGACGACGTGCCGGCGCTGGCCGCCGCGCTGATCGAGCTGGGTCGCGACGGGAGCGTCCGCGCCAAGCTCGCCGAGGTCGCGCGCGAGCGCGCGGAGACGTTTTCCACGGCGGTGGCCGAGACGCGCATGCTCGATCTCTACGCCGCGCTCGTTCGCGAGAAGCGGCTGACGTGAGTCCCGTCGTCTTCGTCGCTCTCGCCATCGCGCTGGTGGCGCCGCGGGCGTGGGCGGAGGAATGGCAGCGGCTGCCCGCCGTCGTCCACGTGCACTCCCGGCTGTCGACGGGAGAGAAGTCCATCGACGATCTGGCTCGTATCGCGCGAGGGGAGGGGATCGGCGCGCTGTTCGTGGTGGAGAACTACCTGCTCCGCGTGGAGTACGGGCTGGCCCCGTTCCGCGCGCTCACCCGGGTCGCTCACGACGAGCCGTCGGTCATGAACGCCGGCCTCGACCGCTATCGCTCGGAGATCGCGCGGGCCCGCCTCGCGCATCCCGAAGTGGTGCTGGTGCCCGGGGTCGAGGTCATTCCTCACCAGCACTGGTCGGGCTCGCCGCTCGCCCGCTCGATGATGCTGCACAACACCCAGAAGAACCTACTGGTGTTCGGCGTCACCGACCCCGCCGCGCTGCGCTCGCTGCCGGCGAGCGGCAACCCGTACGCGCGCCGGTACGGGTGGCAGTCGCTGGTCGACGCGCTGCCCGCGCTGCTGGTCGTTCCCGGCGTCGCCCTGCTCGCGGCCGGGCGGGTGCGGCGGGTGCGCGTGGGCCGCGCCATCGTGGTCGAGCGCCGCCGGCCCTGGCTCGTCGGCGGCATCCTGATCCTGATCGGCGCGGCGACCGTGGTGCGCGCGTGGCCGTTCACCGTCGACGCCTACCCGCCCTGGCAGGACTTCGGGGTGGCGCCCCACCAGGCCCTCATCGATCACGTCGACCGTCTCGGCGGCGTCACCGTGTGGTCGTTTCCCGAGGCGGCCGACGAGGGCCGGCGCTCGGTGGCCGGGGTGCAGGTGGCCTGGCGGACCGATCCGTACCCGGACGACCTGATGAGAACCTTTAAGTACACAGGGTTCGGCGCCGTCTACGCCCAGTCCACGCGCTTCGAGCAGCCCGGGGGCCGGTGGGACCGGCTGCTCACCGAGTACGCCGCCGGCGAGCGGAGCCGGCCGGCCTGGGGCCTGGGCGAAGCCGGGCTCCATGCCCTCGGGGGCAAGCCCATCGGCGGCATCCAGACCGTGTTCCTCGTCGGCGAGAAGACCGAGGCCGCGACCCTCGACGCGCTCCGGCGCGGCCGACTCTACGCGCTCCAGCGGCTGCCCGAGGGCGCGCTGGAGCTGGCCGACTGGAGCCTGGCGGCGGGGAACGCCAGGGCCGTGTCGGGAGAAACCCTGCGCGTGGCCAGCGGGACGGAGATCGAGGTGCGGATCGCCGTCGACGCCACGGGATCGGGCGCCGGAGGACTGCGGGTCACGCTCGTGCGCAACGGCGCCGTCCTCGACGGCTGGTCCGGCGACGCCAGCGTTCGCGCCACCTACCGCGAAGTCTTCGACGGCCGCCCCGTCGTCTTCCGCATCGACGCCCGCGGCCGCACCCCGCACCGCATTCTCTCGAGCCCCATCTTCGTGAGTCTCCCGTGAGGGTGGCCATCCATCAGCCGCAGTACCTGCCGTGGCTCGGCTATCTGGCCAAGTGGGCGGCCGCCGACCTGTTCATCGTGCTCGACGTCGTGCAGTACGAGAAGAACGGCTGGCAGAACCGCAACCGCATCAAGACCCGCGACGGGGTCCGGTGGCTCACCGTGCCCGTCCACGCCTCCCTGGGCACGCCCATCTCGGCGGTGACGATCGATAGTTCTCAGGCGTGGCCGGCCCGGCACCTGCGGGCCATCGAGCAGGCGTACGCGCGGGCCCCCGGCCTGGCCCGCCACGGCGAGGAACTCCGACGGCTCTACGCGACCCCGTGGACCCACCTGGCCCCGCTCGCCACGGCCAGCGCCCAGTGGCTGGCCCGCGCCCTCGGCATCGCCACGCCCCTCCGGCTCGCCTCCGAGCTGCTGGGCAGTTCGAGAAGCGCCACGGCTTCGCCGGGGCGCGACGAGGGCGGGGGGATTGGGGGGCCCGAGGCTAGGCCCCCCAATCCAACAGCCCGTCTGGTGGCGCTGTGCCGCGCGGCGGGCGCCGACACCTACCTCGCCGGACCGCACGGCGCCGGCTACATGGACCTCGCCGAATTCGCCGCCGCCGGCATCGCGGTGCTCGCCCAGCGGTACGAGCATCCCGTCTACGCCCAGATCCACGGCGAATTCGTGCCGCATCTCTCGGCCCTCGACTTATTATTGACGGCTGGGGATCAGGCGTTCGCAATCCTTCAAAAGGGGAACGGATGGATCCCACTGTTCGACCGACCATGAACGTGCTCGCCATCGGTGCGCACCCCGACGACATCGAGTACGGATGCGGGGGAACGCTCGCGCTCTACGCGCAGCGGGGACACGACATCGTGCTGTTCGTGGCCTCCGACGGCAGCCGGGGCGGGGCGCCGGACGTGCGGGCGGGCGAGCAGCGGGACGCCGCCGTGGCCCTGGGGGCGCGCGAGGTGGTGTGGGGCGGGTTCCCCGACACCGAGGTGCCGCTGAGCCGCGACCTCATCGCGGCCCTGGAGAACGTCATCCGTCGCGTGCGGCCGACCATGATCTTCGTGAACTTCCCCGACGACACGCACCAGGACCACCGGAGTCTGGCCCAGGCCACGGTCTCGGCCACGCGCTACATCCCGAACTTCCTCTTCTACGAAGTGCCCTCGACGCAGAACTTCGTCCCGAACTGCTACACCAACGTCGACAAGGTGCTCGACCTCAAGCTCGCCGCCCTCGAAGCCCACCGCTCGCAGGTGAGCAAGACCAACATCGAAGACCTCACGATCCTCGAGCTGGCGGTGTCGTGCGCGAACTTCCGCGGCATCCAGGCCCGCGTGAAGTACGCCGAAGCCTTCCAGTCGGTGCGCCTCCTCCTCGATATTTGATCCCGCATTCCCGGCCGCACGTCTCCGAGGACGACGTCGAGGCGGTGGCGCGGGTCGTCCGCGCGGGACAGCTCGCCCAGGGGCCGGAGGTCGAGGCCTTCGAGCGCGCGGTGGCTCGGCGCGTCGGCGTACCCGCCGCCGCCGCGGTCAGCTCGGGGACGGCCGCGCTCGAGCTGGCCCTGCGCGCCCTCGACGTGGGGCCGGGCGGGGAAGTCATCCTGCCGACCTATGCGTGCGATGCGCTGCATCACGCGGTGACTCGCTGCGGGGCGCAGCCGGTGCTCGCCGACGCCGATCCCGCGACCCTCACGCTGTCGGCGGTCGACGCGGAACGACGGCGCGGACCGCGCACACGGGCCATCGTCGTGCCCCACGCGTTCGGCCTCGCCGTCGACCTCGGGCCCTTCGAAGCCCTCGGCGTGCCGGTCGTCGAGGACTGCGCCCAGGCCCTCGGCGCGCGGGTCGGGGGGCGCGCCGCGGGCTCGCAGGGGCGCCTGGCCGTGTGCTCGTTCTACGCGACCAAGCTGCTGGCGACCGGGGAGGGGGGCATGGTCCTGGGCCCGGAAGACCTCGTCGCGCGGGTCCGCGACGGCCGTGACTACGACGAGCGCGACGACCTCGTCCCGCGATCGAACGCCAAGCTCACCGACATGCAGGCCGCGCTCGGCCGGAGTCAGCTCGCGCGTCTCGACGCGTTCATTGTGCGGCGCCGAGCCATCGCCGGAGAATACCGCCGTCGTCTCGCCTCGGCCCCGTGCCGTCCGCCCGCGGACGACGGCGACGCCCACGTGTACCATCGGTTCGTCGTGCGGAGCGAGGTTCCCCTGCTCGGCGTGCTGGAGGCGTTGCACGCGCGTGGAGTGACGGCGCGGCGGCCGGTGTTCCGGCCGCTGCACCGCGCGCTCGGCCTGTCGGGATACCCGGAGGCCGAGCGACTCTGGAACACGTGCGTGTCGGTGCCGTGCTATCCGGCCCTGACCGACGACGAGGTCGAGACGGTGGCGGCGGCCCTGGCGGACGTGTTCGGACGATGAGCACGGCGGTCGCGGCGACCTCCGCGCGCATGGGGTTCGGGCTGAGCGTGCTGGGTCTCGGCGTGCTGGTGCTGCTGATGGCGCCGCCCGTCCGCCGGTGGTGTCACGACACCGGTCTGGTGTGGCCGTACCTCGCGGGCGTGGCCTTCGCGGCGGCGTTCTCCGCGGTGCCGATCGTGCGCGGCTACGCGCTGTGGCGGGGCGTGCTCGATCAGCCGTCGCCCCGGAAACTCCAGGCCGTGCCCACACCGCTGCTGGGCGGCCTGGGGGTGTATTTCGCGTTCGCCCTGACCGTCCTCTTCAACTTCAGCTTTTCGCGCGAGCTCAAGGGGGTGGCCCTGGGCGCGACGGCGGTGGTGGTCGTCGGCATCCTCGACGATCTGCTCGACCTGCCCGCCTCGATCAAGCTCGCGGGACAGGCGGGAGCGGCGGCCATCGCGATGAGCTGGGGGGTCACGCTCCACGTGGCTCCGAACTGGATGCCCGGCTTCGTCTGGCTCAACGTGGCGCTGACCCTGCTCTGGTTCATCACCGTCACCAACGCCGTCCAGTTCCTCGATGGCATGGATGGGCTGGCCGCCGGGCTGGGCGCGATCGCCGGCGTGTTCTTCAGCATCACGGCCATCCAGACCGGCCAGCGCTTCCTCACCTTCCTCTCGGCCGCGCTGGTGGGGGCGTGTCTCGGCTTCCTGCCCCACAACTTCCGTCCCGGCGGCGCCCGCATCTTCCTCGGCGACGGCGGCGCCAGCTTCATCGGGTTCACGCTGGCCGGGCTGGCGGTCATGGGCGAATGGGCCGAAAATGGACTGGTGGGCCTGCTCACGCCGACGCTCATCCTCGGGGTCCCGCTGTTCGACATCGCGTTCGTGGGGACCGTGCGCGTGATGACCGGCAAGGTGCACGGCGTGCGCGAGTGGCTCGCCTACGCCGGGCGCGATCACATCCACCATCGCTTCGAAGCGCTGGGCTTCAGCCGCCCGCGCAGCGTGTTCCTGATCTTCTCGATCTCGACCACGCTGGGACTGTCGGCCATCCTGCTGGAGCGGGCCACCCCGCCGCAGGCGGTGCTGATCCTGCTCCAGGCGATCTGCGTGTTGACGCTGATCGCGGTGCTGGAGACCGTGGGACGGGGGCGCGGCCGATGAGATGGTCGTCGGCGAGTCTCGGAGCGCGCTTTCGGGAGCTGCTCCACCTCGACGATCCGCCCCGGCGCCTCGCGGTGGCCCTCGCCGTCGGGGTCTTCATCAGCTGCACGCCGTTCTGGGGACTGCAGACCCTCCTGGCCATCGCGGTGGCCGCGGTGTTCCGGTTCAACCGGGCCGCCACGATCCTGGGCACGTGGCTCAACGTGCCGTGGTTCGCCCCGTTCGTGTACGGCGCCGCGATCAAGATCGGGCTCCTGGTCGCGCCCGGCCTGCGCGAGGCCGACGCGGCCTCGTTCGATCTGCTGCTGCGCGATCCGGGCGCGCTGTCGTGGGCGGCCGTGTGGTCGTGGCTGCGCGGCAGCTCGCTGCCCCTGCTGGTCGGCTCGACGATCGTGGGGCTGGTGGCCGGCGGCGCCACCTACGTGATCGCGCTCACCGCGCTGGCGCGCCGGCGTCGCCGCGAGCCCCCGCGAGGCGACGCCTCCCGTCGCCACGTCGCGTGACCGCGCTGCCGCCGGCCGCCCTCGCCCTGCTCTCCCGACTGACCGCCGTCCTCGTGACCATCGCGGTGCTCTTCGTCGCCTACGCGGTGCTCACGCGGTTCATCGAGCGAAGGCTCGCGCCCCGCGACGGAGAGCCGGCGCTGTCGCCGCGGCAGCTTCGTCTCCGCACCGTGTCCTCGCTGGTGACCAACGTCCTTCGCTGGCTGATCGGATTCGTGGTGGTGGTCGTGGTCCTGCGCGAGCTGGGCGTCGACGTGCAGGCCATCGTGGTCTCGGCCGGCGTGCTGGGTCTGGCCATCGGGTTCGGCGCCCAGTCGCTCGTCAAGGACGTGATCACCGGCATCTTCCTGCTGTTCGAGGGACTGATCGCCGTGGGCGACGTGATCGAGGTCGACAGCCATCAGGGCGCAGTCGAGGCCATCGGGCTGCGCGTGACCAAGCTGCGCGCGTTCGACGGCAGCCTGCACGTGGTCCCCAACGGCCAGCTCGCCGCGTTCACCAACCGCAGCCGCGGCTGGGCCCGTGCGGTGGTCGAGGTCACGCTGCCGCGGGACGTGCCGGTGGAGTCGGCCCTCGGCGTGCTCAAGCAGGCGGGGGAAGAGTGGGCGCGCGAGAGCGGCGCCGCGCTGGAACCTCCGCAAACGAACGGTATCATCAGATTCAGCGGGGCCGAGCCGGTCCTCCGCCTCACGGCGAAGGTCGAGTCGGACAAGCGCCTGGAGGCGGAATACGAGCTGCGCCGCCGGATCAGGGGGGCCTTCGAGCGCGAGAAGTGGCCGACCGCCGGGCCCGCCCAGCAAGGAGCGTAGCCGGATGAAGGTACGTAAAGGTGTGTTTCCCGCCGCGGGCCTGGGGACCCGCTTCCTGCCCGTCACCAAGGCCCAGCCCAAGGAGATGCTGCCGCTCGTCGACAAGCCGACCATCCAGTACGTGGTGGAAGAGGCGGTGGCCTCCGGGCTCAACGAGCTGGTCATCGTCACCGGGCGCGGCAAGCGGGCGATCGAGGACCACTTCGACGCCGCCTTCGAGCTGGAGTACTACCTCGCCGACCGTGGCAAGGTCGACGAGCTGGCCCAGATCAAGACGATCTCCGAGCTGGCGTCCGTCTGCTACGTGCGCCAGAAGGAGCCCCTCGGGCTCGGCCACGCCATCCTGTGCGCGCGCTCGCTGGTCGGCGACGAGCCGTTCGCCGTGTTCCTCGGCGACGACATCATCACCGCGTCGGTGCCGTGCATGCGCCAGCTCCTCGACGTCTTCGAGAGTCTGCAGGGGCCCGTCATTGCCGTCGAACGGGTGCCGCGCGAGCGCATCCATCAGTACGGGGTCATCGCGGCGCGGCCCCTCGGCGACAACGTCTACGAGATCACCGACCTGGTGGAGAAGCCGAGCGCCGAAGAAGCTCCCTCCGACCTCGCCATCATCGGGCGCTACGTGCTGACCCCCGACCTGTTCGCGATCCTCGCCGAGACCGCGCCCGACCGCCGCGGCGAGATCCAGCTCACCGACGCCCTGCGCCGGCTGCGCGAGCGTCGGCCCATGTACGCGCTGGCCTTCGAGGGCAAACGCTACGACACCGGCGACAAGCTCGGCTTCCTCAAGGCCACCGTGGAGTTCGCGCTCGCCCGTCCCGACCTCGCCGACGAGTTCCGGGCGTACCTCAAGTCGCTGACTCTCTGAGGTTTTTGGGAGAGTGCGTCGGCGGGCGTCACGTTGACTTGGCCTCCGCCTTCTGCCAGACTTCCCCAACTCCGATGACGACCGCGAAACGTCCCTTCCACACCGCCTCGGACGCGGAGATCAAGAGCGGCGAGGTCTGCGACGTCTACTTCGAGCGGACGGTCGAGATCCTGCGCCACCGCAACGACCGCAAGAGCGTGAAGGCCGAGATCTACCTGAAGAGCCTCCCCGAGGATTGGCAGTGGGGCATCCTGGCCGGTATCGAGGAGGCGGCGCTGCTGCTGGAGGGGTTGCCGGTCGACGTCCGCGCCATGGATGAGGGCAGCGTGTTCGAGCCGTACCAGCCGGTGATGGTGATCGAGGGCACGTACGTCGACTGGGCGCCGTACGAGACCGCGCTGCTCGGGTTGCTCTGCCAGGCCTCCGGCATCGCCACCAAGGCCGCGCGCTGCAAGAAGGCGGCGGGCGAGCGCCAGGTGATCTCGTTCGGGGCGCGCCGCATGCACCCG
>DATHGT010000264.1:0-4518 GCA_035317605.1 Candidatus Acidiferrum sp. | reverse complement strand
CGCCACCAGCGCGAGGATGCGTCCGGCCGTCAACTCGCCGCCCAGCGTGCCGACGGCCAGGGTCGCCGCCGCGATGGCCGAGGCCACACGGCACAGCGCGACGATCACGCGCCGGTCGTATCGATCGGCGGTCTGGCCCACGATCAGCGTCAGCGCGAGCTGGGTCCCGAACTGGACGAGGCCGACGAGCCCGAGGTCGAGCGCGCTGCCGCTCAGCGCGTAGAGCTGCCACCCGATGGCCACCGCCAGCATGTGGGACGCGGCGACGGAGAGGATGCGCGAGGACCAATAGAGCGCGAACGGCGGATGGCGCAGCAGCGCGGCCGGGCGCGCCGCCGATGGTGGCTCGGGAGTCAACCGGCCGACGTGACTCCGCGGTAGACGCGCGGCACTCGCGTGTTGATGCTGGTGAGCACCTCGTGGGGAATGGTGCCGCCCCACGCCGCCAGCTCCTCGATGGAGATCGCCGCGCCGCCGAACTCGCCGAGCAGCACGACCTCGTCGCCGTTGTAGGCGGAGTCCCACCCGATGGCGACCATGATCTGGTCCATGCAGATGCGCCCGACGACCGGATAGCGCTTGCCGTGGATGATGACCTCGGCCTTGCCACTCATCGCGCGGATGTAGCCGTCGCCGTAGCCGGCGGGCAGCGTCACCACGCGCGTCGACTCCGCGGGCGCCCACGTGGAGCCGTAGCTCACCGGGTGGCCGCCCTGGACGACCTTGAAATAGACCACGCGGGTGATCCAGCGCAGCGCCGGCCGCACGCCGATGGTCGCCGGCGACTCCGCCGACGGACCGGCGCCGTAGAACAGCACGCCCGGCCGTACGAGATCGAGGTGACTCTCGGGCAGGTTCAGGATCGCGCCCGAGCTGGCCGCGTGGCGCAGCGGCGTGGGCAGCGAGCGCCGTTCGTAGAAGCGCAGCACCTCGTGGAACCGCTCGAGCTGGAGCCGCGCGTGACCGAGATCGGGCCCGTCGGCGTTGGCGAAGTGCGTGAAGATCCCCTCGACGTTCACGTGCCGGCAGTAGAGCGACGCCTCCAGCAGCTTGGAGGCGCTGTACCAGTGCACGCCGATCCGCTCCATGCCCGTGTCGATCTTCAGGTGCACGGTCGCGGTGCGCCCGAGCGCCGCGGCGTGCTGGTCGATGGCGCGCAGCTTGTCGACGGAGGACGCGGTCAGCGTGAGATCGTGCTCGAGGAAGCGCGGGATCTGCTCACCGAGGATCCCGCCCATCACCAGGATCGGCAATCGCATCCCGTGCTGCCGCAGCCGCAGGCCTTCCTCGAGATAGGCGACCCCGACGTACGGCGCGCCGAGCGCTTCGAGCATGCGCCCGACCTCGCAGAGCCCGTGACCGTACGCGTTGGCCTTGAGGATCGGCATGACCCGCGCGGGGGCCACGTGGGCGGCGATGACGCGATAGTTCGCGGCCAGCCGGTCGAGGTCGACTTCCAGGAAGGTCGGCCGCAACTCGTCGGTGGCGATGGTCGGCTCGTGCATCAGGCGACTACTTTACATGGGGGCCCCGAAATGGCCCCCATTCCCCCAAACGCTCGTCACGCCCCGGCGGAGCCGTGGCGCTCCTCGTAAGACGGTTCACAGCGCGTGGAAGGGTGGCGGCGAGCCGTCGTGCCAGTGGTCGGGCACGACGCCGAAGGCCTCGATGAACCGCTGCCACCCGCTGGCGAACGTGGCCGTCATCCCGAGGTCGAGGATCTCGTCGTCGCTGAGGTGGATCTTCAGCTCCTCGTAGAAGTCGGCGTCGACGGTAGGGTTCGCGCCGGCGAGCCGGTCGGCCAGGCGCAGCGCGGCCTTGGTCCGGTCGGGAAGATCCGACGCTTCGTAGTCAGCGAGCTTGGCCACCACGTCCTCGCTCGCGCCCCGGCTCACGGCCGAGGAAGATCGCGCGAGGCTTCAGTGCACGCACCGGTTGTTCCACGCCAGCTTGACCCGCACCAGCTCGAACAGCTCAGGCTCGACGCTGGACCCGCCCCCGTAGATGTACTTGATGAACCCCCACGTGGCGTCGAGCAGCCCCGGCCGCCGCGCCATCGTGAGGAAGAGGTTGTCGTCCCGATACGCGTTCTCGAACCACCGCGCGAGCATGCGCTTCAAGCGGTCGTCCAGCTCGTCCCGCGTCGCCTTCGGCAACCGCCCGCGCTCGTTGGCCATCGCGCTTGTTATCGCACGAATCCGCGCCGTGTCGAGTCCAAGCGCCTCGGCCTCGCGAAGGCTCCCGGCGATATAATCATGAGGCCCCGTGAGATGACCGATCGCGTAGACCACTCGAGTCCCGCCAGCGCACCGATCTACACGCTCGGGCGTGTCGCGTTCACCGTGAACAGTCCGGACGCCGCGTTCGAGCGAGAGCTGACCCGACTGCTGCCGCGGGCGCGCACGGCTCCCGACACCATTCACGCCTTCTCGGTCGAGAGCGACGTCCGCGCCCTGATCCGGGAGGTCCTGGCGTATCACCGGGACTGTCGCTGGATCCACGCGGCCTGCCTGCGCTCGCCGGAGGGACGGACGGTGCTCCTCGCCGGACTCTCGGGCGCGGGCAAGAGCACGACGGCCGTGGCCCTGGCCCTGGGATTCGGATGGAAGGTGCTGGCCGACGATCTGACCCTGATCGATCGAGCGACGAACGCCATCGTCGCGTTCGCGACGCCCATCTCGATGAAGGGCGCGGCGCCGGCGCTGCTGCGCGAGGCCATCGGCAAGGCGCCGGAGCCGCTCGTGCTCGGGGAGTGGTTCCGGATCGACGAGCTCTACGCCACCGAGGCGTGCCCGGCCGAGTTCGATCTGCTGGTGCACCTGGGCTGGGACCGCCTGGGCCACGGTTTCGCCCACTCGCCGTGCAGCGCCGCCGAGTACACGCGCCTGTTGCTACCGTCCTCGAGCGTGCTCCGCGACGCCGGCGGTCCCGACGGGTTCGCCGAGGCCATCCGCTCGGGCGCTTGCCACTGGGTGATGGGAGGAACATTGTCCGAGCGCCTGAACCTCGTCCTGGAGCTGAACAGGCAAGCGCGATGACTCACCTGACGAGAGACCCGGAGGTGAAAGCGTCCGTCCTGCCCGACGGTCACGTGCTGCTCCATCTCGAGCGCAACGACTGGTGCTACACGCTGACCCCGTTGGGAGGTCTGGTCTGGGAGTACTGCGACGGGGAGCACGCGCCGGAAGACATCGTCAGGCGTATCGAGGCGATCCCGGACGTGACGCCGGATCCGGAACTTCTCGGCAAGGTGAAGGATCTGCTCCGGACGCTGGAGGACCTCGGTCTGCTTCTACGCGGACCCGATGGTGAGCGCCAGGCGACCTGAGCCCGCCGGCCCGCGTTCAGCCCCCGATCCGTGGGCGCTCGTGAGCCTGGACGGGCTCGGCCTTCAGGATCTCGACGATCTGAGAGCGCTGATGCCGCGAAGCGCGCGCCGTCTGGCCGGCGGTCGCGTGCGCCGTCTCGACGCGGGTCCGCTGACGAGCGCGGCGGCCATCTGGGGCGAGATTCTGACGGGCGCCCCCTGGCACGAGAACGGCTGCGCCGCTCACGCGGGGCCGTGGAAAACGCTGAATCGTGTCCGCATCCTGACCGAGCGAGAGCTCGCCGTGCCCGTGAAGCTCATCGGTGGCGAGTCTCGCCAGCTCGTCGTCAACGTCCCGTTGCTCGTACCGGAAGAGCCAACGCGCCTCTGGCTCGCCGATGGATCGCTGCCGCTGGCCACGACGGTGAGCCCGCCGGCCCTGGCGGCCGACGAGCTGTTTCGCGCCTACCGTCCACGGCCGTACCGGGCGATCGCCCAGGCCCTCGGCCATCGCGAGCGTGCCATCCTCGACGGCATCGAGACCGAGCGCCAGCGGCTTCACTGCGCTCGCGCGCTGCTGGCCGCCTACAGGCCCGAGGCGTCCATCATTCGCCTGTCCTTGTTCGATCAGCTGTCGCACGTGCTGGGTCCCGGCTTTCTCAGGGACGAGGACCTGCGCTACACGAAGGACCTCCGCCGGTTCCTGGGCGAGCTGGACGGCTGGATCGATGAGCTGTTCGGACAGGTCAGACATGTCGCCCTGGTCTCCGCGTTCTCGCACGTCCCGTGCGAGTCGAGACTCAGCCTGAACGCGTTGCTCGAAGCGGGCGGTTTCCTCACGTTCGCGCCCCCGGATGTCACGGCCGCGCGGCGGGTCGCCGCGATGGCCGCGGTCACGACGCCCGGACCCTCGAGCGCCCCGGTAGGGGCCGCCGCGCGCTATGCGCATCCGCGATTCCAGCAGCCCATCGTCGAGCCCGGCCGAACCGTGGCCGCGTCGCCCGTACTCGGCTGCGTGTTCATCAACGCCAGGGACACGTTCGACGACGGCACCGTCGAACCGGCCGACGTCGCCGCCACGCGCGGCCGGCTGCGCGCGATGCTCGCCGACGCTCTCGGCCGACGGCACCTCACCTTCTCGATCTGGACCGGGGACAGCCGCGATCGTCCAACCTCCGGGACGCCGGGCGCGCCACGCCCCGACCTGCTCG
>DATHGT010000263.1:0-2032 GCA_035317605.1 Candidatus Acidiferrum sp. | reverse complement strand
CGGCCTTCGCTACGGCTGGATGCTCGGCGGCACCATCCTGGTGGAAACGG
This sequence comes from Candidatus Acidiferrum sp., assembly GCA_035317605.1. Taxonomy (GTDB): domain Bacteria; phylum Methylomirabilota; class Methylomirabilia; order Rokubacteriales; family CSP1-6; genus DATHGT01. Next base: position 1,982 of record DATHGT010000263.1, on the reverse strand, counting down.
TCTTCGACTGGCCCGGCATCGGCCTCTACGCTGTCAATTCAGCGGTGTCTTCCGACTTCCAGCCGATCATGGGAGTGACGCTCCTGATCGGACTCAACTTCATGCTCGCGAACCTGCTGGTCGACCTCGCTTACGGCTGGCTCGACCCGCGCATCCGCCGGCCGGCATGAGCGCGCGCGTTCTGGCGCTGGAGCGTCGCCAGGCAGACGCGAGCGTCGCGCGCGAGTGGCGACGATACGTGCGCGCCTACACGCGCAGCGCGTCGTCGATGGCGGGACTGGTCATCGTCATCATCTTCGTGGTGGTGACGGCCATCGGTCCCTGGATCGTGCCCTACCCGGAAGACGCGCGCGGCGCCGTCCACCTCGAGCGCAAGCTGCAACCGCCGAGCGCAACCCACTGGTTCGGCACCGACGAGGTCGGCAACGACGTCTACACGCGGGTGATCCTGGGCGCGCGGGTGTCGCTCGAGATCGGCCTCATCATCACGGTGGTGGCCGCGTTCATCGGGGTGCCGCTGGGCCTCGTGGCCGGTCACGTGGGAGGCCGCGTCGGCGAGACGATCATGCGGGTGACCGACGTGTTCCTCTCGGTGCCGGCGCTCGTGCTGGCCCTCGCGGTCGTCGGCGCGCTGGGCCCGGGCATCGTCAACGCGATGGTCGCGCTCTCGCTGGTGTGGTGGCCCGGCTACGTCCGCCTCGTGCAGGCCAAGACGCTGGCGCTGGGCCAGGAGACGTTCGTCGAAGCAGCGCGCGCCAACGGCGCCGGCCGGTTGCGTATCGTGCGCGTGCATCTGCTCCCCAACACTTTCTCGCCGATCGTCGTGAAGGCGAGCATGGACATGGGCGCCGCCATCCTGGCCGCGGCCAGCCTCGGCTTCATCGGCCTCGGCGCCCAGCCGCCCTATCCGGAGTGGGGCGCGATGATCAGTCACGGGCGGAATTACCTGCCGACGTGGTGGTGGTACTCCGCGTTTCCGGGGCTGGCGATCTACTTCACGGTGCTCGGCTTCAACCTGGTGGGCGACGGCCTGCGCGACCTGCTCGATCCCAAGAGCCGCGCGTCATGAGGCCCTCATTTCGAGCGCCGACTTTGCCGGCGCAATCGTCGAAGCTCTCCCTGATTGTTTCAGACGCCGCACAGCTCGGCGATGACACGGGCGACGAGGAGATTGGCGAGGAGCACGGGGACGCCGGCCAACTGGGATAGCTCGTCACGCGTCTTGCGGCGGAACCCCATGCAGTCCATCACCACGAGCCCGGCCCCGCCGGCGCGCATCGCCCCGGCCGCGCGTTTGACCGCCGCCGGATCCTCTTCTTCGTAGGGCGACAGCGGCGCCACCACCGGGTCGAATCCGTCGCGCCGCCATCGCGCTTCGGTCTGCGGCACGTGCGGCACCGACGGAGTGAGCACGCCGAGCCGGCCCGGCCACGACAGCCCGCGCAGCGTTCCCAGCAGCACCGGGTGCGGTTGAATCAGCGGGCGGGTCGCGCGCAGACGCGGAAAGGCTCCGGTGCACAACAGCGCCGTCAGCTCAGCGCCGTCGCGCTCCAGCGCGGCGATGCGCTCTTCGACGAGGCCAACGACTTTCTCCTTGCCGAGGAAAACCGGCGAGCCGTCCGCGAGCCGTGTGACCAAGATCTCGTCGCCGGCAGCGGGCGCCAGCGCTTCGATCGCCGCGCGACTCAGACCATCCAGCGCCCCGGCCTCGCGAACGACGATGCCCGGCCCCATCACAGCCGCCATATCGGGGACGACGTCCACGCGTGGCGACTGCCCGATCGTGACGAGCCCGATCACGCTCATGCCCAGAGCCTCCGGCTCGCCAGCCGCGCCCCCTCGGCGAGCATGCGGAACTTCTCCCACATGATGCTCGGGTGCACGCGCGCGGTGGCCAGGCCCTGCGCGAACCCGCAGTCGACGCCCGCGATGACGTTCTCGCGCCCGACCATCTTCGCGTAGCGCATGATCCGCTCGGCCAC
>DATHGT010000262.1:0-13815 GCA_035317605.1 Candidatus Acidiferrum sp. | reverse complement strand
CGTGGTGTTCGGCGCCTGCGGCAACACCATGAAGGGGATGAACGTCACGCTCGACCAGATCGCCCGCGGCGCCAAGGCGCTGCCGCAGGGTGGGGTGGTCCGGGTGATGGAGCTTCAGGAGCAGGGGTTCAGCTACATCCGTCCTTGACGCGCGTCGGCTCAGGGCCAGTAGACGAAGCCACAGCCGGTCTGCGTGCAGTGCGCGGGGATGTAGTCCACGCGCGTGGCCGGGCGGTTCATCGCCGCCGCCGCGCTGATCCACGCCCGCACCTCGCCCGTGCCCGACCGCATGGCGTCGGAGTCGAACGTGAAGAGATGCTGCAGCGCTTCAAGGTCGTTCCGCTCCAGCCGCTCGAGGATCCAGTGGTCGAGGGGCTGGTCGATCCAGCCGGCGTTGTACATGCCCGGGAAGTGCGAGAGGCCGCCCGATGCGTAGATCGCGATGCGCTCCGGCCGGTCGCGCAGGGCGTCGGCGATCGCGGCCCCGAGCTGGGCGCAGCGCGTCGCGGTGGGCAGCGGCGGGTAGTACTCGTTGAGGAACACGCACACCAGCGGGATCTCGAGGGCGGGATCGACCTCGGGCACGAGGTTCGACACCATGTGCGAGACGCCGCGCCGGGGATTGCCGCGCGGGTCGAAGTGGCCGATGTTGGCGACGTCGAACCCGCGCTTGATCAGGCCGCGCAGCAGATGGCGGCCCAGCTCCGCGTGCGGGCGGAAGACGATCTTGGTCCGCTCCTCCACCGGCGTCCCGAACGGATCGCGGGCGCTCAGTCCCCAGATGGGCTCGTCACCGGTGTAAACGGAAAAGGTCGGGTTGTTGACGGCATCGAACAGGTCGCCCTGATCGTCGCCGATCATGATCAGCGCGTCGGGCCGGTAGGCCTGGAGCTGCTCGCGCAGCACCGCGAACGCCGCCTCGATCCGCCGGATCTTCTCGTCGATGATGGCGGGGGTCGCGATCTCTTCGCGCGCGCTACGCGGCAGCTGCTCGCGGGCCTCGCGCTGGAGACGCTCCATCACCCGCGGCCAGTACTGCGCCTTCTGGAACATCATCGGGGCGTGCGACGACGCCATTCCCAATCCCAGCATGTCGAGCCTCCTCGGGCCCCCGGCCCTCGTGCGCTGTCTCGAAATCTAGCGCTGTCCAGCGGGACGGGCAACCACGACGCGTCGCGCCCTCGATCGCCGCTCAGGCAGAACGCGCGGAACCGTCGCGGCCGATCACCGGGCTCCGATCGCGCGGCACTTCTCGGGCGTCGGCCGCTCGGCGTCCGTGACGATCCAGCTCACACTCGTTCCGGGGTCGATCTCGCGCTCGGCATCGGACAGGGTCGTGTGCCGGAGAAGTATCAGGCAGTCGGAATCGGCCGGGACCGGCGGTTCTGAAGATTCGACCGCCAGGACGGGATTGTCTGAATCAAATGCCGGTCCCGCGGCCGGCTCGGTATACGTCGGGACATCCGTGGTCGCCTCGGTATACGTCGGGACATCCGTGGTCGCCTCGGTATAGGTCGGGACACCCGTGGTCGGCTCGTCAGCGGCGCTGGCCCAGGTGGGCATCGTGACCAGAGCGAGGGTGAGAACGGTGACGCCGAGGGCAGTGGACAACTTCATAGAGAAACTTCCTCCCTTTTTGGATTGGCTCGAGGATGACGCAACGTCACGGGCGCGTATGACTCATCATTTGTACCAACACCCCGCGGCCCGAGTCAATGAAGAGTGATATCGTCCTCGTGCCATGGGGAGAATACGCCGATGAGGCGCTGGATCGGTCTCGGGATCGGTGCCGTCGCCATCGTGACCGGGGCTTGGATGGCCGGCATTCGCCCGATGCGGCCGGTGCCGTTGACCGGTGGAAGCACGCAGGTCGTCGCCGGCTCGCTCGACGATCTTCTGGTGGAGCTCCAGCTCGTTCCCCTGGACGGCCAAGCGCCGAAAGCGTTCGCCCTCGACAGCCTCGACGGCAAGCGCGTGACGCTGGCCGACCTCGCGGGGCGTCCCGCGCTCCTCTACTTCTGGGCCACGTGGTGACCGTACTGCACGAGGGAGTTGCCCTCGGACATCGAGCAGGTGCAGCGGCGCTACGGCGACCGCCTCGCCATCCTCGCCATCAGCATCCAGGAGAACCGCGAGACGGTCGCGAAGTGGGTGCAGGGCAAGCCGGTCTCGTTCCCGGTGCTGCTCGACGTGAGCGGGGCGACGACCGCGGCGTATGAGGTGACGGCGACGCCAACGGTCTTCGTGCTGTCGCGCGAGGGCAAGCTCGTCGGCAAGGCCCTCGGCAACAAGGCGTGGAACTCCGAGCGCGGACACGCCCTGCTCGGCCGGCTCACCACATCGTGATCGAGCGCCTCGACACCGAGGTGCTCGTGCTCGGGGCCGGCGGCGCCGGGCTCTGCGCCGCGCTCCACGCCGCCGACGCCTCGCCGTCGCTCTCCGTGACCGTGGTGGTCAAGGGCCTGCTCGGGCGCGCGGGCTGCACGCGCATGGTCCAGGGCGGCTACAACGCGGTCTTCACCGCGCCCGACTCGCTCGACGCCCATCTGCGCGACACGCTCCAGGGCGGGGGATGGATCAACGACCAGGAGATGGTGTGGACGCTCTGCGCCGAAGCGCCCGGCCGTGTGCTCGAGCTGGAATCGCGCTACGGCTGCTTCTTCGACCGCACGCCGGAGGGGCGCATCCATCAGAAGCCGTTCGCCGGCCAGAGCCACGACCGCACGATCCACAAGGGCGATCTCACCGGCATCGAGATCATGAACCGGCTCTCCGAGCAGGTGCAGGCGCGGGCCAGCGTGTCGGTGCTGGAAGAGAGCCGCGCCGTCGAGCTGCTGGTCGACGACGAGGGACGCGCCGCCGGCGCGCTGGTGCTGAGCATCCGTGACGGCGCGTTCACCGCGATCCACGCGCGGGCCACCCTGCTGGCCATGGGGGGCGGGCCCACCATGTACAAAGTCATCGCGTGCTCGGCCGACAAGTCGGCCGACGGGATCGCGCTCGCCTATCGGGCCGGCCTGCCGCTGCGCGACATGGAGATGGTCCAGTTCCATCCCACCGGTCTCGTGATCCCCGGCTCGCTCATGACGGGCGCGCTGCTCGAGGAAGGCTTGCGCGGGGCCGGCGGCTACCTGCTCAACGGGCGAGGGGAGCGCTTCATGGAGCGCTACGACCCCGCGCGGATGGAGCGCTCCACGCGCGATCTGGTCTCCCGCGCCTCGTTCACCGAGATCACCGAGGGCCGCGGCACGGCCAACGGCGGCGTGTGGATCGACGTCTCCCACCTCGGGGCCGAGCACGTCGAGCGCGCGTTCCGCGGCATGGTGCGCCGCTGCCGCGACTTCGGTCGCGACCTGGCCCGCGGACCCGTCGAGGTCCAGCCGACCACCCACTTCATGATGGGCGGCGTGGTCACCGACCCCTCGTGCCGCACGTCGATCGACGGCCTGTTCGTGGCCGGCGAGGACGCGGGCGGCGTCCACGGCGCCAACCGGCTGGGCGGCAACGGGGTGGCGGAGTCGACCGTGTTCGGCGGCATCGCGGGCGACGTGATGGCGAGCTTCGTCGCGGAGCGTCGGGCGCCCCGTGTGGACGCGCGTGGGCTCGACGAGGTGGCGCGCGCGGCGAACGCGCCCCGCGGTCGTGCGGCGGCCATGGACCTCTACGCGCTCCAGCGGCAATTGCGCGAGGTCATGTGGGACCGCGCGGGACTCGTGCGCGACGCCGCCGGTCTCGCCGAAGCGAGAGGGGCCGTCGAGCGCATCGCCGACGAGTTGACGCGGGCCGGCGTCCCGGGCCACGCGGCGTTCAACGTCGCGTGGCAGGACTGGCTGAACCTGACGAACCAGGCGGCCGTGGCGCGCCTGATCGTGGCCAGCGCGCTCGAGCGTCGCGAGAGCCGCGGCGCCCACTACCGCAGCGATTTTCCATCCGCCGATCCCGGCCCGTTGTACACGGTTCGCGTGCGGCGGGACGCCGGGGGTCCCCGCGTGAGCCGCGCCCCCGTCGCCCTCACGCGTCTGGCCCCGTCGGACGCGGCGCCGGCGCGGATCACCGTCGAGGTCGGAGACTGAGCGTGCTGGGCGCCGACGCACCCAAGATTCTCACGCGGGGATGGACGACGCGCGAGGGCTGGCGCGACACCAAGCTCGGGATGTGGGCGTGGCTCGTCCAGCGCGGGGCCGCCGTCGCGCTCCTGATCGTGGTCGTCCTGCACCTGACCAACCCGTTCCGCCGCTCGGTCCAGGCGGCGCTGCTCGCCCTCGTCCTGCTCCACGCGCTGCTCGGCGTCCGCGCGCTCTTGCTCGACGTCGGCGTGCCGCTCGCGTGGCATCGCGCGCTCTTCTGGCTCGCCCTGGGACTGTCCGCGGTATTGTTCGTGGTCGTGTGGATGGGCCGCTGGTACTGACTCGCGGTCGTCGAGGAGCGCCACGGCTTCGCCGGGGCGCGACGAGCGTCAGGGGGGCTTGGGGGGCCCGCGGCGAGGCCCCCCATGCGGTATAGTCGCGCCGTGAACGCGCCCGCCATCTCCGCCGCCGATCCCCACCCGCGCCGGCGCGCGACGGTCCTCGACAGCGAGATGGCCTACGTCGACGTGGGGCAGGGCGAGCCGATCGTGTTCCTGCACGGCAACCCGACGTCGTCCTACCTGTGGCGCAACGTCATCCCGCACGTGATCGGTCATGGACGCTGTCTGGCGCCGGACCTGATCGGCATGGGCGCCTCCGGCAAGCTGGCCGGCTCCGCCTACCGCTTCGTCGATCACGCCCGCTACCTCGACGCGTGGTTCGACGCGCTCGGCCTCTCGCGCGACGTCACGCTGGTCGTGCACGACTGGGGCTCGGCGCTGGGTTTTCACTGGGCGGCGCGGCATCCCGAGCGCGTGAAGGCCCTCGCCTACATGGAAGCGATCGTGCGGCCGGTGACGTGGGCGGAGTGGCCCGACAACGCGCGCAACATCTTCCAGGGCATGCGGTCGCCCGCGGGCGAGGCCATCGTCCTCGAGAAGAACGTCTTCGTGGAGCGCATCCTGCCCGGCAGCGTGCTGCGCGGGCTCGGCGAGGACGAGATGCGCGTCTACCGCGCGCCCTGGCTCGCTCCCGGAGAGTCGCGCCGCCCGACGTTGACCTGGCCGCGGGAGATCCCGATCGAGGGCGAGCCGGCCGACGTGGTGGCGATCGTCGAGAGCTACGGGCGCTGGCTCGCCACCACCACCACGCCGAAGCTCTTCGTCAACGCCGAGCCGGGCTCCATCCTGGTGGGCGCTCAGCGCGAGTTCTGCCGCACCTGGCCCAACCAGCGGGAAATCACCGTTCGAGGCAGTCACTTCGTACAGGAGGATTCACCGGCCGAGATCGGCCAGGCCCTGGCCGCATTCCTGGAGGACATCCGATGAGCCGAGTCGACTGGAGCTATCACCGCAAGGGCTGACAGACCTGCGCCAAGACGCAAGGGTTCCTTGCGAAAAAGAAGATCACGGTGACGACCGAGGTGGACGCCAAGAAGGCCACGATCACGCGCCGGCAGGCGCTCGAGGTGCTCGAAGGCGTCGACGAGCTGTACGCGACCAAGGGCAAGAAGGTCATCCACGTCGACCTGAAGCGCGAGAAGCCCGATCGCGCGACGCTGGAGGGCCTGCTGATCGGCCCCAGCGGCAATCTCCGCGCCCCCGTGCTGCGCCGCGGCCGCACGCTGCTCGTCGGCTTCGACGAAGCGACCTACGCCAAGGTTCTTGGATAGGACGCTTCGGGTCTTTCGCTGGTCACCCGGCGAGACCGAGAGGTTTCGGACCTATCGGGTGGACGCGGGCGTCGAGACCACCGTGCTCGACGCGCTGGTGGAGATCCAGCGCGGCCAGGATCCCACGCTCGCGTTTCGCTACGCCTGTCGCGTCGGAATGTGCGGCTCGTGCGCGATGGTGGTCGACGGCCGCGAGCGCTGGGCGTGCCGCACGCGATTGTCCGATCTGCCGCGCGGCGAGGTTACCGTGCGCCCGCTCTATCACTTCCCGCTGCTGCGCGATCTCGTCGTCGACATGACGCCGTTCAACGCCAAGCTCCGGAGCGTCGACGCCGCCTTCCGTCCGGCTCCGGCCGCCGAGCCCTACGCGGTGATCCCGCGCGACTCGACGGAGCGGCGGGAGATCGATCCCGCCATCGAGTGCATCGGCTGCGGCATGTGCGTGTCCGCCTGCACGCTGGTCGCCCACAACCCGCGCTTTCCAGGCCCCGCCGCATTGAACCGCGCGTTCACGCTCCAGCGTGACCGGCGTGACGACGGCGCGGAAGCGCGCTGGTCGGTGCTGCTCTCCGACGACGCGCTCTCCCGCTGCCACGGCCAGGGGAACTGCACGGAAGTCTGCCCGCAGGGCCTCGCGCCCTCGACGTCGATCATCCGCCTGCGCCAGATGGCCACCCGCCGGCTGTTCGGTCTCTCCCCGCGCGCGTGATCCGCCTGGCCGACTGCACGCATCGGGAGGCGCGCGCGCTCGCCGGTGACCGCCGGGTGGTCGTGCTGCTCCCGCTCGGAGCCATCGAGCAGCACGGCCCGCACCTGCCGCTTTCCGTGGACTGGCTGGGGGCGGAGGAAATCGCGCGGCGCATCGCGCCGCATCTGAGCCGCGGAGGGTATCGTCCCGTCCTCGCGCCCTCGATTCCGTACGGCGTCAGCACGCTGGCGGTCGGCTGGAGCGGAACCGTGTCGCTCTCGTTGCCGACGCTGCGACGGCTCGTGGTGGAGATCGTCGGGGCGCTGGCCGATCACGGCTTCCGTCGCGTCGTCCTCACCAACTACCAGGCCGATCCCGACCACCTGCGCGTCGTCGGCCGGGTCGTGCGAGATCTCGAGCGCGGTCGCCGGGTGCAGGTGCTCGTCGCCGGCTTCACGCCCGGGGCACCGCCCGAGAACGCGATGGCGAACCCGCGCGTGCGCGCGCTCATGCGGAGCGCGAAGCCCGAGTTCGAGTGGCACTCGGGTGAAGTCGAGACGTCCGTGATGCTCTCGATCGCGCCGCGTCTGGTCCGCCGCGAGGTTGCCCGGCGATTGCCGCCGGTCCGCGTCGATTTCGCGGGGGCGCTCCGTCGCGGCGTGAAACGCTTCCGCCAGATGCACCCGGGCGACGGCTATTTCGGCTCGCCCGCGGTCGCCCGCGCCGAGACCGGCCGCCGGATCATGACCCTGCGCGCCCGCCTCATCGCCGCCGATCTGCTTCGCGCGCTCGACGCGTGGCGGCCTCGCCGACGTTAAAGGACGCTAGCCGCAGGGGACGGTGGCGTTCCGCAGACTGTAGGAGCCGCCCGTGGGATAGACCAGGCGGACGCAGCCGCTGGTGTTGTCCCAGACACTGGCGTCGCGGCCCCAGTACAGTTCGGTGTCGGTAGCGACGCCGGGGCCGGTGTAGACGCGCACCGACTGGCCGACTCGCATCCGAAATCCCGCCGGGAAGGCAACTTCCCGGAAGATCGTGGGTTCTCGACCCTCCCGCCAGAGCCGGACACTTGCGTCCCCTTGCGGGTGGCTCGCCCAAGGATCGGAAGAGCCGCCTTCCCACCCATAAGGATCTGTCAGAGCGCCTCCGCCGGTGTCCGCTGCGACGACTCGCTGTCCAGTCGAGACGTCGATACGACCGGCGTGCCCCTGATGAGGCATCGCGGTCATGCTCGCACACCGCTTCTCATTTGTTTCCTCTGGTACGCCGTGACGAGAGGGCTCGCTCCGGCTCCAGTCGCATTTGCCCACGGTCCCGAGCCGTTCCGGGGTGAGGCGTCTTGGGATCCCTCGTATGTGGCTTCCACGTCGTCGCAGCTGACCACCGGGGCGTGGTCGCGGCCTCTTGCTGCTGAGTCTGGCGCGTCGGGAGCCAGCGTCACGTCTCGGGGTTCACCGCCTTGATGCGCTCCCGGCGCGCGGCCTCCACCAGTCGACGATCCGCGGCCCACAACTCGACCCGATCACCGGCCTGTTTCTGCAACCAGATGGCGGCCGCCAGGTGGACGGCGTCGGCGCCGCGCAAGGGGTGCTGCTTGACGAGCCTGGGCACGGCCCCGAGAGTCACCACGTCGACGGCGATGTGATCGTACGCGGGCCAGTCGCCCTCGAACGCCCGCGCGCTGCGGCGGAAGTCACGTTCCGAGATCGCGCGGTCGCGACGCTTGCGGGCGAGGGCGGCATGCACCTCCGCGTAGGCCAGTCGTGAGGTAAACACGTGGTCGGCGGCAGCAAACTCCTGCCGGACGCGCTCGCTGCCGAGCTCCTGGTAGTAGCGCTTGACGATGACGCTCGAGTCGGCGTACGTCACCGACGGGTCTCGACGATGATCCGGGACGCCGGAGTGCCCCTGCCGCGCACGGGGGTGAATCGGGTGTCGAAGGGCCGCTCGGCTGGACTGACATGCCCACTCGACAGCAACTTGGCGAGGCGAGCCTCGGCCTGCGTCGATTCACCTTTGTACGGAACGAGGACGGCGACCGGCTTGCCGCGGTCGGTGACGACCACTCGGCGCCCGCGGCGAACTCGGGCGACGTATCGGGTCAATCGATCGCGAAACGCGCGAATGCCTACGTCGCCTTCCATGCGGGCTCCCTTGTGACCACGTCGATGTGCCCATGATAGAGCGTCGCGGCGTTGGCCGTCAATCTGCGCGGGGATTGCGGGCTGCCGCCGGGGCGCGACGGCCGCGTGGCCGGTCCACGATGTCGTCGCGCCGCCCGCGCCGTCCTTGACGCCCCGCAGCGCGGGGGGGTACGATGCGTTGTTGAAAACGGCGCCTCCCTTTCGCTCGAAAGGGAGGCGAACGTTTGCACGGGGGGCGCGCGAGGAGGCGCTGATGGAAGTCCAGAAGATCCGGCCGCGGCTCGCCCTTCACCTCACCGAACGCAACGCAGCCCTCCTCGGAAAGGACAACTGGTGATGGCCGCTCGGCCGAAGATCACGGTGGTGGGCGCCGGTAACGTCGGCGCCTCGGTCGCACAGTACGCCGTCGAAAAGGAGCTCGGCGACGTCGTGCTGGTGGACGTCGTCGACGGCGTGCCGCAGGGGAAGGCTCTCGACCTGCTGCAAGCCGGTCCCATCCATCGCTACGACTCGATGGTGACCGGGTCCAACGGCTACGACGAGACCGCGAATTCCGACGTCGTGGTCATCACCGCCGGCCTCGCCCGCAAGCCCGGCATGACGCGGGACGACCTCCTGTTCAAGAACGCGGAGATCGTCGGCTCGGTGGTCGAGCAGATCGTGGCGCGCTCGCGGGACGCCATCCTGGTGCTCGTCACCAACCCCCTCGACGCGATGGTGCAGCTCGCGTGGAAGAAGTCCGGCTTCCCGGCCAAGCGCGTGGTCGGGATGGCGGGGATCCTCGACTCCGCGCGGTTCCGCACGTTCATCGCGCGCGAGCTCGACGTCTCGGTCGAGAACGTGACCGCGTTCGTGCTCGGCGGCCACGGCGACACCATGGTGCCGCTGCCGCGCTACTCGACGGTGGCGGGCATCCCGATCACCGACCTCCTGTCGAGGGAACGGATCGACGCGCTGGTGACGCGCACGGCCAACGGCGGCGCGGAGATCGTCAACTATCTCAAGACGGGCAGCGCGTATTACGCGCCCGCCGCGTCAGCGGTCGAGATGGTGGAGGCGATCCTCAAGGACAAGAAGAAGATCCTCCCGTGCGCCGCGTATCTCGAGGGCCAGTACAAGACGAAGGGCCTCTACGTCGGGGTGCCGGTGAAGCTCGGCCGGAGCGGCGTCGAGCAGATCATCGAGATCAAGCTCACGCCGGACGAGCAGGCCGCGTTCGACAAGTCCGCGGCCGCGGTGCGGGAGCTGGTGGAGAAACTGAAACTCTAAGCGGTAACGAGCACCGCCACGGCTCCGCCGGGGCGGTTGCGAGCGTTGGGGAGTTTGGGGGGCGCCCGGAGCCCCCCAAAGGAGAGGATCACACAATGGCAGTGAAGGCGATTCCCGAGGGTTATCACACGCTCACGCCGTCGCTCACCGTCAAGGACGGGGCGAAGGCGATCGACTTCTACAAGAAGGCGTTCGGCGCGCAGGAGCGCATGCGAATTCCCGGCCCCGACGGCCGTCTCATGCACGCCGAGCTGCAGCTGGCCGACTCCATCTTCATGCTGGGCGAGGAGATGCCGGAGATGGGCTGCAAGGCGCCGGCCTCGGTGGGGGCGGTCTCCAGCTCGCTGTACGTGTACGTTCCCGACGTCGACGCCGCGTTCAAGCGCGCGGTCGAGGCCGGGGCCAAGGTCATCATGCCTCCCGCCGACATGTTCTGGGGCGATCGATTCGGTACGGTCGAGGATCCGTCGGGACATCGGTGGGGGCTCGCGACCCACAAGGAAGACCCCTCGCCGGCGGAGATGGAGAAGCGGAAGAACGAGTTCTTCGCCTCCATGGCGGGGCAGAAACACTGACCATGCGCGACGTCCACGTCTCGGCGATCACCGACACGATCAAGAAGCTCTGCATGGAGGCGAACTGGAACCTCGGTGGTGAGATGCTGCGCGCGTTCGACCGGGCGCTCACCACCGAGCGCTCCCCCGCCGGCAAGCAGGTCTTGCAGATCCTGAAGCAGAACGCCGAGATGGCGGCGACGAAGAAGATCGCGTACTGCCAGGACACCGGCTTCACGGTGTGCTTCGTCGAGCTCGGCCAGGACGTGCACGTCGCGGGCGGCGGCCTCTACGACGCGATCAACGAGGGCGTCCGCCAGGGCTACACGGAAGGCTACCTCCGCGCCTCGATCGTGAAGTCGCCCTTCGACCGGGTGAACACCGGCGACAACACGCCCGCGGTGATCCACGTCGACGTGGTGCCGGGCGCCGAGCTCAAGCTCGCGATCATGGCCAAGGGCGGGGGCTGCGAGAATCGCTCGAAGTACACGATGCTCACGCCGGCGGCGGGGATCGACGGCGTGAAGGACTTCATCGTCGACTGCGTGAAGATGGCCGGCCCGGACGCGTGCCCGCCGCTCATCCTCGGCGTCGGCGTCGGCGGCACGTTCGAGAAGGCGGCGCTGCTGTCGAAGAAGGCGCTGTTCCGCGAGATCGGCTCGCCGAATCCGGATCCGGACATCGACGCGCTGGAGCAGGAGCTGCTCGAGCGCGCCAACCGTCTCGGCATCGGCCCACAGGGCTACGGCGGCGACACCACGTCGCTGGGCATCCACGTGCTCACGTATCCGTGTCACATCACGTCGCTGCCGGTGGCGGTGACGATCGAATGCCACGCGCATCGCCACAAGGAGGCCACGCTGTGACTGGGGCTCCCGCAAAGATCATCTGGACGGAAATCGACGAAGCGCCCGCACTGGCCACCCATTCGCTACTGCCGATCATCCGGAAATACACCGGGGGGACCGGCATCACGATCGAGACGGCGGACATCTCGCTGGCCGGGAGAATCCTCGCCAACTTTCCGGAGGGCCTGACGCCGGCCCAACGCGTGCCGGACTGGTTGACGCAACTGGGCGAGCTGGCCAAGCGGCCCGAAGCCAACATCGTCAAGCTGCCGAACATCAGTGCGTCGGTCCCCCAGCTCAAGGCGGCGATCAAGGAGCTGCAGGGGCAGGGCTACCGGGTGCCGGACTATCCCGAAAACCCGACGAGCGATCCGGAACGGGCGATCAAGACGCGCTACGGCAAAGTGCTGGGCAGCGCGGTGAACCCCGTGCTGCGGGAAGGGAACTCCGACCGGCGGGCCGCCGGCGCCGTGAAGGCCTACGCGAAGAAGCACCCGCACAAGCTGAGTCCCTGGACGCGGGATTCGAAGGCGCACGTCGCGACCATGAAGTCAGGCGATTTCGCGGCCAACGAGAAATCGGTGACCGTCCCCGAGGCGACGACCGCGCGGATCGAGTTCACCGACAAGAGCGGCACCGTCACGGTCCTGAAGGACAAGATCGCGCTGAAGGCCGGCGAGGTGATCGACGGCACCTTCATGAGCAGCGCTGACCTGGTGAGCTTCCTGGAGGCTCAGATGGAGGACGCCAAGAAGCAGGGCGTGCTCTTCTCCCTCCACCTCAAGGCCACGATGATGAAGGTCTCGGACCCCATCATCTTCGGCTTCGCCGTGCGGACGTTCTTCCGCGACGTCTTCGAGAAGCACGCGGCGACCTTCAAGGAGATCGGCGTCGATCCCAACAACGGCCTCGGCGACCTGTACGCGGCGATCAAGCGGTTGCCGCCGGCCAAGGGGAAGGAGATCGAAGCGGACATCCAGGCCTGCTACGCCAAGCGGCCCGGCCTGGCCATGGTCAACTCGGACAAGGGGATCACCAACCTGCACGTGCCGAGCGACGTGATCATCGACGCGTCGATTCCGCCGATGATCCGGGACTCCGGCCAAATGTGGGGGCCTGATGGCAAACTCCGCGAAGCCAAGGCGGTCATCCCCGATCACAGCTACGCGCCGCTGTATCACGAGGCCATGGAGCACTGTAAGCAGCACGGGGCGTTCGACCCCAAGACCATGGGCACGGTGCCCAACGTCGGGTTGATGGCCCAGCAGGCCGAGGAGTACGGCTCTCACGACAAGACCTTCCAGATGGCGGCCGCCGGCACCGTGCGCGTCGTCGACGCCCAGGGCAAGACGCTGATCGAGCACGCCGTGGAAGCGGGCGACATCTGGCGCGCCTGTCAGGTGAAGGACGCGCCGATCCGGGACTGGGTGAAGCTCGCGGTCACCCGCGCGCGGATCACCGGCGCGCCCGCGGTCTTCTGGCTCGACAAGAACCGGGCCCACGACGCCCAGCTGATCGAAAAAGTCACGAAGTACCTGAAGGACCACGACACCAACGGGCTCGACATCCGCATCATGTCGGTCGCCGAGGCCGCGCGCTTCTCGCTGGAGCGGATGCGCGCCGGCCAGGACACGATCTCGGTGACCGGCAACGTGCTCCGCGACTACAACACGGACCTGTTCCCGATCCTCGAGCTGGGCACCAGCGCGAAGATGCTCTCGATCGTGCCGCTCATGGACGGCGGCGCGCTGTTCGAGACCGGCGCCGGCGGCTCGGCCCCCAAGCACGTCGAGCAGTTCGTGGAAGAGGGACATCTGCGGTGGGATTCCCTCGGCGAGTTCCTCGCGCTGGCGGAGTCGCTCGATCACATGGGCCGCGCCGAGAACAACGCCAAGGCGAAGGTGTTCGCGGAAGCGCTTCACGCCGCCAACACCAAGTTCCTGGACAGCGACAGGTCGCCCTCTCGCAAGGTGGGCGAGCTGGACACGCGGGGCAGCCACTTCTACCTCGCCCTGTACTGGGCGCAGGCGCTGGCCGCACAGACCCAGGACAAGGAGCTCCAGGCGCGTTTCGCCAAAGTTGCCAAGGGGCTCGCGGAGAACGAGGCCAAGATCGTCGCCGAGCTGAACGCCGCGCAGGGCAAGCCGGTCGACCTCGGCGGGTACTTCCGGCCGAACCCCGATATGGCGTCGAAGGCGATGCGTCCCAGCCCGACGCTGAACGCCATCGTCGACGCAATTGATAACTCGACCGTCCATGACGGTCGAACGTCCGGCTGACCATGGGCGTCACCTCGGCGGCCGACGGCATCAAGGACGTGACGACGCCGCTCAGCGACGCCGACGTCGAGTCACTGAAGTCCGGCGATCGCGTGCGGATCAGCGGCGTGATCTACACCGCGCGCGACGCCGCCCACGGCCGGTTGTTTCCGCTGCTGGAGAAGGGCGAGGCGCTTCCCGTCGACGTGAAGGGCGCGATCATCTACTACACCGGCCCCACGCCGCCCCGTCCGGGCGACGCGCTGGGCTCGGTCGGACCGACCACGGCCAGCCGCATGGACAAGTTCACGCCCG
>DATHGT010000261.1:0-15808 GCA_035317605.1 Candidatus Acidiferrum sp. | reverse complement strand
GTTCCGGATTCATCCCGCGTGGATCGTGTTGGGCTCGATGACCTTGTGTATGGCCGTCGCTTCGGGGCTGCGCGCGGTGTTCGGGGTGTACGTCAAGCCGCTGGAGGCCGAGTTCGGCTGGAGCCGTAGCGCGATTTCCGGGGTCGCCGCGCTCTCGTTGTTGATCCTCGGCGCCGTGGGGCCGTTCGCCGGCCGGCTGGCCGATCGTTGGGGGCCGCGGCGCGTGACCCTGCTCGGTGTCGGGCTTCTTGGTGTGGGGGCGATCGGTGCCTCGGCGATTCACACGCTGTGGCAGGCGTACCTCACCACCGGCATCCTGATGGGCGTGGGCGCCGGCGGGCTCGGACTGGCCACGGGATCGGTCATCGCCGCGCGCTGGTTCGAGAGCCGGCGCGGGCTGGCCATCGGCGTCGCGGCCGGCGGCATGTCGGCCGGGCAGCTCGTGGTCATTCCCATCGCGACCGTGCTGTTGCTGTGGTTCGGGTGGCGCGTGAGCTTCTTCGTGCTCGGCCTCGCGCTGCTCGGCATCGCGTGGCCCATCGCGTTCTGGCGCATTCTCGACGATCCGGCGGATCGCGGGCTCTCGCCGTACGGCGCCACCGGTCCCGTCCTCACCGCGGCGCAAGCGGCCCACGCGCGGACCCGCGCACGCGTGGGCCTCATGGAAGCCGCGCAGCACGCGCAGTTCTGGCTGCTCGCGAGCACGTCGTTCGTGTGCGGGTACACCTCGGTCGGCCTGATCCTGACGCACTTCATCCCCCACGCGCTCGAGCACAACTTCACCCAGGTCGAGGCGACGACCGCGCTCGCGATCATGGGCTCGATGAACGTGGTGGGAACGCTCGGCTCCGGCTGGCTCTGCGATCGGTTCGGCCGCCGCGGGCCGCTCGCCATGTACTACCTCATTCGCGGCGTGTCGCTGGTGTTCCTGCTCTACGTGTGGAACGCGCCGTCGCTTCACGTGTGGGCGGCGATCTTCGGGCTCAACTGGGTGTCCACGGTGCCGCCGACCACCACGCTGACCGCGGCGATCTTCGGGCGCTACTCGGTCGGGGAGCTGTCGGGCTGGATCTACTTCGCTCACCAGGTCGGCGCCGCGCTGAGCGCCGCCAGCGCGGGCTGGATCTTCGAGGCCTACGGCGACTACACGCCGGCCTTCGTCTCCGCCGCGCTCCTGGCCCTCCTCGCCGCCGCGCTGACCATGCTGATCCGTGAGGAGCCCGTCATCACGTCCCCGCTCGCCCCGGCCCCCGCCACCACCTAGCTTGCCAGGACTTCCCGCACCTTGCGGAGAAGCTCGGCGGGCATGAACGGCTTGCCGAGCAGCGGCGCGTGGCCGTCGAGCACGCCATGGTTGCTGATCAGGTCATCGGTGTATCCGGACATGTACAGCACCTTCGTGGCCGGACTGATGCGCGCCATATGGCGGGCCAGCTCGCGGCCGCCCATGTCGGGCATGACGACGTCGGTCAGCAGCAGGTGAATGCCGCCGGCGTGCCTCTCGGCCAGGGACAGGGCGCCGCCCGGGGCCGAGGCCAGCACCGCGTAGCCCCCTTCGTAGAGGACTTCGCGGGTGAGGTCGCGAACCATCTCGTCGTCCTCGACGAGGAGGATGGTCTCGTGTCCGCCGGCCGGAGCCGGCAGCGTCGGAGCGGCGACCTGCGCCTCGCGGGCCGCCCGCGGCAGGTAGATGCGGAACGTCGTTCCGGCGCCGGGCTCGCTCTGCACGGCGATGGCGCCGTCGTGCTGGGTGACGATGCCGTAGACGGTGGCCAGACCCAGTCCCGTCCCCTTTCCCGGGGCCTTGGTGGTGAAGAAGGGCTCGAACAGGTGCGCCTGCACGCTGGCGTCCATGCCGGTTCCCGTGTCGGTCACGGCCAGCATCACGTGCGGTCCGGCGCCGAGGCCCGGGTGGCGGGCGGCGAAATCGGCGTCGAGATCGACGTTGCGGGTCTCGACGGTCAGGGTCCCGCGGTGGGGCATGGCGTCGCGGGCGTTCACCACGAGGTTGACGACCACCTGCTCGAACTGTACGGGGTCGGCGCGGACCGGTCCCAGCTCGGGCTCGAGGACCGTCACCAGCTGAAGATGCTCGCCGATGATCCGTCGCAGCATGCTCGCCATGGTCATCACCACGCCGTTGAGGTTGAGGACCTTGGGCTGGAGCAGCTGCTTGCGGCTGAAGGCGAGGAGCCGCTGGGTGAGGGCGCCCGCGCTCGCCGCGGTGGTGGCGATCAGCTCGAGGTCGTGCCGGTGTGAGCTCGACGGCTCGAGCTTCGACAGCAGCACGTGGCTGCGTCCCAGCATGACCGTGAGCAGGTTGTTGAAGTCGTGGGCGATGCCGCCGGCCAGCTGGCCGACGACGTCCATTTTCTGTGACTGTCGCAGCTGGTGCTCGGTCTGGCGCAGGGCCTCCTCGGCGTTCTTGCGCTCGGTCACGTCCCGGACGATACCGACGTAGAAGCGGCCCTGCTCGCTGTCCCAGGAGCCGAGCGAGAGCTCCAGGGGGAACTCCGTCCCGTCCTTGCGCAGCCCCACGAACTCCAGGCCCCGCGTGAGCACGGGCGCGGCGCCGGCGCTCGCGCGCTCGATCCCGTGCTCGTACGTTTCGCGAAGGCGCTCGGGCATGAGCACGGTCAGCGGGCGGGCCACCACCTCGGCCTCCGCGTAGCCGAAGATGGCCTCGGCGCCTCGGTTCCAGGACACGATCCGCCCGTCCTCGTCCGCGGCGACCACGCCGTCGGCCGCCGCGTCGGTGATGGACCGGAGCCGCAGCTCGCTCTCCCGGCGCGCGTTCTCGGCCTGGGTGCGCATGGTGACGTCGTTGAAGACCACCACGGACCCGACCACGACGCCGCGCTCCCGGATGGGCGCGCTCACGCACTCGACCGGAAACGTCACGCCGTCCTTGCGGCGGAAGTTCATTTCCCCGGTGACCGAGTGCCCGGTCGACAGGAGGGAGGCGCCCCACGGCGGCGCCTGGCGGGACGTCAACACGAGGGCCTCCAGCGATCGGCCCACCAGCTCGTCGACGCGCCATCCCGTCAGGACGCCGGCGGCGGCGTTGGCAAACGTCGTCTTCCCCTCGCGGTCGACGCCGACGATGCCCTCACCCGCCGAGCCCAGGATGAGCTCGACGTGCGCGACGGCCAGCTCGTTCAGCCTCCAGGTGATCAGGGACACGATGCTCATGCCGACGATGAACACGCCGTGAATGCCCGCCCACATCCAGGGGTTGGCCCAGGCCGCGGCATGGTTGAACACCGACCGGGGCTCGAGCACGCCCACGAGCCCGTGATGGACCACCACGTAGCCGATGGCCAGCAAGAACGGGATCCAGTCCTGATAGAGGGCCATCAGTCCGACCATGACGAAGAAGTGGAAGTGCATCTCGATGTAGCCGCCCGAGAAATGCACGAGCAGGGCGGATGAGGTCAGCAGCCCCAGGCACGCCATGGCCGCGGAGAACCGGCGACCCAGCCCGCCGAAGCCGGCCAGCAGCGCGAACCCGGCGACCACGCCCGACTCGGCGAGGGCGTGGCGGACTTCGGAGCCGGCCAGGATCGCGAAGAGCGCCAGACCGACGACGTGGGCCCAGAGCAGCGCGACGATGCCCCAGTGTCGTCGCCGCCAGACGGGGCCGGGGAGCGGACGTCCTTCGGGAATGAGCACGTGAAGCGCGTCAGCCAGTGATCGAACGCGAACCGGCCACGGCCGTTCGAGCGATCGTTGCATGGCCCGACTCTACGGCACCACCTGGGCGGGTCACGACAAATTTGGCGGGGGCGCGGCGCGGGCGCGCGCTCAGCCGGCGGCGGTGGTGTGGGTCCGGCGGATGCGGCTCTGCACGTCGCGCACGCGGTCGCCGTCGAGAGTGATCACGACCTCGTGCTCTTCGGCATTCCACCCGTTCACGGTGGCGACCCAGCCGAGGTTCAGACGGCGCTCGGGGACAGCGCGCCGCCCGCGATACACGAGGGTGCGCCGCGGCGAGGCGCCCAGCTCCTCGGTCTCCTCCTCGGGAGGGCCGCACAGCGCCACCACGTCGGCGTAGGTGCTCTCGCCCGGACGGATGGCGGCGAGCGTGTCCGGCGCGAGCACGACCCCCGTGCGGCGCGTGGCCTTCTCCGCGCGCGCCGAGCCGACGTGAAGCCGCCGGCGCAGGATCCCGCCGAACTGCTGGCTGAACATGAACACGCCCGCCAGGTTGCCGAGCAGCAACAGCCCGGCCGAGACCAGGATCGGCCGCCAGGCGATGCGGCCGGAGAAGTAGTGGAAGTGCACCTTGAGGACCTGCGGCACCACGCCTTCGTTCGGGGCCAGGGTGAGCGACACGATCTCCGACCCCGCGCGCGTCCGGCTGCCCCGCCGCGTGGCGGTCGCGGGGCTGATCTCTTCGATGCGCAGATGGTCGGCGTCGCTGAAGTTGGCCAGCAACAGCGAGACGTCAGGGGCCAGACGGACCACGCGATCGCGGTGCTCGAAGTACATCGAATAGAGCGCGAGCGAGCCCACGCTCCCCGAGCTGAGCGTGAGCACCCAGCGCCGTCCCCAGAAGAGCTCCTCCATCCAGGTCGCCGGCCGCGGCGTGATCACGTCCTTGAGCGGCATCGTGAGGTTGGCCAGCACGAGCGGATCGGCGAACTCCGGCGTCCACGGGATCTTCACGAACGTGCCGGTCCCGGATTGGGCCGGATTGGTGCCGCGCTTGAAGAACGTCGCGTAGGAGGCCACCGCGGGCACGGGGTCGCTGTCGGCGGCGGTGCCGAGCTTGGCGCGATCGCGCTTGCGCAGGGTGAGGCGCCCGTCGGACAGCGCGGTGAACCCGCGCGATTCGAGCGCGCGGGCCAGCGCGGGATCGGCCTGGCCGGGCGCCGTCGCCGCCGCCACCTCGGCCGGCCAAAATAGGTAGAGGTCCTGCTTCGCCGCGTCCGGCGCGCCGGTCGGCGACGTCACCGTGCTCCACGAGATGCTCACGGTGACGGGCCCCAGCCCGGGCCCCACGATCCCCACGATGAACAGCGGCCCGATCGCGAACTCAGGATGCGGCTCCGACGCCAGAAACACCTGCCCCGCCGCCGGTCCCGCGGCGCAACCGATGACGACGAAGATCAAGAACGCAAGCGCACGACAGGAACGACGACGAGCGAGGCTTCGACTCTTCGAGAGCACGAAGCCCCCTCCGAGGCCCTAGCGAGCGATCGCGAGCGCGCCGCGGCGCGGATCGGCGCCGCCCCAGCGCACGCCGGCCTCATCGACGACCACCGCGTCGACGGCGCCGGCCCGCCACTCCCAGTCCGGCCACACCGAGACGTCGTGGCCGATCGCGGAGAGCGCGTCGCGGGTGTCACGCGCGATGCGGCCCTCGACCTCGAGCTTGCCCGGCGAGTAGGCGTGCGGCCAGAACGAGTCCGGGAAGCTTCGTGACGCCACGCGCGGCGCCTCGATCGCCTGCTGGAGCGGCATGCCGAACACGGTCACGTTGAGGAAGACCTGGAGCATGGCCTGCTGCTGGACGTCACCGCCCGGCGTGCCGAACGGCATGAACAGACGCCCGTCGGTGAAGGCCATCGCGGGCGCCGGGGTGAGACGCGGACGCTTGCCGGGCGCGACCACGCTCGGGTGCGCGGGATCGAGCCATCCCTGCGAGCCGCGCGGCGACACCACGCAGCCGACACCGGGGATGACCGGCGAGTCGACGTTGGGATCGCTGGGCGTGGCCGAGAACCCATTGCCGGCCTCGTCGATCACCGCGACGTAGCTGGTGTCGAGCGCGTCGTCGTGGGAGCCGCCCGCGACGGGGAGCGCGGTGTCGCGCCGCCGCATGGCCGCGAGCGCTTCGGGATCTCCCGCGGGCGGCATCTCGGCCCACGCCCGGTCGCCCACCAGCTCACGGCGCATGCGCGCGTACGCCTTGCCGAGCAGCCCGGCGGGCACCTTCACGAAGTGAGGATCGCCGAAGTAGGCGTCGCGATCGGAGAACGCCAGCTTGATGGTCTCGACCAGCCGGTGGAGATACGCCGGCGAGTTGTGACCGAGCGCGTCGAGCGGGAGGCCTTCGAGCATGTTGAAGATCTGGAGCAGGACCGGCCCCTGGCACCAGAACCCGCACGCGGCGATCTCGTACTTGCCGAAGGTCGTGGTCAGCGGGCGCTCGACCTCCACGGAAAAATCGGCGAGGTCGGCCAGCGAGAGCGGTCCGCCTTCCGACCGATGGAACTCGGCGATGCGCTTGGCCGTCTCGCCCCGATAGAACTCGTCGCGCGCGGCGCGGATGCCGGCGGCGCGGGAGCCGCCCGCGCGCCTCTCGGCCGCGACCATGCGTCCCAGCGTCTCGGCCAGCTCGCGCTGGACCAGCCGCTCGCCCATCCGACGGGGCCGGCCGTCGTTCAGATAGAGCGCGGTCGAGCTGGGCCAGCGCTTGTACTTGTCGGCGTTCGCCGACATCTGATAGGCGGAGAAGCTCGACAGCGGGAACCCGCGTTCCGCGTGCTCGAGGGCCGGCGTAACGACCTCCGCGAACGACATGGTGCCCCAGCGCTCGAGCGCGGTGCACCAGGCGTCGGGCGCCGCCGGAACGACCGTCCGCGCCAGTCCGGGCGCGATCTGACCGCCGTGACGCGTCCGGAAGAATTCCGGCGTCGACTGGGCCGGGTACGGGCCCACGCCGGAGACCTGAAACGTCTCGCGGCTCTTGGCCAGGTGCACGAGGATCGGCGCCACCCCCGCCACCGAGACCATGTCGAC
This sequence comes from Candidatus Acidiferrum sp., assembly GCA_035317605.1. Taxonomy (GTDB): domain Bacteria; phylum Methylomirabilota; class Methylomirabilia; order Rokubacteriales; family CSP1-6; genus DATHGT01. Next base: position 9,061 of record DATHGT010000261.1, on the reverse strand, counting down.
GTGCACGACCCCCAGACAGATCCCCGCCGCCACGCCCGCGTCGACGCCGTTGCCGCCGGCGCCGAGCAGGCGCGCGCCCGCCTCGGCCGCCAGCGGATGGCCCGCGGCGATGGCCCAGCGCGACCCGATCGTCTGGGTGGTATGGGTTGGCGTGTACGACGGTTTCGCTGCCGACGTGTCGTGTTCGGTCGCGGAGTCGAGTGACATAGTGCGCACATCATACGCCAGGTGCTACGCTGCCCGCATGGCCCGTCCCCCGCTGATCGGCGTGACGATGTCGACGACCCCGGACGGTGGCCAGACGAATACGCCACCGCGCGCCTGGGTCAACCACGCGTACTTTCGCGCGGTGCTGGATGCGGGCGGGATCCCGATCCTGCTTCCTCCGCATCTCGACGGCCGCGCATTGGAACAGTTGTGGGCTCGGCTCGACGGGATCCTCCTGACCGGCGGCGGCGACGTCGATCCCGCGCACTTCGGCGAGGACCAGCATCCCACCGTCGCGGACGTCTCAGAGGCGCGCGATCGGCTCGAGATCGCAGTCACCGAGCGCGCGATGCACGATCGCCGCCCGCTGCTCGCGATCTGCCGCGGCATCCAGGTGCTCAACGTCGCGCTCGGCGGCTCACTCCATCAGGACATCGCGAGCGACACCGGCAGCACGATCGCTCACTCTCAGACCGCGCCGCGCGATCAGCCGACGCACCTCGTGAAAGTGATGGGCGAAGGCACGCGCCTCGGCGCCACGCTCGGCGCCCCCGAAATCGCGGTCAACAGCATGCACCACCAGGCCCTCAAGCGCCTGGGCAGTGGCCTCCGCGACGTCGCGTGGGCCCCGGACGGAATCATCGAGGGCGTCGAAATCGCGGACGGTACCGCGCTCGTGCTCGGCGTCCAATGGCACCCCGAAGAGCTGGTGGCTCACGACCCCGCCGCGCGCAACCTCTTCCGTACTCTCGTCGCCGCCGCAGAAATGCACAGGCGCTAGCATCACGGCGCACTTGACGTTGCCGAACCTTGTCGCGACTCTGCTGAACGCATGAGCAGCACATGCGCCAGTTCTGGCTGGCGTGCCCGCCGGATGTGATTCGCTCGACAGTGTCGAGCGAATCCAGCCCGCAGATTCGCCAGACGGCGTGTGACGAAATCCGAGACAGTGTCTCGGATTTCTCGCATCGGGCACCGGCCACGGCGTTCCCGGTGCCCTCGTCGCATCACAAGAAGGACCGGCCCTGATCGTGCGCATCGCACGACGCCTCCTGCACCTACTCGTAGCGCTCGTACTGTTTGCCGGCTGTCGCACGGGCTCCACCGGCGCGCCGTGGCAGTCCTCTGTCAACCGTGAGCATCCACTCGTCGGGCGAGTCTGGGACGTCGCGAGTGGGCGGTTCGTCGACGAGGCTACGGTGATCGCGCGGATCGCCGAGGCGCGATTCATGCTTTTCGGCGAGACGCACGACAATCCGGATCATCACGTGCTTCAGACGCGGTTGATTCGAGCACTCACGGCGGCTGGTCGTAGGCCGGTCGTCGCGTTCGAGATGTTGACGCCGTCGCAGGCAGGAGCACTGGCCCGGTATCTGGCGGCGCATCCGCGCGAGGCGGCGGGGATTGCGGAGGCGGTGAACTGGAAGGCGTCGGGATGGCCGGCGTGGGCGATGTACGAGCCGATCGCTCAGGCGGCGCTCGACGCCGGGTTGCCGATCGTGGCGGCGAATCTCGACGACGAGCGCGTCCGCGCGGTGGGTCGTCAGGGTGTAGCGGCACTCGATGCCGCGTTTGTTCGGCGACATGGGCTGGACCAGCCGCTTACCACGGATGTCCGCGAGGCCCTGGCCGAGGAGATTCGCGATTCGCACTGTGGGCATGCGCCCGAGGAACGCGTTGGCGCGATGATCGGCGTGCAACGCGCGCGGGACGCGCAGATGGCCGAGGCGCTGCTGACCGCGCCGGGGGACGGCGCCGTGCTGATCGCCGGAGCTGGTCACGTGAGGAACGACTGGGGCGTGCCCGCATACGTGCGGCGCATCGATCCCGCGGCGCGGACGGTGAGCATCGCGTTCGTCGAGGTCGACGCCAAGCGCACGAACGCCGAGAGCTATGCCGAGCGCTTCGGGGGACGGTTACCGTTCGACTATGTTTGGTTCACGCCGGCCGGGGACGACGAAGATCCCTGCGAGAAGTTCAGGAAGTCACTCGAGCGGTTGAAGCGGTAGCCCCCTACATCGTTGGGGAGGAGAACTCGCCGCCCATCGCCACCAGCGCCCACGGAGCCGCCTGGGCGTCCCAGCTGAAGCCGATGTGGGCGGCGAGGGCGTGCTGGTCGCGGAAGAGGCGCTGGATCGGGTAGCGATCGTAGATGCCGTTGGCGCCGGCCAGCGCGTGGAGGACGTCGACGGCCTCGGTGCAGCGCTCCATCGCGTAGGCCACGTTGCGCTTGAAGCGGAGCTTTTCCTCGATGGTGGGGGCGCGGCCTTCGCGGGCGATGCGCTCGGCCTCGAGGCAGTCGGTGCGGATCGACAGGCGCGCGAGGTCGACCATGGCGCCGGCGCGGGCCACGCGGAGCTGCACGGCCTGGAAGTCGCGCATGCGCATGGCCGTGTAGTTCGTGCTGCGCTCCTTGATGGCCTCGATGGTCAGCTCGAGCGCGGCCTGGGCGTTGCCGACGCCGGCAGCCGCCAGGCAGTGCGAGCCGAGTGCCGCGAGCGGCACCTGGTAGATGGGATTCGGGTTCACACGGGCGCCCGGGAACGTCGCGCCGCCCCGCGCGAGGTACATCGAGAGCGCGCGGTGCTCGGGCACGAAGACGTCGGTAGCGCGCACGGACTTCGATCCGGTGCTGCGCATGCCGAGCACGTGCCAGTCGTCGACGATCTCGTAGTCGCCCCGCGGCACCAGGCACATGCGGTGATCGACGACCCGGTCGCCGTCGCGCACCATCACCGCCAGCATGTTCCAGTCGCCGTGGTCGACGCCGCTGGAGAAGTTCCAGTGGCCGCTGATGACGAGGCCGCCGTCGACGCGACGGCCCCGCCCCTGCGGATAGGCAATGCCCGACGGGATGACCACGTCCGGGTTGGCGCCCCACACTTCCTCCTGGGCGCGCTCGTCGTAGAGGGCGAGCATCCAGTGGTGGACGCCCAGGTTGGCCACGTTCCAGCCCGTCGAGGCGCAGCCGCGCGAGATCTCGGCGGGGACGTCGAACAGCGCCACGAACGGCAATTCCATCCCGCCCCATTGCCTGGGCTGATGAAAGCGGAACAAGCCGGTGCGATGGAGGTCGTCCAGCGTTTCTTTCTGCATCTGGCGCGCGGCCTCCGCGCCGTCGGCGCGCTCACGGAGGACCGGCACCAGATCGCGCGCGCGGCGCATGGCCTCGTCGTAGGTGACGTCGGTGAAGCCGCGCGCTTCGCTCACCCCCGCGCTCCCGCGGTCTGCGGCATCTTCGCGTAGTCTTCCCCGCCCCAGTCGGTGACCTCCTTGAGCCCGAAGAAGTTCAGCTCGATGGTGAGGCCGTTGGGGTCCTTGATGAAGATCTGATAGAGGTCGAACTCCGGCAGCGAGCGCGGCTGGAACTCGATCCCGCGCTCCCGGAAGCGCCGGATGAACCCGCCCGGCTCGTTGGCCAGGAACGCGATGTGGTCGACCACGCCCGCGTGATCGGTGACCGCATCCTTGGGCGTGCCCAGGTAGTACATGTCGGCGTTGTCGATGCCGTGCGGACCCATGTGCACCTGGATCTTGCCGTTCACGCCGAGCCAGTAGCCCGGAAACGGAAACGTCGGCCGCGGCATCACCTGCAAGCCCAGCACGTCGCAGTAGAAGTCCTTGGTGCTCTCCAGATCGTTGGCCCGGACGAAGTAGTGATTCAGCTCGGTCAGCGGCATGGGAATCCTCCTGGGTTCGTCGTGGTCAGGATGGTACCGCAATCCCATGTAGAATACGGCGATGCGCTGGCCCCCGGGATCTCTCGCTTTGCTCGGAATTCTGTCGTTCTTCGCGGCGGGATGCAGCCGCGATTCCACGGCGTCGACCGACAAGGCGGCCCCGGCCAAGGGGCCCAAGGCCGTCGAGGTCCGCGTGATTCCGGCGGCCGAGGTGCGCATGCCGCGCACGGTGGGCGTGTCGGGAACGCTGGCCGCCGACGACCTGGTCGTGTTGAGTCTCAAGGTGCCCGGCCGCATCAGCGAGCTGAAGGTCGATCTCGGCACCCGCGTGAAGAAGGGCCAGATCGTCGCGCGACTCGATCCGACGGATTATCGGCTGCGGGTCGAACAGGCGCAGGCCACGCTCGTTCAGGCCCGCGTGCGGCTGGGGCTGCCCGCCGACGGCGCCGATGACCGGGTCGATCCCGAGAAGACCGCGCTGGTGCGCCAGGCCCGCGCGGTGCTCGAGGAGGCGCGGCTCACCCGCGAGCGATTCGCCAAGCTGCTGGAGCAGCAGTTCGTGGCCAAGGCCCAGTTCGACACCGCGGTGGCCAACGAGCAGGTGGCCGACGGCCGCTACCAGGACGCCATCGAAGAGGTTCGCAACCGGCAGTCGGTCCTCGTCCAGCGCCGCACCGAGCTGGAGATGGCCCGTCAGGCGCTGACCGACACCGAGCTGCTCGCGCCGGTCGACGGGATGATCCGCGAACGCCGCACCGCCACCGGCGAGTTCCTCAGCGCCGGCGCGCCGGTGGCCACGCTGGTGAAGATCCATCCCCTGCGCCTGCAGCTCGCCGTCCCCGAGCGCGCGGCGGCCAGCGTGCGCGTGGGCCAGGAGGTGCGGGTGAGCGTGGACGGCGACGCCGGCGTTCACGCGGGACGCGTCGTTCGACTGTCACCCTCGATCCAGGAGCAGAACCGCACGCTGATGCTGGAGGCCGAGGTGCCGAACCAGGCGGGCACTCTCCGCCCAGGCTCCTTCACCCGCGCGGAGATCGTGATCGCCGCCGATCAGCCCGCGATCTTCGTGCCGGCATCATCCATCGTCGTCTTCGCGGGCATCGAGAAGGTGCTCACCATCAAGGAGGGCAAGGCCCTGGAGCGGCGCGTGGTCACCGGCCGTCGCGAGAAAGATCGCGTGGAAATCGTCGAAGGGCTCAAGGTGGGAGAGGCCGTCGTCATCGACCCCGGCAACCTCGTGGGCGGCCAGGCCGTCGTCGTCAAGCCGTGAACAGGGTCTAATGCAAAGACTGGCCGAGATCTGCATCCGCCGTCCGGTGTTCGCGTCGATGATCGTGCTGTCGCTGGTCGTCGTCGGCGCGGCCAGCTACTTCCGTCTCGGCGTCGACCGCTTCCCCGCCGTCGACCTGCCGACGGTCTCCATCCGCACCGAGCTGCCCGGCGCCTCGACGGAAGAGATGGAGACGCAGGTCTCGCAGAAGCTCGAGGAAGCCGTCAACACCATCCAGGGCATCAACGAGCTGCGCTCGATCACGAGCCCCGGCAACTCGATCCTCCTCATCACCTTCAACCTCAACCGCCAGATCGACGTCGCCACCCAGGACGTGCGCGACAAGGTGGCCGCGGCGATCCGCCTCCTCCCGCGGGATATCCGGACGCCGCTCATCTCCAAGACCGACAACGACCAGGCGCCCGTGCTCACGGTCGCGGTGGCGGGCAAGCGATCGCTCAAGGAGCTGACGGAGATCGCCGACAAGCTGGTCAAGGTCGAGCTGGAGCGCTCGTCGGGCGTGGGCGAGGTCCGCATCGTGGGCGGGCTGTTGCGCTCGGTGAACGTGTGGATCGACGCCGACCGCCTGGCCGCCTACCAGATCCCCATCACCTCGGTGCGCGACGCGCTGACCCGGCAGAACGCCGACCTGCCCGGCGGCAACGTCACCGCCGGGCTCAACGAGAAGTCGCTGCGGACGATGGGCCGGATCGCCGATCCCAAGTCGTTCAACGATCTGGTGGTGGCCACGATCAACGGCGCACCGGTCCGCGTCAGCGACATCGGCCGGGCGGAGGACGGTACCAAGGAGCAGCGCTCGGCGGCGCGCCTGGACGGTGTGCCGACCGTGGTGCTGGAGGTCCGGCGGCAGTCCGGAGAAAACACGGTGGCCGTCATCGAGTCGGCCAAGAAGAACCTGGCGCGTCTGGCGCCTCGGATCCCCGCCGACGTGCGCGTCGACGTCATCCGCGACCAGTCGCGCTACATCCATGCCGCGCTGCACGAGATCAATCTGCATCTGGTCCTCGGCTCCATCCTCGCGTCCCTCGTGGTGCTGGCCTTCATGCGCTCGTGGCGGTCGACGCTGATCGCGGCGGTCGCCATCCCGACCTCGACCATCGCCGCCTTCGGGGTGATGTGGGGGCTCGGCTTCACGCTCAACAGCGTCACCATGCTGGCCCTCGTGCTGATGGTCGGCATCGTCATCGACGACGCCATCGTCGTCCTCGAGAACATCTTCCGGTTCGTCGAGGAAAAGAAGATGGGGCCGTTCGAGGCCGCCCGCGAGGCCACCCGTGACATCGGCCTCGCCGTCCTCGCGACGACGTTCTCGCTGGTCGTCATCTTCGTACCGGTCTCGTTCATGTCGTCGATCTCGGGACGGTTCCTCTACCAGTTCGGGCTCACGGCGGCGGCGGCCGTGCTGGTCAGCCTGCTCGTGAGCTTCACGCTGACGCCGATGATGAGCGCGCGCCTGCTGCGCAGAGAAGACGCGGGTGGCGCGGACGCCACCGGGGGTGGCGCGCACGGCGAGGCCCATTCCCGGAAAGGGTTCTACGGGTATATCGACCGCGGCTACACGTGGTCGCTCGGCTGGTCCATGCGCCACCGAGCCATCTTCGCCGTGGTGGCCCTGATCGTCGTGGCGTCGTCGTGGCCGCTCTACCGCCTGGTCAAGCAGGAGTACGTGCCGAGCGACGTGGACGAGGCCGAGTTCGAGATGACGGTGAACGCCCCCGAAGGCATGAGCCTGGCCGCCATGGACGACGCCATGCAAGCCATCTCGCAGGAGGTCCGGGCGCTCCCGGCCGTGCGGTTCATGCTGAGCCAGGCCGGGGGCGGTGGGCTCAATCGCGTCAACAACGGCTACGCGTACGTGCGCATCGCGCCCCACGGGGAGCGCACGGTCAACCTCGCCAAGTTCTGGGACGGGCTCAAGCGCGGCGAGCCGCTGGCCGTCTTCCGCGGCAACTACTCGCAGCGCGACGTCATCCAGGAGGTGCGCCGCCGCATGCGGAAGTTCCGCGATCTGCGCATCACCACCCGGAACATTCCGGGATTCAACATCGGCGGCGGGAGCTTCGACATCGACTTCGTGATCCGCGGCCCCGAGCTGGCGGCGCTGGCCGACTACGGCGAGCGGCTGCGCGTGCGCTCGCAGGAGCTGGGCGGCATCGCCGACGCCGACACCACGCTCAAGCTCGACCGGCCTGAGCTGCGCGTGGAGATCGACCGCGAGCGCGCGGCGGATCTGCGGGTCGAGACCGAGCAGATCGCCACCGCGCTGCGGCTCATGGTCGGCGGCGACGACGAGGTCTCGCGCTTCCACGATCCGCTGGTCGACGAGGACTACGACGTGACCCTGCGGCTGAACGAGGCGTACCGGGACCAGGCCGAGGTCATCTCGCGGCTGTACGTGCCCCGCTCATCGGTGACGGCCGTGGCCGGCACCGGGTCCCCGCCGCAGGTGGGGCTGGCGCCGGGCGGAGGCATGGTGCGCCTCGACAATCTCGTCCGCATCGTGCCCGCCCAGACGCCGGCACGCATCGACCGCTCCGACCGCCAGCGCGAGGTGCGGCTACGCGCCCAGGTCGCGCCAGGCTATGGCCAAGCCGACCGCATCGACGCCCTCCGTGCCGCCTTCAACGAGATGCGGCTGCCCGCGGCCTACTCGAGCGCGGTGTCAGGGCGGGCCAAGGAGTTCGAGAAGACCTTCGTCGAGTTCCTGTGGGTGTTCCTGCTCTCGGTCATCTTCATGTACATGATCCTGGCCTCGCAGTTCGAGAGCGTGATCCACCCGCTGACCATCCTGCTCTCGCTGCCGCTGTCGGTGCCGTTCGCGATGCTCTCGCTCTGGTACACCGGCAACACGCTCAACCTCTACTCCGCCCTCGGCATCCTGGTGCTGTTCGGCGTGGTGAAGAAGAACGCGATCCTGCAGATCGACCACATGAACAACCTGCGCGCCCACGGCATGGACCGTCTCGCGGCGATCATGCAGGGCAACCGCGACCGGCTGCGCCCCATCCTCATGACCACGCTCGCGCTGGTCGCCGGCATGCTGCCGCTGTGGGTGGGCACGGGCCCCGGCGCCGAGGAGCGCCGGGCGATCGCCGTGGTGGTGATCGGCGGCCAGATGCTCTCGCTGCTGTTGACGCTCTTGATCACGCCCGTCGCCTACTCGCTCTTCGAGGACGCGGCCGCGCTGTTGCGCTGGCCGCGTCCGAGCCTGGTGGGCGGCGAAGCCGCGGCGCCCGCGAACGGCGGATGGCTCAGGTTCTTCCGTCCCGGCAACGGCCGCGCCGCCAGCCGCACCTGATCCGGTAGACTTTCGTAGACAGGAGGACTTTCCATGGCCATGGATCCCAACGCCAAGAAGACCGCGCTCCGCATGATCCCCTACGGCATGTACGTGCTGACCGCCGCCCACTCCGACGGCCGCGCGGCCGCCGCCGCCGTCAACTGGGTGACCCAGGCGTCGTTCGAGCCCCCGCTGGTCGTGGTCGGCGTGAAGGCCGACTCCGGCGCCCACGCGCTCATCAAGGACACCAAGGCCTTCGCGCTCAACGTGCTCGGCAAGGGCCAGCAGGGCGTGGCCTTCACGTTCTTCAAGCCCGCCGAGCGCAAGGGCGACACGATCTCCGGCGAGCCCATCCGCATCGGCTCCACCGGCTCGCCGATCCTCACTAACTGCCCCGCCTACGTCGAGTGCACGCTGGAGTCGACGGTAGAAATGGGCGACCACTCGATCTTCGTGGGCAAGGTCGTCGACGCCGGCGTGGCCAAGCAACCCGAAGGACGCGCCGACGACGCCACCCTGTGGCTCAAGGAGCTCGGCGACAAGGTGTTCTACGGCGGGTGACCCCGTCGCCTTCTCCTCTCGCCCTCCCCGTTCGCGGGGAGG
>DATHGT010000260.1:0-12363 GCA_035317605.1 Candidatus Acidiferrum sp. | reverse complement strand
TCCGCCCCCGGGCAGGGGGGCCGAGCGGTCGAAGACGCCGATGTTGTCGAGGCCCAGGAAGCCGCCCTGGAAGATGTTCCGCCCCTCGGCGTCCTTGCGGTTGACCCACCACGTGAAGTTCAGGAGCAGCTTGTGGAAGACCCGCTCGAGGAACTTCCGGTCCGCCGTCCCGCAACGCCGCTCATCGATCTTGTACACGCGCCAGGCGGCCCACGCGTGGACCGGCGGGTTCACGTCGCCGAAGGCCCACTCGTAGGCGGGAATCTGGCCGTTCGGGTGCATGTACCACTCACGCAGCAGAAGCACCAATTGTGCCTTGGCGAAGGCCGCGTCGACGAGGGCGAGGGCGAGCGTGTGGAAGGCGAGGTCCCACGCCGCGTACCACGGATACTCCCACTTGTCGGGCATCGAGATCACGTCTTCGTTGTAGAGGTGACCCCATTCGCGGTTGCGGCCCCCAGCGCGCACGGGGGGCGGCGGCGGGAAGCCGGGATCGCCCTCCGCCCAGCGGCTCACGTCGTAGTGGTAGAACTGCTTGGACCACAGGAGGCCGGCGAAGGCCTGGCGCATCACGTTGCGCGCATCGTCCGACAGCTCGGCGGGAATGACCGACGCGTAGAACTCGTCGGCCTCGCGCCGCCGCAGGTCCACGATGCGGTCGAACTCGGGACCGAAGGGCGCGGGGCCGACGGCGTCGGTCAGCCGCAAGCGCACCGAGACGCTCTCACCCGGAGCCACGCGCAGGTGATAGCGCGCGGCGGCCTTCGTCCCCACGCCGTACGGGTTCACGACGTCACGCGCGCCCTCGACGACGAGCGCGCCGATCCCGTCCTTGACGTAGGGCGACTGGTTGGCCGTGCCCCACAGGCGCCGGAAGTTCGTCTCGTTCTCGGTCACCAGGAGATCGGGCAGTCCCTCACACAGGAGCCAGCGCCGGCCCAGCGACGGGTGCTCGGCCGTCACCACCGCGTGACCGCCCTCGGCGTCGCGGGCGCGGAGCTGCGGGCGGCTCGTCCCCGGCGTCCACGACCACGTGTTGCGGAACCACAGCGTGGGCAGGAGATCGAGGTCGGCGGGGTCCGGACCGCGGTTGGCCGCCGTGATCGTCATGAGGATGTCGTCGGTGGTGGCCTTGGCGTACTCCACCAGCACGTCGAAGTAGCGGTCGCCGGCGAAGGCGCCGGTGTCGAGCAGCTCGTACTCCGGCTGGGTGCGATCGCGCCGCCCGTTTTCGTTCACGAGATCGGCGTAGGGGAACGCCGCCTGCGGGTACTTGTAGAGGTAGCGCATGAACGAGTGGGTCGGCGTGGAGTCGAGGTAGAAGTAGCACTCCTTGACGTCCTCGCCGTGATTGCCCTCGTGGCCGCTGAGCCCGAAGAGCCGTTCCTTGAGGATGGGGTCGCGCCCGTTCCAGAGCGCGAGCGCGAAGCAGAGCCGCTGATGGTTGTCCGAGATGCCGGCGATGCCGTCCTCGCCCCACCGATAGGCGCGCGAGCGCGCGTGGTCGTGCGGCAGGTACTCCCACGCCGTGCCGCCGGCGCTGTAGTCCTCGCGCACGGTGCCCCACTGGCGTTCGGCCAGGTAGGGACCCCAGCGCTTCCAGTGCGCGCTTCGCGCCGTGGCCTCTTCGAGCCGTTGTCGTTCCGCGTCCACGACGGCGGGCATTCTACACGTCCGCGGGTGCTAGAATCCGGGCTCGCGTCATATGAACCTCAAGTTCGATTGGAAGATCCCCCTCGAAACTCCTCCCGACCGGCTCTGGCGGTACATCGCCGACACCAACCGGCTCAATCAGTATGCCGGCCTGCCCCAGTCCAGCTTCAAATACGTTCCCGAAGCCGATGGTGGATCTCGCCAGGTCGGCGAGACGCGTTACCTCGGGTGGAGGCTCCGCTGGGACGAGCATCCCTTCGAGTGGATCGAGGGACGCTACTACGAAGTCGTTCGCGGGTACCACAGCGGCCCCATCCGGCGGTTCCACACCGCGGTGACCCTGCATCCGAACGGCGGCGGCACGCTGGTCCAGCAAACGGTGACCTGCGAGCCCCGCTGGTGGTTCGCCATTCCCGCGATCTACTGGGAAATCGGATTCATGTCGCAGCGCCGGTTTCGCGCGGCCTATCAGAAGATCGACGGTCAGCTGCGGGGCGCGGCCGAGCCGGCGTTCCTGCCCGTCCCGCGCGTGGCCATCGCGCCCGGCCGCCTCGACGTCATCCGCCGGCGTCTGGCCAATGCCGCCGGCCGGCAATGGCTCCCTCGCCTGATCAGCGACCTCGAAACGATGCCGGACGAGGAGCTCGACGCCATGCGGCCCTTCGTCTTCGCCGACCGCTGGGGCGCGAATCGGCGAGAGGTGCTGAAGCTGTTCCTGCACGCCTCGCAGGCCGGCCTGCTCGATCTGTCGTGGGACGTGATCTGCCCGGGCTGTCGCGGGGCGCAGGAGCGCCATGACAGCCTCAAGAAGATGAAGACGGACGCGCACTGCCCGGCCTGCAACGTCCGGTTCGGCGCCGACTTCGCGGAGTCGGTGGAGGTTCGATTCCGGCCCAATCCCGCCATCCGACGGGTCGACGTCGTGCGCTATTGCAGCGGCGGACCCATGAACGCGCCCCACATCGTGGCTCAGCAGCGGATCGCGGCCGGACAGTCCCGCACCCTGGACCTGCGGCTGCCGCGCTGGGAATATCGCGTGCGCTCCCTCAAGCTCGACACGCCCTGCGTCGTCCGCACCACGGCCGAGGCCACGCGGTCGGCGGCCACCATCAGCCTGCACCGGCCGACGCTGTCGCCCACGGCGCTGGAGCTCACGCCCGACGTGTCGCTCACGCTGCGGAACGACGACACGGAGCCGATCACGGTGATGATCGAGCGCGCGGCGGGCAGCGAAAACGCGGCGACCGCGTCGATGGTCATCGCGATGAGCGAATTCCGGACGCTGTTCGCCGAGGAAGTCCTGTCGCCCGAGACGCCGATCTCGGTGGGGGCGGTGGCCCTGATGTTCACGGACCTCAAGGCCTCGACGAGCATGTACGAAGCAATCGGCGAGGCGCCGGCCTACGCGCTGGTCCGGCGGCACTTCGACTTGCTGCGCGACACGATCGCCAGGTGCGACGGCACGATCGTGAAGACCATCGGCGACGCGGTGATGGCGGTGTTCGTCGATCCCGCCCGCGCGGTGGAGGCCGCCTTCGAGATGCACCAGACGATCGAGGCCGACAACACGGCGCGCGGCGAGCCCGCGCTGTCGCTCAAGATCGGGATCCATCACGGCGCCTGCATCGCCGTCACCCTGAACGACATCCTGGACTACTTCGGCACCGCCGTGAACCTGGCCGCGCGCATCCAGAAGGAAAGCCGCGGCGGCGACACGGTGCTGACCGACGACATCTGGTCCGATCCGCACGTGCAGGAGGTGCTGGGACGGCGACCTCACGCGCACGAGGTCATCGTCTGCGAAGTCCGGGGGCTGCGCGGGATGAAGACCATCCACCGGCTCGCGTAGGAGGCCCGCGGCGAGGAGGATCGAGCAATGCCGGACCAGCCGTTGAAGGGACAGAAGGCGCTTGTCACCGGCGCCAGCTCCGGGGTCGGAGAGGGCATCGCGCGGGCGCTCGGGGCCGCGGGCGCCGACGTGGTGGTGAACTATGGATCTCAGACCGATGCCGCCCGCCGCGTCGCCGAGGAGATCGCCAAGGACGGTGTGGCCACGATGACGATCAAGGCGGACGTCTCGAAGGAAGCCGAGGTCGAGGCCATGTTCGAGCAGATGCTGTCGGCCTGGGGCGTGATCGACATCCTCGTGAGCAACGCCGGCCTCCAGCGCGACTCGGCGTTCACCTCGATGACCCTCGATCAGTGGAACACCGTGATCGGCGTGAACCTGACCGGCATGTTCCTGTGCGCGCGGGCGGCCACGCGCGCGATGGTGAAGCAGGGCGTCCGCCCCGGCGTCTCGCGGGCGGCCGGCAAGATCATCTGCACCTCGTCGGTGCACGAGGTCATTCCGTGGGCCGGCCACGTGAACTACGCCGCGTCCAAGGGCGGGGTGAAGCTCTTCATGCAGTCGCTGGCCCAGGAGGTGGGGCCGCACAAGATCCGGGTCAACTCGGTAGCGCCGGGCGCGATCCGGACCCCGATCAACCGCGCGGCGTGGGAGACCCCGGAGGCGCTGTCGGCCCTCCTGAAGCTGATCCCCTACGGCCGCATCGGCCTGCCCGAGGACGTCGGCAAGGTCACCGCGTTCCTCGCTTCCGACGACGCCGACTACATTCACGGACAGACGATCTTCGTGGACGGCGGCATGACGCTCTATCCGGAATTCGCGGGGGGAGGCTAGGTCGATCCGAGGGCCGGCGCTTGGCCGGCCCCCAGGTTCTCCGCGAGCGTGTCGATCGCCGTCTTGGTCGACGGCGTTCTACGCCCTGACCGGCTCGTGCTTCTTGAGGAAGCGGCGCGCGTGCTCGACGACCTCGTCGATGTGCGCCTGCGAATCCTTCCAGGGATAGATGGTCACCTCGGCGTCGGGGGCGAGGCCGGCCACCTCCATCGCGACCTTGTACGGATGCGCGGGGACGTCGTCGGGCGCGATCAGCAGCGGGGTCTGGATGGAGCGCACGAACTCGCGCGACACCGTGAACACGAAGTCGGCCCGGTTGGTGTACATGCTGGTGAGGAAGTCGTGGACCATCGCCGGGGTGACGTCGGGACGCTTCGCGGAGAGCTGCGGTCCCCAGCCCTTGGTGTTGTTCTGGTAGAACAGGTCCGGGAGCTCGGGCCTGAAACCGCTGGGCTGCATCATCGCCGCCGCGACGACGCGCTCCGGAGCCCGCTTGATGAGGTTGTGGATCATCGGCCCGCCGATGCAGAAGCCCATGACCAGGAACTCCCGGATGCCGAGATGGTCCATCAGCCCGAGCTGGTCGTCGGTGTAGGCGTCCCACGGCCGGTCGCTCTCCAGCGGCCCGGTCGACAGTCCGGGATTGGCGTTGCGCAGGTCCGCGGTGATACAGCGGAAGTCGTCCTTGTACCGCTCCATCGGGTCGAAGGGCGACGCGGTCTGCCAGGACGAGAGCGCTGAATTGAGCCCCCCGCCCGGAATGAGCATCAGCGGGAAGCCGGAACCGACCTCTTGATAGTGGATGCGGACGGGGCCTCGTTCGTAGAACGGCATGGCGATTTCCTCCCTGGGAAAAGTCGCCGCTACTTTACCTCACTGCCGCGTTCCGCGCTCGAGACCGGCAGGGCGGTGCGCACCAGGATGCTTGACCGCGGCTCTCGCGCTGTGTACTCACTGTATATCCACGGAGAAAGGTCCATGCAGACCAAGATCCAGAAGTGGGGTAACAGCCTTGGATTGCGGATCCCGCGATCCTTTGCCGCCGAAGCCCAGGTGAAAGAGGGAGCTACCGTCGATCTGTCGGTGGAGAACGGTCAGTTGTTGGTTCGCCCCCTTCGAGTCCGCAAGTACTCGTTGGCCGCTCTTCTCCGGAAGGTGGACCGTCGGAACCTCCACGGCGAGGTCTCGACGGGCAGAGCAGTAGGCCGCGAGGCCTGGTAGTGGCCGCCTACATTCCCGCGCGCGGGGATCTGATCTGGCTCCAGTTCAACCCCCCAAGCGGGCCACGAGCAGGCGGGCCCTCGCCCGGCCCTGGTCGTCAGCGATCCTCGCAGATCAGATCAAGAGTCTCGACTGGCGCGCGCGAATGGCGAAGCGTCTTGGTCGCCTCCCCGCTGATCTCCTCGAAGAGACCGTCGGCAAGATCCTCGCCCTCGTCGACCCGGATAGGGCTCGCTGACAACCACGATGAACCCGATAGTGGGAGTGTCTGCTAGGTAGCTGGTGCCGAAGGGGGGACTCGAACCCCCACACCCTTGCGGGCACATGACCCTGAATCATGCGCGTCTGCCAATTCCGCCACTTCGGCTTGGTGAGCGTCGATCATGATACCTAGTAGGGGTGCCCAGTCAAGAGCCGCTCGACCGTGCGATCGCCACCAACCGGCGGGCGCGACACGAGTACTCGATCCTCGAGACGTTCGAGGCCGGGGTCGTGCTGCGGGGGACCGAGGTCAAGTCGCTGCGGGCGGGGCTGGTCAACTTCAAGGACTCGTACGCGACCGTGCGCAACGGCGAGGTCTGGTGGCTCGGGTGCCACATCAACCCCTACAGCCACGGGACCGACGCCAACCACGATCCCGAGCGGGACCGCAAGCTGCTGCTCCACGCCAAGGAGATCAGCCGGCTCAGCGGGAAAGTTGCCGAGCGTGGGCTGACGTTGATCCCGCTGAAGCTCTACTTCAAGAGCGGGCGGGCGAAGCTCGAGCTGGGGCTGGGGCGGGGCAAGAAGCTGCACGACAAGCGCTCCACGCTCAGGGAGCGTGAGGTCAAGCGCGAGATGGACCGCGCGGCGCGAGACGTCCGGCGGGGATAGTGGTACGCTGTACTTATCACCGCGAAATCAAGGGGGCGACAGGTTTCGACGGGGATCAGTGAGGTCCAGGCTGCGTCTCGAGGTTTCTCCACCCTCGTTAAATAGGGAGAACGGTATAGCTGCCAACACCCAGCTAGCTCTGGCGGCCTAACACCCGTCAGCGTCCGCCACGTCGAGCCCTCAGGGCGTGGGAACGGACGTCATATTCTGAAGGCTGGCTCCAAACCTGGCCTCGGGGGAGGAGCGAGAAAAACGAGGCTGGCCCCGCGGTCCTCCTGTCGGCTGGACGATCGAAGGGCGAGAGAGACGTAAGGTAAACCGACTATCGACGTAGACGCCTGAGGCTGAGGGTTTCCGGACGTGGGTTCAATTCCCACCGCCTCCACCATTCACTCCTCACATGCGGCTCGGCGCCACCGGCGGGGAGACTGCGCCATCAAACTGGGATACATCGTCGTTGCGGTGGTCGCGGTGATCATCACGATCTTCGCGCTTCAGAACGCCGATCCTGCCAACGTCCGGTTCCTGTTCTGGCGACTCGAAGCGGTGCCGGTCGCGGGTCTCGTCCTCGCCTCGCTGATCGCGGGTTTGTTGATCGCGGGACTACCGCTCGCGATCAGGCTGGGCGTCTGGCGGTCCCGGGCCCGCTCGCTCGAGAGCCGCGCCAAGGCAACCATCGACGAGCGCGACCGCCCGATCCCGCGTACGCCGCCCACGCCCTGACCGTCGTGACGCTGATCCGCCATGAGCGAAGCGCCACCGGTCGTCCAAGCTCTCACTGACCCGCGTAACCGTGCGGCCGGGGTCGGCCCTGTCGAGCTCATCGAGACCCACATCTCCTGGGTGTTCCTGGCCGGCGACTCGGTCTACAAGGTGAAGAAGCCCGTCGACCTCGGGTTCCTCGACTTCACCACGCTCGACAAGCGACGGTTCTTCTGCGCGGAAGAAGTCCGGCTCAACCAGCGGTTGACTCACGACGTCTATCTCGGGGTCGTCGAGCTGAGGGGCGACGATTTCCGCATCGGCGGCGCCGGCGACGTGCGGGAGGTCGCCGTGCACATGCGACGGCTCCCTCAGGACCGCATGCTGGATCAGCTCGTGCGCAGCAACCAGGCCGAGCCCGCGCTGCTCGAGGAGATCGGGCGCATGGTCGCTCGCTTCCACGCGGGAGCCGCCACCGGCGGAGAGATCGACGCGCTCGGCGGGCTCGACACCATCAGCGCGAACTGGCGGGAGAACTTCGAGCAGACCGCGGGCTTCGGCGCCGACGTGCTGCCCGACGCGTGGCGCCGGGAGATCGCGCGCTGGGTCGAGGCGTTCATGGAGCGCGAGGCCGCGCGCGTCACGCAGCGTGTGCAGGGGGGACGCAGCCGCGACTGCCACGGCGATCTTCAGGCCCAGCACGTCTGCTGCACCGAGCGGATCCAGATCTTCGACTGCATCGAGTTCAACCATCGGTTCCGTTACGGCGACGTGGCGGGCGAGATCGCGTTCCTCTTCATGGACCTCACGCGCCTGGGCCGGGACGACCTGGCGATGCGCTTCGTCAACGCCTACCTCGAGGAGAGCGGTGACTTCGGGGCCGTCCCCTTGCTCGACTTCTACGCGGCGTACCGCGCTTTCGTGCGCGGCAAAGTCCTCGGGTTCATGGTCGACACACATCCCGAGGCCGCGCCCAAGGCCCACGAGCGGTTCGCTCTCGCTCATCGCTACGTCCAGCCACGTCCGCCGCCGCGGCTGCTGATCACCTCGGGGATCGTGGGCTCGGGGAAGAGCACGGTGGCGCGCGCTCTCGCAGGACGGCTCAGATCGATCGTGATCAGGACCGACGCCGTGCGCAAGCATCTCGTCGGGCTCGCGCCGACCGAGCGCGGCGCCCAGGAGATCTACACGCCCGCGATGAGCCGGCGTACTTACGACGAATGCTTTCGGCTCGCCGGCGAGATGCTGGCCGCCGGCTGGTCGGTGATCGTCGACGGGACGTTCACGACGGTGGCCGAGCGCGATCAGGCGCGCGCTCTCGCCTCGCGTTCACGAGTCCCGCTGGCCACGATCTGGTGCGACGCTCCAGACGCGGTGCTGGCCGATCGGCTGCGGCGGCGCGCCGCCGATCCGGGTGAAGTCTCTGACGCCGGCCCCGACCTGCTCAGCGGGCATCGCGAGCGGTATGAGCCTCCTGCGGGGGAACCCGAGACGATCCGCGTCGATACCACCGCGGGTCCGGACGCCGCCGTCGAGGCGACCTTGCGCGCGCTCTCACCGAGCTGAGCCGAGCGAGCTGAGCCGGCGCTTACCTGGCGCCGGAACTCGGGAGCGCGACCGGCTCGTTCTTCTCCGCCGACACGTCGGCGGCCATGTAGACCTCCATGACCAGGCGCGCGTGCTCCGGCGTCACCAGCACCGGGCGATCGAACGCGACCGCTTCCAGGAAGTGGACGGTCTCGGGCGCCATGGGACCGGCGTAGGCGTGATCGACCGCCTCGCCGGGCATCGTGGACATCGGGAGCACCATGCCCTTCGCCACCGTGTTGAGCACGACGTCGCGGTGGCTGTCGTCGACCATCACCGCGCCCTCGGTGCCCACGAACTCGATCCACGTGGTCGAGAAGTTCGGATAGCCGGGGGGCAGGGACCAACCGGCGCCGATCACGAACGAGAGCCCGCTGTCCATGGTGACCGTGATCCACTGCGTGTCCGCGATGGGCGAGCCGCTGGCCTCCTGGAAGGCGCCGAAGTTCTGCTGCGAGTAGACGCGCACGGGACGGGCCGGCTCCAGACACCAGAGCACGAAGTCGAGGTCGTGGGTCGCTTCCATGGCCGCGGGCGAGAGCTTGACGCGACCGCTGATCTTCTTGCCGAGACTGCGACTGAGGTGACGGCTCACCAGCGCGCTCACCGGCCGGCCGATCGTGCCGTCGCGGAGGGTCTTGCGCACGTAGGCGAACTTGGGGTTGAAGCGCTGCGAGTAGCCGATCGTGAACTTGAGCCCGCGCTGACGTGCGAGCGCGATCAGCTCGTCGGCCTCCGACAGCTCGAGCGCGATGGGCTTCTCGAGGAACACGTGTTTGCCAGCGGCCAGACAGTCGCGGGCGATCGGGTAGTGCGTGGTCTCCGGCGTGGCCGAGATGTACACCGCATCGATCTCGTCGAGACCGAGCAGCTCGCGATAGTCGGCGGTCGCCGTACGCGCTCCCGTCTTCGCGGCCACTTCCGCCAGCCGCTCCGGGCGGATCTCGGCGATGTGGAGGCTCTCGACCAGGGGATGCGCGGCGCATGTCTCCGCGCGGATGCCGCCGCACCAGCCCGTCCCGATGATCCCGACGCCGATCTGTTTCATGACCGATCTCCTCTCGCCGCTGGGGTGCGCCGAGAATAATCCACTCGCGATCGGTTGACAACGTTCGCCGCTTGACAAGCTCAGGGAGGGCGACTACAACCAGGGCAATTCCTCGGCCCTTTCTTCGTGGAGAACTCTCGATACGGGAAGGAGTGCCAACCATGCCTACTCCGGTGAACCGTCGCCAATTCCTCGCGCGCGTGGCCGTCGGCGCGGCCGTGCTCGGCACCAGCGCCCCCGGCTCCCGCGCCTCCGCGCAGAGCACGGTCTCGTACTCCGACTGGGTCCCGGCCAGCACCAAGCCGCCGAAGCGGGGCGGGGTCCTCACCCGGGCGTCGGCCTGGGACCCGCCGGTGATCGATCCCCGGCACACGCAGTCCGTCGGGTTGTTCCAGTTCGCCGGCCTGGTCAGCAATCGCCTCGTGCGCTACTCGTTCTCCGACGAGGCGAGCGGTTACCTCGATCTCAGCCTCAAGGGTGACCTCGCCGAGTCCTGGCAGGGCAGTCCCGACCAGCGGGTGTGGACGTTCAAGATCCGCCGCGGGGTGAAGTGGCAGAACGTGTCGCCGCTCAAGGGACGCGAATTCACCGCCGCCGACGTCAAGTACTGCTTCGAGGCGTACGCGAAGGAAGGCGTGCAGACGTTCACGTTCCAGGAAATCGAGGGGATGGAGACGCCCGATTCTCACACCCTGCGCGTCCACCTCAAGACGCCGAATGCGCTGTTCCCCCAGAACGTCGCCGAGCCCGTGGCCGTGATCTTCTCGAAGGAAGTCCTCGAGGAGGACGGTGACCTCAAGAAGCGCATGATCGGCACCGGGCCCTACATCCTGAAAGAGCACACCCGCAAGGTGCGCATCGTGCTCCAGCGCAACCCGGACTACTGGGACGCCGGCCGCCCCTACGTCGACGAGTACGTCATCCTGTCGGCGCCCGACGCCGCCACCCGCATGGCCGCGTTCCGCACCGGTCAGAGCGACTTCCTGCCGCTCCAGGCGCCGTCCGAGGTAGAGGCCGTCCGCCGGACGAATCCCAACGCGATCGTGCAGGCGCAGACCCCGGCGATCACCCCGTTCGGTCTGGCCCTGGCCCAGGACCGGCCGCCCTTCAACGACGTGCGGGTGCGTCGCGCGCTCTCGATGGCCATCGACCGCCAGCGGATGGTCGACACGGTCTTCGAGGGTCACGGGCTCCTCACCGCGGGCGTCCCCTGGATCTACTACCAGGACGCCAAGCCGACCGCGAAGGATCTCGGCCCCTGGTATCAGTACCGTCCAGCCGAGGCCAAGAAGCTCCTCGCGGAGGCCGGCCACCCGAACGGCTTCGAGACCACGCTCTTCTACTACGAGTACTGGCCCCAGATGAGCTCGCAGGTCCAGCTCGTCCAGCAGGAGCTGAAGAAGAACCTCAACGTCAACATGAAGATCAGCAAGCTCGACTACACGACCTATTACGGGCGCTACGTCGAGGGCAAGTGGGACGGCATGGCCTGGGGCTTTCAGTCCGGCCACGCGGTGGGCCTCGACGAGCGGACCTACGTGTACATGCACTCGAAGTCCTCGAAGAACTTCTTCCGCGTCAATGACCCCGTCATCGACGAGCTGACCCTGAAGCTCCGGCAGACGCCCGAGCGGGCCGAGCAGCGGGCCACCGCGAAGAAGATCGTGGACCGGGAGTACGACCAGGTGCTGCGCATGTGGATGCCGTTCGGCTCCAACTTCATCGTGTTCCAGCCGCACCTGCGAAACGTGGGCGCGGGCGTCCTGCGCGCGACCCACGGGTACGGCTCGCCGACCATCGCCCGGGTCTGGCTGGATCGATAGATTGGGGGGGATTGATGAATTGGGGGACCCCTACGGCTCCCCCCAAACCCCCCCGGCGCGCGGGGGCTGCTACGGTTCCCCCCAAACCCCCCCGGCGCGCGGGGGCTGCTACCGTTCCCCCACCCCCCCGGGGGACCTTCGGCTCGCCCCGGCGCGCGGCGGCGGCGGATGGGCCGCGCATAGACCGGGCGCGACGCGCCGGGGGGTATGGGGGGAGCCGTAGGGGCCCCCCATCTTCATTGACAAGCTCGCGGCGGGCGACTACAAAGGGGGGCACTTTTCGTCGAGGGAGAGCCCAACATGCCCAACCGGGTAGATCGCCGTGAATTCCTCACGAGCATGGCCGTCGGCGCCGCCGTCGTCGGTGCCGGAAGCGCCGTCGGACGGGCGTCAGCGCAGGGGACGTCGCCGTATCCCGACTGGATCGCGCCCAGCACCAAGCCGCCCAAGCGCGGCGGTTCGCTCGCGCGTGCCTCGGCCTGGGATCCGCCGGTGATCGATCCGCGTCACACCCAGTCGGTGGGGACGTTCCAGTTCGCGGGGCTCGTCCACAACCGGCTGGTGCGTTACGGGTTCAACGAGGAGGTGAGCGGCCCGGGGGACATGACCCTGCGGGGAGACCTCGCGGAATCGTGGCAGGCCAGCTCCGACAGCCGCCTGTGGACGTTCAAGCTGCGCAAGGGCGTCAAGTGGCAGAACGTGGCCCCGCTCAACGGGCGCGAGCTGACCTCCGCCGACGTCAAGTACTGCTATGAGCAGTACGCGAAGGAAGG
>DATHGT010000259.1:0-10702 GCA_035317605.1 Candidatus Acidiferrum sp. | reverse complement strand
CACGGTGACCAGCGAGACGGTCCAGTACTTCCACGCGAGCCATCCCAGACCGAAGAGACCGACGACCGCGATGAGAACCCCCACGGCCTTGAGGATCGGGGAGAGCAGCCACACTTTGCCGGGAGTGAGCCCGCCGACGCGAAGCTGCTCGTTGAGGTCGTCGAACCCGGGTCCCGGGTGCAGGACCGGCTCGATGTCGAGGAACCGCCATCGGGGCGCGGGCGTGACCGCCGGGGGAAGGTCTTCCAGTTGTTCGGCGCCCTGCGTGGCCTGGAAGTATCCGCTGGTCATCAGCGCGAACGCCTCGACCTCGGTGAAGGAGTCGAGATCGGTCCGGATGCCCGACAGGAGACTCTGCACGGACTTCTGGATGCCGTAGCGGGTGAGCACGCCGCGACGCGACGCGGGCCGGGCCTCGTCGGAGGCGTCGTGCGGATCCTGGCATTCCCGCCAGTCGACGGGATCGGCGTCGAGATCCTTTTGCAGGTGCAGGAACATGAGCCCCTTGAGGAGACCGGACCGGCGCCGCGCGTCCAGCTCCTGAAACTCCGCCTGGCGGACACGGGCCATGGACACGCCGAAGCAGCGGAGCGGCACCCCCAGCCGACCGCTGCTCGGCTGGTCCTGGGCGGCCATCTGCCCGCTGGCGTCGCTCACCAGCATCAGGTTGCAGTCCTGCTCGATCAGGCTCGCCACGCCCTGGTTGTCGTAGACGCCGCCGTCGACGAGACGGATGGTCTTGCCGTCGAAGAGATCCTGCAACACCAGCGGGTCGAAGAGCCCGGGCACGCACGAGGACGCCGCCACCGCGTGGCCCAGGCGGAACCGCTGGTAGTCCGGGTACCCGAGGAGGCGGCCCCACCACCCCCGCCGCTTGTCGGCCAGCCGCGGCGCTTCGCGGTGGTACATGCGGCGTAACCGATAGTTGCCCTCGATCTCGGCGTCGAGCGTGCTCGGCGGCTCGCCCATCCACGAGGCGGTGAACTGCCAGTTGTGTCCGGTGTTCAGGGTGGTGGCGTTCAGCACCAGCATCGGCACCTTGGCGGCCCGGCGCCAGTTGTCGTACTTGGGCTTGAAGCCGGGCCGCTCGCCCTTCGGCTGCACGAGGAGGTCGGGGAGATAGCGGGCCGCGCCCTGGCGGCCGTCCGGGACCTGGGCATACAGCTTCTGTTCGTACAGGTCGCCGAGCCGCTGCGTGGTCGAGTACCCCGGCTGGAAGAACATGCGGAGATTCGCCCACACGCTGCCGAACACGCGGCAGCGGATGTTGGTCTGCACGCCGGCCAGGAACGCGCGCTCCAGCCGCTGGACCACCTCGACGTAGTCCCCCGGCTTGATCTCGTGGTCGGCCTTCGACTCGAGCAGCCGCTGCACCTCGAGATAGTAGTGGGCGCCCAGGATCGATCCGCCCGACACGCACGAGAGCACCTCGACCCGCCGCAGCAGGTCGCGCTCGGCCAGGTGGGCGAGCACGCCGATGTGGAAGAGCGAGGCGCGAAAGCCGCCGCCCGAGAGGGCCAGGCCGATCTTGCCGGTCACCGCCCGCTCGAGGCCCTTGCCGAAACGATCGCCGAGATAGGCGCGGAGGGCCTCCTTGGCGCGCTCACGCGAGGCGGTCGCCTTCGCGGCGGCGTCGGGCTCCCGTCCCTGCAGCGCGAGGAGGTCGGCCTGGAGGTCGGCCAGCGAGGCGAGCTGGCTCAGGGTGGACTCGAACTCCCATGGCGCGACCTTCTCGAGCGGAGGTCCGGCGTGAGGGAGCTTGACGGCCGTGTTGTAGGCCCGCATCGCGGCGATCGCCTGGTCGAATTGCCCGAGACCGAAATGCGCCTCGGCGAGGGTGACGTAGAACCACCACTGGTCCGCGAGCCACGCGGTGTCCTTCGCGATGAGCAGCGAGGGCAGCAGCGCGACGAGATGGCTTCGAATCGCCCGCGCGCGCTCCCGGAACTCGAGCGCCACCAGCGCGCGCGTGCCCGTCTTCCTGGCCTCGACCGCGTCTTCACGCGCCAGGAGATCGAGCACGAACGCCGCGTTGATCCCGGTGTAGCCCTGATCGCGCTCGGCCCCCATCTTGTGGCCCTTGAGATAGTGGGCCAGCGCGCGCTCGAGGTCGGCGCGCTGGCCCTCCACCTGCCACTTTCGCTTGTAGACGGCCCCGCGCAGACCCGCGCTCTCCTGTCGTTCGCCGCGCGTCGGGCCGAGCCGATCGACCTCATCGAGGATCTCGAGGGCCCGCTTGAAGCGGTCGGCCGCGGGGAGATCGGGATCCTTGTACGTGCAGATGGCGTGGCGCTGACCGACCTTCGCGGGAGTCTTCTTGTCGAGCCCGCTGTAGTTGCCCCCGGCGCGGAGGCGACCGTACAGGCGCCGGGCGTATCCGAACTCGTTGATCTTCTCGAGCTCCCCGGCGAGGGCGTAGGTCTCGCTTGGAGACGCCTCGGTACCGCGCAGGATCGATTGCGCGTGCGCGACCTTGTCGGCGCGGGTCTTCTCGCGCGACGAAGACTGAGCCGCTGCCGGTTCCGCGTTGACGACCATCGTGACGCCTCCCCGGGACCGCGAGATGTCCTGCTGGGTGCGCCGCACTATAGAACCAATCGCGCCCTCGCGAAAGGGCCTGGCGCCTCCGCTTGACACTGCCGGGCGGAGGGGCCACGATCCGGCGGCGTGACGACCACCTCGTTCCTCCAGTCCCGGACGCACGCGGCGCGCGAGGGCATCGGCAAGCCGATCCTGCGCAAGGAAGACGCGCGACTGCTCACCGGCGGCGGCCGCTACAGCGACGACGTGAACCTGCCCGACCAGGTCTACGCGTGCTTCGTGCGCTCGCCCCACGCCCACGCGTCGATCGAGCGCATCGACGCCGCGGCCGCCCGCGCCACCGCGGGCGTGATCGCCGTCCTCACCGGCGCCGACACCATCGCCGACGGGGTGAAGTCGATCGTGCACAGTCCGATCCCCAGCAATCCCTACGAGGACATGGTCAAGAAGCACGAGGTCGTCTTCGTGGCCCCGCATCCGCCGATGCCGGCCGACCGCGCGCGCTTCGTGGGAGAGATCGTGGCCATGGTGATCGCGGAGACGCCGGGCGCCGCCCGCGACGGCGCCGAGCGCGTGGCCGTGGAGTGGGCGCCGCTGCCCGCGGTGGCGGCCAGCCTCGACGCCGCCGCCGCGGACGCGCCGATCCTGTGGGACGGGACCGGCTCGAACGTGTGCGTGGATTCCCACGTGGGCGACGCCGCCGCCGTCGACGCCGCGTTTGCCCGCGCCGCTCACGTGGTGCCCTTCGAGACGTGGGTGCAGCGGGTCACCGGCGTCACCATGGAGCCGCGGGCCGCCGTCGGGAGCTGGGACGCGGCGACCGGTCGCTACGCCGTCCACGCCGGCGCGGGCGGACTCGGGCGCACCCAGACCGGCGTGGCCGGCGCGCTGGGCGTCTCCGAGAGCGCGGTGCGGGTGACCGCGGGCGACGTCGGCGGCAACTTCGGGACCCGCAACAGCTGCTACGCCGAGCCGGTGCTGGTGGCGTGGGCGGCGCGCCGTCTCGGGCGTCCCGTGAAGTGGACGGGCGAGCGACGCGAGGCGCTGGCCGCCGACTACGGCGGGCGCGACCTCGTCGCTCACGCCGAGCTGGCCCTCGACCGCGACGGCACCTTCCTGGCCTTCCGCACCGTCAACACCAGCAACGTGGGCGCTCACGCCGTCGCCTACACCCCGCTCAACAAGGGCATGGCCATCGCGACCACGGTGTACCGGGTGCCCGCGGTGTCGCTGCACGGCCGCTGTGTGAATACGAATACGTCTCCCACCACGCCCTACCGGAGCGCCGGCCGTCCCGAGGTCATGTTCGTGATGGAGCGGCTGATCGATCTGGCCGCGCGCCGCCACGGCTTCGACCGCGTGGAGCTGCGGCGGCGCAACCTCATCCCCGCCGCCGCGATGCCGCACACCAACGCCATGGGCGTGATCTACGACAGCGGCGATTACCGGGCCGCCCTCGATCGCGCCCTCGCGCTGGCGGACTGGGCGGACTTCGCGGCCCGCCGCGCCGAGGCGCGAGCGCGCGGGCGGTATCGAGGCATCGGCGTCGCGAACTACATCGAGATCAACACGGGCTTCCCGCGCGAGCGGGCCAACATCACCGTGCACCCGGAGGGCCGCGTCGACCTCGTGCTGGGCACGCTCTCGTCGGGCCAGGGCCACGCCACCAGCTTCGCTCAGCTCCTGGTCGAATGGCTCGGCGTCGATCTCGCGCAGGTCCGCCTGATCACCGGGGACACCGACGTGACCGTGGTCGGCGGCGGGGCCCACTCCGCGCGCGCGCTCCGGCTGGCCGCGATCGTGATGGCCAAGGCATCCGACCAGATCGTGGAGAAGGGCACGCGGATCGCCGCGTGGCTGCTGGAGGCCGCGAAGGCCGACATCGAGTTCGCGGCCCGCCGCTTCACCGTGAAGGGCACCGATCGTTCGGTGGATCTGTTCGCCGTCGCCGCCGCCGCGCAGCGGGACGACGCGCCCGCCGGGTGCCGCGGTCCCCTCGACGGCCTCAGCGACGAGACGCTCCCGCAACCGTCGTTCCCCTACGGCTGCGCGGTGTGCGAGGTGGAGGTCGATCCCGAGACCGGCGCCGTCGACCTCGTGCGCTACACCACCGTGGACGACTGCGGGCGCGCGGTGAACCCGATGATCCTGCACGGCCAGACCCACGGCGGCATCGCCCAGGGCGTGGGCCAGGCGCTGTGGGAGCACGTCCACTACGAGGGCGAGAGCGGCCAGCTCCTGTCGTCGACGCTGATGGACTACGCGGTCCCGCGGGCCGACGCGCTGCCGTCGTTCACGACCGAGATCAGCGAGGTGCCCTCGACCTTCCACCCGCTGGGGCTGCGCGGCGGCGGGGAGGGCGGGACCACCCCCGCGCTCGCCTGCGTGATCAACGCGATCTGCGACGCGCTGGCCGAATTCGGCGTCGAGCACGTCGAGATGCCGGCGACGCCCGCGCGCGTGTGGGAGGCGATCCGGGCGGCCCGGCCCCGAGCTACGGGGTAATCTCGAGGGCGGTCGGCAGCGTGGCCGTCGCGCCGTCGCTCGTCGTCACCACCACGTCGTACTTGCCGATCGCCAGACCGGGATCAATGGCGAAGTCACACTTGATCAGATCGGGCCTGGACGTGACGTCCGTCCCCGGGACCTTGGTGCCGCCCATCACGAGAGTGACGTCCTTCGCGAGCTGAAGATCGGTCCCCACGATCCTGTAAGGCACGGTCGGAACGGCCCCCTTCGAGACCAGGGTGGGCGTGATGCTCGTCAACTGGGGTGCCGACGCGGTCGGCTTCGCGGCGGACGTCGAGGCGCGCGACGCGAAGTAGAAGCTCGCCACCGCCGTCATCAGCGTCCCCACCACCGCGAACACCTGTTTGGCGAAGTCGACACCCGGCGAACTCGCGTCGGCCTCCGAAAGCGAGCTGTACAGGTAGATGGACGTGATGGCGAAGATCACGATCAGGCTGAGCGCGATCGCCGCGCGGACCGACCCTTCGGGCAGGCCGAGCGCCTGGGTCGGATCGGTGAGTCCAGCCACCGAGAACGTCACCGCGACCAGGGCCAGCGTGGCGAACAGGGCCATGACGCCGGTGATCACCAGGACGGGGAGCCGGATCACGTCGTTGTTGTCCTGACCGAGCATCTTGTAGAGCATCCAGAAGAGCGAGACGAACGCGATGAAGCAGAGCGCCCCCACGCACATCTTGAACCCTTCGGACATCTTGTTGTCCATGCGCGCTCCCCGCGTTGGCTGTTATAGGTTGACCCGAGGGGACTATGGACCGCCGCCGCGTCGGTTGTCAACGGGCCGCGGGCGCTCCGACGGCGGGTGGTCAGTAGGCCCGGCGCAGGCCTCCGTCGACGTGGATGCGCTCGCCGCTGACGTAGCGCGCCTTGGGCGAGCACAGGAACGTCACCAGGTACGCCATGTCGGCGGGATCGCCGAAGTAACCGAGCGGGATGTTGCGGGCGAACTGCTCCTGGTTTTCTCGCGTGGGGTGCAGGCGCTGATCGATCTGCTCGCTGTGGATGCGCCCGGGGGCCAGGCAGTTCACGGTGATACCGTGACGGCCGACGTCGCGCGAGAGCCCCTTGGCCCACGCGTGCACCGCCGCCTTGGCCGGCCCCGCCGCGTTGGTCCCCGCGGGCTCCGAGGTGCCGGTGATGTTGAGGATGCGCCCCCACCGCCGCTCGATCATGCCGGGCAGCAGCGCCTGGGTCAGCCGGCGGACCGCCGTGAAGTTGATGGCCAGCGATTCGTCCCACACGGTGTCGGGGGCATCCACCGCCGTCGGCCGCGAGCCGCCGGCGTTGTTGACGAGGATGTCGACGTGGCCCAGCCGCGCCAGGGCCTCGTCGCGCACGCGCGCCGCTGACGCGCGGTCGGCGAGATCGAGGGCCAGCGCGTGCGGGCGCGTCCATCCCGCCGCCTCGATCTCGTCCTGCAAGGTCTTCAGCAATTCCCCGCGCCGCGCGACGATCAGCGTCGCCACGCCCTCGACGGCGAGCACGCGGGCGATCTCGCGCCCGATGCCCACGCTGCATCCGGTGACCACGGCCGTGCGGCCGGCCAGCTCGAGATCCATCGAGTGTCCTCCCGGACGGTTACTTGAATCGGTACGTGATGCGCCCGCGGGTCAGGTCGTAGGGCGAGAGCTGCATCGTGACTCGGTCGCCGGGCAGGATGCGGATGCGGTTCATCCTCATCTTGCCCGAGATGTGGGCGAGCACCTTGTGGCCGTGCTCCGTCACCACCCGGAACATCGCGTTGGGCAGGGGCTCGACCACCTTACCCTCGACCTCGATTCCGTCTTCCTTGCTCATGGCTTGTCGCGTCGCCTTTCATCGGCGTCCGGGTCGGACGCCTCGTTTCGATACGGCTGAGAGGGGGGACACAGCGCGGGAACAACCGACGACCCCAGCGTATCACGCATTGCGGGCCTCAATACCCATCCCCCCAATCGACGACGTTGGTCAGGGGCCGTCCGGCCAGGTAGGCGCGCAGGTTGTCGCAGAAGAGGTCGATGCCCCGGTGCTGGCGCACGTCGCTGCCGCCGGAGACGTGCGGGGTGATGAGCACGCGATCGTCGTCCCAGAGACGACGATCGGGCTCGTGCTCGAACTCGCCGACGTAGACGTCGAGGGCCACGCCGCGCAGCGTCCCGGCCGCGAGGGCGGAGATCAGCGCCTCTTCGTCGATGATCTCCCCTCGCGCGACGTTCACCAGGATCGCGCCCGGCTTCATGGCGGCGAAGGCCTGGCGACCGATCAGCTTGGTCGTCTCCGGCGTCCACTGACAACAGACCGCCACGACGTCGCTCTCCGCGAGGAGCGCGTGGAGACGCTCCGGGCTCTCCAGGCGGCTGAATCCGGTGGGCAGCGCGGCATCGGGCGCCACCCGGCGGCGCGTGCCGATCACCCGCATGCCCGCGCTGGCGCAGAGCCGCCCGACTTCCAGGCCGATGCCGCCGGCGCCCACGACGCAGACGGTCTTGCCCTGGAGCAGCAGCGGGCGGTAGGGACGATGGTCGAAGCGATGCCGCTCCCGATCGCGAGCGGCCCGGTGAAGCCCCCGGGCGAAGTGCAGCACGCTGGCCAGGACGTACTCGGCCATGGCGCGGGTACTCCCGTGGCCGCGCGAGGTGGTGACGACGACGTCGCTGCCCCACAGATCCCCGCGCAACAGGTTGCTGGCCCCGGCCGGAAGCTGGTGGAACCAGCGCAAACGCGGCGCGCGGGCCCGAAGATCCAGCGGGAACGGAAAACCGCCGAGGACGATCTCGGCGTCGGCCAGCAGCCGGTCGCGATCCTGACGGGAGCTCGTCGGTCCCCCGCGCTCGCCCACGTAACGCTGGACCGTCCACGGCGGCCACGTCTCGCGGAACTCGACGTCGAACCAGCTCCGCGCGTCGACCACGTGCAGGCAGGGGTCGACTGACGCGAGACGGGTCAGCGCGTCGTCCGCGACCGGCACGATCACCAGGACTTCTCTGGTCGGCATCATCATCCCTCCGCAGCCGCGCGCGCGGGCGTTCGCAGATTATCCTCAGGCCTGAGGAAGATGTCGATGCCCGCCCGGGGGCTTCGCGTATTGACTCCCGGCATCGGGTGGACCAAGCTTGCCGCAGAAAACGGGGAGTTGGCGGCGGCGGGCCCCGGTCGGTTCGACAGGCGAGCAGGCGCAAGGAAGGAATAGACCATGTCGTATGTCATCTGGATGGTGGTCCTTACAGTGATCGCCGTAATCCTCTTCACCGCCAACAGAAACTTGCCGGACATCCGTGACTACCGGCAATCCAGGCTACTGTACCTGGCCGGTTTGCTGAAACCGGGAGGGTTCTTGATCCTTGGCCTCATGGCCTTCAGCACTTTTTTCGCCGCGGTCCACCAAGTGCCGGCCGGACATATCGGTGTCGTCTATGAATTTGGCGGCATCAAAGGCCAGATCGGTGAGGGACTCCAGTTCGTGGCGCCGTGGCGCGACGTCGTGCTGGCCAATATCCAGGTGCAGCGTCGCGTCTTCGACAAGCTCAACGCCTTCAGCGAAGAAAGCCAGGATGTCTTTGTCAGAGCCAGTCTCAATGTTCGCGTGTCTCCCCAGACCATCCAGCAGCTCTATCGGACCGTCGGCCCCAACTTCTTCAATGTCCTGGTCGAATCGAGGGTCATCCAGAATTTCAAAGATGAGACCGTGAAGTACAAGAGCGTCGAGATCGCCCCCAACCGAGAAAACATCCGAAAGGCCGTCCGGGAAAGACTGGAGAGAGAACTATCCCCCTTCTCGATCGAAGTGGTTGATTTGCTTCTGGACAACATCGACTTCAACCCCGAGTTCAAGAAAGCCATCGAAGACAAACAGATCGCCACCCAGCGAGCCCTGGAAGAACAGCAAAAGATCGAGGGGGAGAAGCACAAAGCTCAGCAGGCCATCGAACGGGCCAAAGGAGAGGGCAGTGCCATATTATTTCGCGCCGAGAAGGAGGCGGAGGCGAACAAGAAATTGGCGGCTTCTCTGACGCCGGAGCTCGTGCGGTACGCGATGGTTCAGAAGCTGAGCGACAAGATCCAGGTGATGATGCTCCCTTCGGGCCAGAACTTCATCTTGGACTCGGATATCTTGCGAGGCGCACCAAGAGAAAAGAAATAGGGCCCTGATCCACGCCTGTCGCATGACCCAGACGCGAACGATCGCGCTCACCGTGAACGGCCAGCCACGCCAGGCGACCGTGGACACGCGCACCACGCTGGTCGACGTGTTGCGCGACCAGCTGCGCCTGACCGGCACCCACGTGGGCTGCGAGCACGGCGTCTGCGGCGCGTGCACGGTGCTGGTCGACGGCGAGGCCGTGCGCGGCTGCCTGATGCTGGCCGTGCAGGCCGACGGACACCGCGTCGAGACCGTCGAGGGCCTGGCGCACGACCCGGCGCAGCTCAACGCGTTGCAAGCCGAGTTCGTCCGCCACCACGGCGTGCAGTGCGGCTTCTGCACGGGCGGCATTCTCATGTCGCTCACCGCGGCGCTGCGGGGCAACCCGCGGCTCACCGAAGACGAGATCCGCGAGACGCTGGCCGGCCATCTCTGTCGCTGCACGGGCTATCAGGGCATGGTCGACGCGGTGCTCGCGCTCGTCGCCGGCGATCGGCTCGACGACGCCTCGGCAGGCGCGCAGCCGTCGAGTGGACCCGCGTCGCCGGCGCGCGTCGATCCGGCGCCGGCGATGCGCACGCCGGAGGGCGGCTACATCGGCGCGCCGGTCCCGCGCCGGGAGGATGCGCGGCTGCTCACCGGGCGCGGCACGTTCGTCGACGACCTGGAGATCCCCGGCGTCGCCCACGCGGCGATGCTGCGCAGCCCGCACGCCCACGCGCGCGTGCGGCGGATCGACACGTCCGCGGCTCGCGGGTTGCCCGGTGTGCTCGCGGTCGTGACCGCGGATGACGTCGCCGACATCCAGAAGCCGTGGCCGGCGCGCATGCCGAACCCGGTGCCCGGCATGTCGCTCCGTCACGGCATCCGCCACACGCTGCCGCGCGAGAAGGTCCGCTACGCCGGCGAGGTGGTGGCGGCGGTCGTCGCCGAATCGCGCGCGGTCGCCGAAGACGCGTGCGACGCGATCCGTGTCGAGTACGACACGCTGCCGGTGGCGGCGTCGCCCGCGGCGGCGCTGGCCCCCGGCGCCCCGCGCGTGTACGAGGAGATCGCCGACAACATCGCCGCCCACATCGTTCAGCGCGTGGGGCAGCCCGAGCGCGCCTTCGCCTCGGCCGATCACACGCTGCGCGAGACGTTCCGGATCATGCGGGGCGGCAGCCACTCGATGGAAGGCCGCGGCGTAGTCGCGCGCTACGACCAGGCCCTCGACGCCTTCACGGTGTGGGACGCGACCCAGGCCCCCCACACCATCCGCGCCATGCTGACGTACTTGTTCGATCTGCCCGAGCACCGCGTCCGCGTGATCGCGCCGCCCGACGTGGGCGGCGGCCTCGGGCCCAAGGGCAGCTTCTACCCGGAAGAAGCGCTGGTCTGCTGGCTGGCGCGTCATCTGGGCCGTCCGGTGAAGTGGATCGAAGATCGCCGCGAGCACTTCATTTCCGCGGCCCAGGAACGCGAGCAGGTCCACGAGATCGAGATCGCGTTCAGCCGCGAGGGCAAGCTCCTGGG
>DATHGT010000258.1:0-90814 GCA_035317605.1 Candidatus Acidiferrum sp. | reverse complement strand
AGGAAAAGACCCGCGTCCTCCTCCATGATCGCCGAGCACTCCCCCATCGCGCCGGCGACGTAGGCGAACATCGACTGGACTCGCAGCCCGTGGATCGCGATCGGGTTGCTACGGAGTTGTGCGAGCGTCGCGCTTACTCGAGCAATGAAGGTTTCGTAGCTGCGGGCGTCCTGGAGCGACAGGCCTTCCCCCGACGCAAAGTCGTCGAAGAGCCGCAGGATCGTCGCTTCGTCGGTGTTGATCCTCCGCATCGGCGCTTAGCAAAGCTTACCCTCACGGCAGAACCCTGCAAGCCGCCACCAGTTCCTAGGTATCCACGCTGTCCGGCCGTATCTCGCGGGACGGCGCGTCCCGCGCGGGAGGTCGTTCCATCGTCAGCCCACCGCCGAGACCGTTTCGCTCTTCCGCGGGCCCTTGGTAGGCTTGAGGGCTGTGAATACCGAGTTACCGAATCGGTCAACGGTTGAAGCTACGAGACCGGGTGCTTTGTCGCTTTGTCTCAGTGGATTCGACAACACGTGGTCGGATGCCGAAGCGCAGAGGCGCTTGTCAGACAAGCTGCGCGCTGCGGCGAGATCGGTGGACGAGGTTCGGTTCCACACGCTGCGCCTCGTCGTCTTTGCCGCCGATCTGGACGGCGAGGTCATGCGCTGGGAACGTGAGCTCGGCAGGCAGCCGGTCGGCGTCACGGCACAGGCCGTGGGCAAGACTCTGACGTGGGGAGATGGCAATCCGGAGTCGACGTATTCGGTGATCATTCTGGCCGCCGGGATGGCGTGGGGGCTCGTAGAGGACCATCCCACGGCGCTGCGGACGCTGCGACACGAGCTTGCCCACGTTTGGGGAAATCTGGTGGACCTCCACGCATTTGGCCCCGAGGAGGTGGGGGTCGCGAGCAATGATTGGCCGGCGATCAAGCGGTATTGGGCCCGGAGTGTCGCCGGCGAATTTGATGCCGAACACTACGCGTACGACCAGATTCCCGAAGACGCGCCAAGGCCCGACGACAACGCGTTCACTGTCGAAGTCTGGTCGCGGGCAGTCGAGACGCTCGCTGACGCCGTGTCGTGCTATCGCGCGACGCGCGACGTTCGAGATCTTTGGGAGGCGGTGTTGGCTCTCGGAGATCCGTTGCTTCAGGTCGGGCGCCATCTGGGGCGGCTCGAAGCGCGGAAGTCCGAAGATTCCATATCGGAGTTCCTCGCTCAGCTTCCGGCCGTCTCACGCGCGGGCATCGCGCTCCTATCCCGCGCGCTGGTGGGCGACACCAAGGACAATGAGCCTACCGTGCTCGAGGAAGCTTTCGAGATGATCGTGCTGGCGACGGGAGTCGGGCCGGTCCAGGACCCTGGGGGACTGCGCGTGATCGTGCGCGATCCGGATTCTTCCTGGGAATAGACCTCCACGATGTCCTGCTCCGGTGCCCTGTAGCGACGTTGCCGAGGTGTCGAGCACCGCGGCGAAGACGATCCAGCATCTCACCGAGGACCAACAGCGAGACAAGACGCATCAAGGAAACAGCGACCGGGCCGCTCACGGCGAACACGCGGATGCAACGACGGCGCGTGATGCGCTGGTTAAGCTGAGACGGTTGATCCAGGCAACCTTCAAGTAGACGTCGAGACTTTGCCAGCTTCTCAGGGCGCCTTGCCCAGGGCGACCACTATCGCGGAGCCGATGACCTCGTCAGCTCGAGCCAACCCCGGGCTTGATCGCTGGTGGCGGGGTGGGTGGAGGTGGCGGTCGGCGGCGCCCTCATGGTGAGCCGTGGGCGCCTGCGCGAGCGGAGGGTGCGGCGCGCGCGCCGCCGACGATCGACTCCGCCGCCGACAACCCCCGCCTCGGGGGATGGGGGGCTCGCGCTCGCCGCGCCCGGAGCGAGCTTGCGGCGGCAGGCGAGCCATGTGGGCGCGGCCGACCGCCACCTCCGCCCGCCCCGCCGCCAGCGGCGCGCGTGGCGGCTCTACGAACTCAGAAGCTTCGGATCAGGCGGGCGACCCGTTCGTCGTGGGACTGGAACGGGTCTTTGCAGAGGATGGTCTCGCGCTCGGGGTCGTTGAGCTTCAGGTAGACCCAGTCGACGCGGTAGTCCTTGCCCTTGAGGTTGGCCTGGCGGATGAACTCGCCGCGCAGCCGCGCCCGCGTGGTCTGGGGCGGGGTGTGCTTGGCCAGCTCGATGCTCTCGTCGTCGGTGATGCGGTCGACCATGTCGCGCTCGGCCAGCCGGTAGTAGAGGCCGCGGTCGGGGCGGATGTCGTGGTACTGCAAGTCCATCAGCGAGATCTTGGGATCCCGCCACGACAGGCGATTGCGGGTCATGTAGCTCTCGATCCACTCGCGCTTGATCACCCAGTCCAGCTCGCGGCCGAGCTGGAGGGGATCGGTCGAGAGCTTCTCGAGCACGTCGGTCCAGCGGGCCAGCACGTCCTTGGTGACGTCGTCGGCGTCGATCGAGTTCACGTAGCGGGTCGCGTGCTCGAGGTACTCGAGCTGGAGCTGGAGCGCCGAGATGCTCCGGCCGTCCTTCAGCTTGACCGTTTCCCGGAGTGTCGGGTCGTGCGAGATGTCGCGGATGGCCTGGACCGGCGACTGGAGCGAATAATCGCGGTCGAAGAAGCCGTCCTCGATCATGTCGAGCACGAGCGCGGTGGTGCCGATCTTGAGATACGTCGCGATTTCCGACATGTTCGAGTCGCCCACGATCACGTGCAGACGGCGATACTTTTCGGCATCCGCATGCGGCTCGTCGCGAGTGTTGATGATCGACCGCGACGAGGTGGTCGCGCCCGAGATCTCCTGGCAGATGTGCTGGGCCCGCTGCGACAAGCAGTAGTGAAAGCCGCGCGGGGTCTGCAGCACCTTGCCGGCGCCCGCGAAGATCTGCCGGGTGACGAAGAACGGGATCAGGGCCTCGGCCAGCCGCTGGAAGCTCACGTCGCGGCTGACCAGATAATTTTCGTGGCAGCCGTAGGAGTTGCCGGCGGAGTCGGTGTTGTTCTTGAAGAGCAGGATGTTGCCGGAGATGCCGTCCTCGCGCAGCCGCTTCTCGGCCTGGTGCAGCAGGTCTTCCACGATGCGCTCGCCGGCCTTGTCGTGGACGACCAGCTCGGTCACGTCGTCGCACTCGGGCGTGGCGTACTCGGGATGGAAGCCCGTGTCGAGGTAGAGGCGGGCCCCGTTCTCGAGGAACACGTTGGCGTTGCGCGCGCCCGGGATGACCTTCTCGAACAGGTAGCGCGCGACGTTGTCGGGCGAGAGACGTCGTTGGCCGTTGAGCGTGCAGGTCAGGCCGTACTCGTTCTCGAGACCGAAGATCCGCCTTTTCATGGTGGAAAGGGTAGCACGAGCTAGCGCGCTGTGCCCATCAGCAGGGCGAGCGCCTCGGCGGGAATGCGGCGGAACATGCGCCGGACCTTGGTGCGGTCGAGCACGGCCACTTCGAGATCGCGCTCGGTGAGCGATTTGTTCTGGGTGACGTTCAGCGCGCGGACGCCGAGCTGCACGGCGTCGCCCAGCGCCATGCCTTCCTGGTAGTGGTCCTTGAGGAAGCGGCGGATCTCGTCGGCCTGCCCGCCCATGGCCGCGTAGTTCTTCTCGTCCTCGATCGTGCCGTCGTAGAGGATGTGGTAGATCTCGCTCTTGGCGCCGTTGTCGACGCCGACCTCGGCCACCAGCACCTCGACCTCGAACGGCTTGATGTCCTGGGTGAAGATGTTGCCGAGGGCCTGCGAGTAGGCGTTGGCCAGGGCCTTGGCCGTCACGTCGCCCCGGCTGTAGGAGTAGCCCTTCACGTCGGCGTGACGGATGCCCGCGATTCTCAGGTTCTCGAACTCGTTGTACTTGCCCACGCCCGCGAAGGCGATCCGGTCGTAGATCTCCGAGATCTTGTGGAGCAGCGTGGAGGGGTTCTCGGCCACCAGGAGAATGCCCTCGCCGTACTCGAGGGCCACGATGGACCGGCCGCGCGCGATGCCCTTGCGGGCATACTCGGCCTTGTCCTTCATCATCTGCTCGGGGCTGACGTAGTAGGGCAGGGGCATCGCGGTCAGGCCCTCTGTTCCGACGCGGTCCGCTCGCGGGCGATGGTCTCGCACACGCCCCGCACTTCGTCGTCCGGCACGTCGGCGAAGCCGCTGCGGCTGATCGTCTTCACGGTGGGAAAGATGCCGCGCACGAAGTCGGGCCCGCCGGTGCCCACGTCTTCGTCGGCGGCGTCGATGAGCGCCTCCAGGGCCACCCGCAGCGCCTCTTCACGGCTGAGGTCGCGGCGCCAGAGCTTCTTCAGCGAGTCGCGCGCGTCCTTCGAGCCGGAGCCCTGGGAATCGTAGTCGGTCTCCTCGTAGCGCCCGCCCGTGATGTCGTACTTGAAGAGCCGGCCCACGCTGGCCTTGTCGTCGTAGCCGGCGAAGATCGGTACCACGGCCAGCCCCTGCATGGCCGCCCCGAGGTTCATCCGCACCATCTGGGACAGCTTGTTGGCCTTGCCGTCGAGCGAGAGGTTGTCGCCCTCGACCTTCTCGTAGTGCTCGAGCTCGGTCTGGAAGAGCTTGGCCATCTCCATGGCCGGCCCGGCCGCCCCGGCGATGCCGATCCCGGAGAGATCGTCGGACTTGAAGATCTTCTCCATGCGCCGGCTCGCCACCTGGAAGCCCGCCGTGGCCTGGCGATCGCCGGCCATGATCACGCCCTCGCGGTAGCGCATGGCGAGGACGGTGGTCCCGTGGGGCGCCTGCATCGCGGTCGCCTCCGTGGCGTCCATGCGCGGCAGCAGGTGGGGCGACTGGCGCTGGAGGACGTCCATGAAGCTCGACGTCGAATAGTCAGCGAACGCCCGCTGCCAGCCGAAGCCCTCGCCGATCTTCATACACCCGCGCTGGGGCGAGAGATGTTCTTGAGCAGGTCGGACGCGGTCGGCGACTCGGTGAGGAGCTGGCGCACGTGCGCCTCGGTGCCGCGCAGCGGCTCCAGCATGAAGATCTTCTTGAGCGGGCCTTCCTTGAGGTCGAAGATCACGGAGTCCCAGCTCGCGGACACGATCTCGTCCGAGTAGCGCTGCAGGCACATGCCGCGGAAGTAGGCGCGGGTGTCCTTGGGCGGATCGTAGATCGCCTTCGAGACCTCGTCGTCGGTGACGATGCGCTCGACCGCGTCGGCCTCCTCCAGCTTGCCGTAGAGTCCGCGGCCGGGGCGGATGTCGTGGTACTGGAGGTCGATCATCTGCACCCGCGAGTCGTCCCACTCGAGCCGGTGCTTCTCGATGTAGTTCTCGAGGAGCTGCTGCTTGATGACCCAGTCCAGCTCGCGCGCGAGCTGCATGGGGTCCTCGGCCAGACGGTCGAGGGTCGACTCCCACCGCGCCAGCACCTCGTTGACCCACGGCTCGTGCTCGCGATCGGCGTAGTAGCGGTAGGCCAGGGCCAGGAACTCGCGCTGCATGTCGATGGCGGTCAGCGTGCGCCCGTCCTTCAGGCGGAGCGTCTCGCGGCACGCGAGGTCGCGCGACACCTTGCGATAGGCGGCCACCGGGCCTTCCAGCGCGAAGTCGCGGTCGATGAAGTCGTCCTCTACCATGCTGAGCACGATGGCCATGGTGCCGCATTTGAGGTAGTTCGAGATCTCGCTCATGTTGGCGTCGCCCACGATCACGTGCAGCCGGCGATACTTCTCGGGGTCGGCGTGGGGCTCGTCGCGGGTATTCACGATGGGCCGCGAGTGCATGGTCTCGAGCCCGACCTCGGTCTCCAGGAAATCAGCGCGCTGGGAGATCTGGTAGTCGCAGGGGTCCGCGTTGTTCTCGGCCCCGACCTTGCCGGCGCCCGTGAAGATCTGGCGGGTGACGAAGAACGGCATCATGTACTGCACGATGCGCGCGAACGGGACCTTGCGGTCCATCAGGTAGTTCTCGTGGGTGCCCTGGGAGTTGCCCTTGTAGTCGGTGTTGTTCTTGTAGATCAGGATGCGCTGCTCGGGGGGGGACACCGCCTCGGCGCGCTGGCGGCTCAGGTTGAGGATCCGCTCGCCGGCCCGGTCCCAGATGACGAGATCGCGCGGGTTGGTCGTCTCCGGGCTCGAGTATTCGGGGTGCGCGTGGTCGACGTAGAAGCGCGCGCCGTTGGACAGGATCAGGTTGATGAGGCGGGACTCTTCCTTGGAGGGAAGGTCCTTCTCCTCCATGTACTCGAAGCCGCGGGCGTCCCGCAGCGGGCTCTCCGCCTCGTAGTCCCAACGGATGCGCGAGGACCGGTACGTCTCGTAAGAGTTGATGAGAAGAAGCGACGACAGGATCGGGTTGAAGTCCGGCTGGTTCTTCACCGTGATCCCGTACTCGGTCTCGATGCCCATTACTTTCGGGATCGCCATGGGTTCCTCTCGGTCTCAGCGTCGGTCGTGGAGACGAAAACCCCCGGCCGCCCGCAGGCGCCGGGGGGAGTATGAGGGGGACGTCGCGTCCCCCTCATTCCAACAGTCCTACAGGTACTGGCCGGTGTTGACGATCTTCTCGACGTTGCGCTGCTTTTCTTTGGTCTCGCCCATGAGCGGCTTGACGTAGACGATCCGCTCACCCTTCTTGCCCGCGATCTTGGCCCAGTCGTCGGGGTTCGTGGTGTTGGGCAGGTCCTCGTTCTCCTTGAACTCCTCGCGGACCGCCATCAGCACGTCCTCGGCCCCGACGCCCTTGTGGCCGCCGCCGATGAAGCGCTTGAGGGCCAGCTTCTTGGCCCGGCGCACGATCGACTCGATCATGGCCCCCGACGAGAAGTCCTTGAAGTAGAGGACCTCCTTGTCGCCGTTGGCGTAGGTGACCTCGAGGAACCGATTCTCCTCGCTCAGCGCGTACATCGCCTCGACGGTCTGCGCGATCATGTCGCCGATCGCGTTCTCGACGTTGCCGCCGTGCTGCTTGGTCTCCGCCTGGCCGATCGGGATCCCGGAGGTCAGGTACTTGAGGAAGATGTCGGTGGCGGCCTGACGGTCCGGACGCTCGATCTTGATCTTCACGTCGAGCCGTCCCGGCCGCAGGATGGCCGGGTCGATGAGGTCCTGGCGGTTGCTGGCCCCGATCACGATCACGTTCTTGAGGCCCTCGACGCCGTCGATCTCGGCCAGCAGCTGGGGCACGATCGTGGTCTCGACGTCGGACGAGATGCCGGTACCGCGCGTGCGGAACAGCGCGTCCATCTCGTCGAAGAACACCACCACCGGCACGTCCTCGTTGGCCTTTTCCTTGGCCTTGGTGAAGATCTCGCGGATCTTGCGCTCGGTCTCGCCCACGTACTTGTTGAGCAGCTCCGGGCCCTTGATGTTGAGGAAGTAGCCCTTGATCTTCT
Organism: Candidatus Acidiferrum sp.; assembly: GCA_035317605.1. GTDB lineage: Bacteria > Methylomirabilota > Methylomirabilia > Rokubacteriales > CSP1-6 > DATHGT01. The sequence goes on along the minus strand of DATHGT010000258.1, from coordinate 83,486 downwards.
CGCCGCGCTTCTCGGAGATCTTCTCGGCGAGGTTGTTGGCCACGGCCTTGGCGATCATGGTCTTGCCGCAGCCGGGCGGGCCGTAGAGCAGCACGCCCTTGGGCGGCGTGAGCTGATGCTCCTTGTAGTAGTCGGCGTAGAGGTACGGCAGCTCGACCGCGTCCTTGATGGCCTCGATCTGGGTGCCGAGCCCGCCGATGTCTTCGTAGCCGATGTCCGGCACTTCCTCCAGCTGGAGGTCCTCGACCTCGCTCTTGGGCAGCTTCTCCAGCAGGTAGCCGGACTTGGCGTCCATGAGGATGTGGTCGCCGATCTTCAGCCGTTGCGCGCGCAGCGGATCGGCGATGATGCCGACCTTCTCTTCGTCCGCCCGCAGGGTGACGACCGCGCGCTCGGTGTCGAGCTGCTCCTTGAGGATGACCACCTCACCCTGGATCTCGTAGCCGGCCGCCTCGACGACGTTGAGCCCCTCGTTGAGGATCAACTCCTGGCCCGGCTTGAGCGTCTCCGCCTTGATCGCGGGGTGCAGGTTGACCTTCACCTTGCGGCCCTGCGAGAGGATGTTGACGGTGCCGTCCTCGTTCGGCGACAGGTACACGCCATAGGTCGAGGGCGGCGCGCAGAGCTTGTCGACTTCCTCCTTGAGGGCGGTGATCTGCTCGCGCGACTCGTAGAGCGCGTTCACCAGTTTCTCGTTCTGGTTGAACGCCTGCACGAGCTGACGGTTGGCCTCGCGCAGCTTGTTCTCCACGATCATGAATTCCTTCGGCGAGTCCTCGAGCTTCTTGCGCAGGTGCACGGTCTCGGCCTCCAGCGAACGGATGTAGGCTTGGAGGTCCTGCACCTGGATCTCGAACTCGGTGAGCCGCCGACGGCTACTGGTGTCGGACATCGATGCCGGGAGGAACTTCGAAAACCCCTCACGACTTGGGCTACTCTTTTTCTCGAACTCCTTCATAGCCCGTCCCTTCTTGCGAATCCCGTGTGAGCCGCTCGCCCGCGATCACTCACGACCGTGCCCGAGTATAGGCGGCTGTAAAAAAGAAAGTCAAGGTTACACGCCTGGTTTTCTTGCAGTTTACGTTCACGCTGCCTCATTGTCGCGCGTCCTCGACGCCCGAGAGTGCGTGCTCGACATCTCGCTCATTCGTCGAGCAAGTTCTGTACCGCGCACGCGGCGCCATCGATCTCGAAACGGGTGGCGTGCACCAGCGGTTCCACGTATAAGAAAGGGCTATGTCAGCGAGTGGACTCGCGCTGACGCTGGCGATCGTGCTGACGTGTGCGTCGGGCGGCGCGCTCGCCGACGCGCAGCCGGCGATCCCACCGCCGACGGCGTCGCCGCCGCCTCCCGCTCGCCGGGACGTTCGCATCGGCGTGGTCGGTCTGCCCACCGCCCTCGATCCCCTGGCGGCGCTGGAAGGCGCCGGGGCGCTGGTGTCGCGTCAGATCTTCGATACGCTCGTGGTCTACCGCGAGGCGTCGACCGACGTGGAGCCGGCGCTCGCGCTGCGCTGGGGCGTCTCACGCGACGGGCTCACGTGGTCGTTCACGCTCCGCGACGGCGTTCGCTTTCACGACGGCACCCCGCTGACCGCGCGGGAGGCGGCGGCGAGCTTCGAGCGCTGGCTCAAGACCGAGGGACGCCCTCCGGGCACGGCCCTCGTGTGGAGCTCGCTGCTCCGCGGCGTGCCGGGGGTCGTGAAAGACGTGCGCGCGACCGACGCCCGCACGCTCCAGTTCGTCCTGTTCCAGCCGTATGCGCCGCTGCTCACCGTGCTCGCGCATCCCGGCTTCGGCATCGCCAAGTCGACGACGGCCATCGACGGCACGCCCTTGCTCATCGGCAGCGGACCCTATCGCCTCGCCGAGGCCGCGCCCGGTCGCATGGTGCTGGAGGCGGCTGCCGGACACTGGACCGGTGGCGCGCGCGCGTCGCGCCTCACGTTCCTCGAGATGGGATCCGACGAGCAGGCGGAAGGCGAGCTCGATGCGCGCAGCCTCGACGTGTGGCTGCCGCGCGGTCCGCCGCGTCGCACGGAAGGCGCGCTCTCGATCCCCGGGCTCCACGTGGGGTTTCTCGCGCTCCAGACCGAGAAGGCGCCGTTCACGGTCAAGAAGATCCGTCAGGCGGTGGCCACGGCCCTGGATCCCGCCCTCCTCGCCCCGGCGCTCGGACGCGCGGCGGTGCCCCTCCTGTCGTTTCTGCCTCCCGGCGCGTGGGCGTCCCGCGCGGGACCGCCGGTGATCGGAGGAGGCCGGCAGGCCGTGGCCGCGCTCCTCCGCGAGGGCGGCTTTCCCCAGGGACGAACGACCTCGCTGCTCATACCTGTCGGTGAGCCGACCACCGTGAATCGCACGAAGCTGGCGGAGACGCTCTACCTGATGCTCCAGGCGTCCGACATGCCGGTCGACCTGCGCATCGAGCCGGCGGAGGCGGCGCGCTCGGCCAGTCAGTCCGGGACGCACGATCTCGTGCTCGGCGAAGCCGCCGTGATCGGGGGCGATCCGCACTTTCTGCTCTATCCGCTCTCGACCAGCGAGGGCGCGGAGAAGGGGGCCCGCGCCTCCAACCTGTCGTTCCATCGCAGTCCCCGCCTGGACGATCTGCTGATCCGGGCCAGTCAGCTCTCCTTCCGGGCCGAGCGCCTGCGCCTCTACCAGCGCGCGCAGGCGACGCTCGCCGACGAGGTCCCGTGGATCCCGCTCTACGTGCGCTTACTGTGGGCGGTGGCCCGGCCGGAAGTGCGCGGGCTGCGACTGCATCCCACGGGCATCCATCGCCTGCACGGCGTGTGGCTCGACGTTCCGTCGTGAAGCTGACCGTTTCCGCCGTCGCGGTGACGCTGGCCGCCCTCGCCCTCGCGCCCGCCGCCGGCGCCCAGGAGGCGCGCAAGACCGGAGGGACGCTGCGCGCGGTGTTCGCCACCGATCCGCCCACGCTCGATCCGGCGGAGGCGACCGACCTCACCTCCGCGGCGGTGATCCGTCAGGTGTTCGACGCGCTCCTGGAGCTGGACGATCGGCTGCGGCCTCAGCCCGCGCTGGCCGCGAGCTTCACGGTGTCGACGGATCAGCGCGTCTACACGTTCCGCCTGCGTCCGGGCGTGCGCTTCCACAACGGGCGCGAGCTGCGCGCGGCCGACGTGAAATACTCGTTCGAGCGGGCGGCGCGTGGGAAGCGCCCGTGGGTGTTCGAGAAGATCGCGGGGGCCCGCGACGTCATCGCCGGCCGCGCGACCGACATGGCGGGCCTGCGCGTGGTCGACGATCTCACGGTGGAGATCCGGCTCGATCGACCGTTCGCGCCGTTCCTCTACCTCATGGCCTACGACGCCGCCTCGGTGATCCCGCGCGAAGCCGCGGACGCCCGCGGCGGCTTCGCCAGCCGTCCCGTGGGCACCGGCGCCTTCCGCTTCGTGTCGTGGCGCCGCGACGATCAGCTCGTGCTCGAAAAATTCCCCGGCCACTTCCGCGGGCCGGCCGCGCTCGACCGGGTGGTGTTCCGGATCATCCCGGCCGAGATCACCCGGTTCAACGAATATCGCGCGGGTCAGCTGGACGTGAGCGACATCCCCACCGGGCAGTGCCAGTCGGTGCAGCGCGATCCGCACCTCAAGGGCGAGGTGGCCATCTGGCCGACCCTGGGCACCCACGCCGTCCGCTTCAACGTCGAGCGGCCGCCCTTCGCAGATCTAAAGGTCCGTCGGGCCATCGCCCACGCCATCGACCCCACCATCGTGGTCGAGCGGCTGCTCGAGCGCTGCGTGACCCCGGCCCGCGGCCTCCTGCCGCCGTCGCTGCCCGGCTACAACCCCGAGGTCAAGCGGCTCGCCCTCGACCGGGAGCTGGCCCGCCGGTTGCTCGCCGAGGCCGGCCACGCCGGCGGCAAGGGACTGAACCCGCTCGCGTATCACTTCAACACCACCGACACCAACCAGCGGATCGCCGAGCTGCTCCAGGCCCAGCTCAAGGAGATCGGCATCGCGCTCGAGCTGCGGCGGCTGGACTGGGCGGCGCACCTGAAGCTGGTGGATAGCGGCTCCGCGGGCTTCTTCCGTCAGGCGTGGATCGCGGACTATCCCGACCCCGAGAATTTCCTCACCGTGCTCTTTCATTCGAGGAACGTGGGCGCCCCGGGCAACACCTCGCGCTATCGCCAGCCGACCGTCGATCGGCTGCTCGACGAGGCCGACACCATGGCGCCGGGACGCGCCCGCGACGCGAAGTATCACGAGGCGGAACAGATCGTCATCGACGACGCGGCGTGGGTCTCACTCTACCACTACGCCAGCCGCGCGCTCATCAAACCCTACGTCAGGGGTCTCGAGCGCTCGCCGCAATCGACCGCGCCCGAGTTCCTGGCGCCCCTCCGCAAGGTCTGGCTGGAACGATGACATGGGGGGCCTAGCTACGGGCCCCCCAAGCCCCCCTGGGCGGCTCGGGACGCCCCGGCGAAGCCGTGGCGCCCCTCGATTTTTCCCACAGGTTCCCAGCGAGCTCGTGCGCGTCGCTGCCGGACGCGTGGTGGCGCTGGTCCCCGTGGTGTTCGGCGTGACCCTCCTGGTGTTCGTGCTCAACGCGCTCGCCCTCGGCGATCCCGCGCGGGCGGCCATGGGCCAGCGCGGCGATCCCGAGGTGCTCGAGCGCATCCGGCGCGACTACGCCCTCGATCGTTCGCTCGTCGCGCAGTACGGCGCGTGGATGGGACGGCTGGCCCGCGGCGACCTCGGCCACTCGTATCACCAGCAGCGCCCGGTCACCGAGATCATCGCCGAGCGCGCCCCCGCGACCCTGCGCCTGGCCGTGGCCGCCACCCTCATCTCGGTGATCGCGGGCGTGGCCATGGGCGCCCTCGCCGCCCGCCGGCCCGGCTCGCTCGTCGATCACGCGATGATGGCCACGGCCGTGCTCGGCATCTCCACGCCCGTGTTCTGGCTCGGCATGATGCTCTCGCTGGTGTTCGCGGTGACCCTCGGCTGGCTGCCCGTCTCGGGTTACGGGGACGGCGACGTCGGCCACCTGTTGTTGCCGGCGCTCACCCTGGGCGCGCTGCACACCGGCAGCATCGCGCGCATGACGCGGGGCAGCCTGCTGGAGGTCGCGCGCCAGGACTACATGACCACCGCGCGGGCCAAGGGCCTGGCCGAGCCGGTGCTGCTGGTCAAGCACGCGCTGCGCAACGCGGCCATCCCGGTCGTCACCGTGATCGGCATCGGGCTCGCGGATTTGCTGGTGGGCGCGCCGTTGACCGAGACGGTGTTCGCGTGGCCGGGACTGGGCCGGTTGCTGGTGGCCTCGGTGGGCCAGCGCGATCTGCCGGTCGTGATGGGCGCGGTCCTGGTCTTCGCGCTCGTCTACGTGGTCGCCAACCTCCTCGTCGACCTCGCGTACCTCGTCGTCGACCCTCGAACGCGTTCGACGTAGGGACTCGCCGTGTCCCCGTCCACGTTCCAGGCCGATGGGAGCGCCCCGCGCAACGGGTGGCGGGCGTCGATCGTGCGGCATCGCGGCATCCTCGCCGGCGCCCTCCTCCTGTTCGTGCTGACGACGGCCACGGCCCTGGCCCCCGCGCTCGCTCCCCACGACCCCCTCGAGATCGCGGCCGCGGGTGGGGTGACGCTCGAGCGGCCGACGGCCGCGCATCCGTTCGGGACCGACGCGCTCGGGCGCGATTTGCTGGCGCGCGTGCTCTGGGCCGGCCGCGTCTCGCTGGCGGTCGGCGTCGGAGTGGAGCTGCTCGTGGCGGGGCTCGGATGCGCGATCGGGCTCGTCGCGGGCTACGCGGGCGGCACGCTGGACGCCGTGCTCATGCGGACGACGGACGTGGTGATGGCCTTTCCGTCGCTGGTGCTGGCCATCGGCCTCATCGCGGTGTTCGAGCGCCCCGGCCTCGACAAGGTCGTGCTCGTGCTGGTCGCCCTCGGCTGGACGACGATCGCGCGGGTCGTGCGCGGCGCCGTGCTCTCGCTGAAGACGCGCGAGTACGTCCAGGCGGCGCGCGCGCTCGGCGCGCCCCACCTGAGCATCGTGGTGCGCCATCTCCTGCCCAACGCGCTCGGCCCGCTGCTCGTCGCGGCCACCCTCGGCGTGGGCAGCAACATGATCGCCGAGGCCGGGCTGTCCTTCCTGGGACTCGGTGCCCAATCGCCGACGCTCTCGTGGGGCGCGCTGCTCGCCGACGGCCAGACGTTCCTGGTCACGGCCCCCTGGGTCGCCGTCTTCCCCGGCCTCGCCCTCCTGCTCGCGGTCCTCGGTGTGAATCTGCTCGGCGACGGGCTGCGCGACCTGCTGGATCCCCGGTTTCGCGAATAGCGCTCTCGGGTTACGCTTGGCGCACGTCTTCGTGGAGGTGAGCCATGGCCATTCGACTCGACCACCTGATCGTGCCCTCCCGCAACCAGGCCCAGGGGGCGAAGTTCCTCGCCAGTCTGCTCGACGTTCCGTGGGCGGAGTTGCAGGGGACCTTTTCGCCTGTCTATGTCAACGACGGTTGCACCGTCGACTTCGCCACTCGCGACCGGTTCGAGAGCCATCACTTCTGCTTCTCGGTGAGCGACGCCGAGTTCGACGCGATCTTCGGCCGCATCCAGGCGGCGGGCATTCCGTATCGGAGCCGACCCCGAAGCGAGAACGACATGCAGATCAACACGCGCCTCGGCGGCAAGAACGTCTACTGGGAAGACGCCGACGGCCACCTCTGGGAGATCCTCACGGTCAGCTACGCCCGCCCGGAGTCGGCGTCGCTGGCCGCCGCCGGCTAAGCCCCGCGGTCCGCTTGGTCGGTGGTGTCTGAAAGATTGGACATTGACGGGCGCCCGTGGAGCCGGTGAAATGTGCGTGGAGGTGAGCCATGGGCACGTTCAACGTGGACGTCGAGATCGGTGATCCCGAGGGCCGCCGCTACGACCGAGTCGAGGCGCTCGTGGACACCGGAGCAACGTATACAAGCGTGCCGCGCCCGCTCCTCGAACGCTTAGGCGTCGTGCCGCATGAACGTGTCTGGTTCCAGCTTGCGTACGGCGACCCCGTCCAGCGCGAGATCGGGCACACCTGGATCAGGATCGGTGGAAGTGCCGTCGCGACGATCGTCGTGTTTGCCGACTCCGATAGCCCCGCATTGCTCGGCGCCTACGCCCTCGAAGGCCTGCGCCTGGCACCCGACCCCGTCAACCGTCGCCTCGTCCCCGTTCCCGGCCTGCTCATGCCGCTCGCTCTCGTCTGAACGCGGTTCGAGCCCGAGCTGCCCGGGCAGGCGAAGCCCCCCTCCGAGCTACCGGATGCCGGCGCGCATGAAGCTCTGGACGAACTGGCGCTGGAAGAGGAGGAACGCGATCAGCAGCGGCGCCGACGTCATCAGCGTGGCGGCCGTGATGATCGACCAGTCCACGCCCTGATCGGTCGAGGAGAAGATCTGCAGGCCGACCGTGAGCGGGCGTGAGGTCACCGAGTTGGTGGCGATCAGCGGCCACAGGAAGTTGTTCCAGTGGTAGCTGATCGAGACCAGCGCGTAGGCCACGTAGACTGGTCGGGCCAGCGGCACGTAGACCTTCCACAGCGTTTCCAGCACGCCGGCCCCTTCCACGCGCGCGGCCTCGTCCAGCTCGCGCGGCACGGTCTTGAACGTCTGGCGGAGTAGGAAGATGCCGAACGCCGAGGCCATGTAAGGCAGGCCGATGGCCGCGAGGGTGTCGAGCACGCCGAGGCGGCTCATCGTGCGGTAGTTCTCCACGATCAGCACGTCGGGCATGATCATGAGCTGCATGAGCACGAGCAGGAACACCACGTCGCGCCCCGCGAAGGAGAAGCGCGCGAACGCGTAGGCGGCCAGCGTGCACAGCACGAGCTGGGCGGCGAGGATCATCGTGACCAGCAGGAAGGTGTTCAGGAAGTAGCGCGCGAAGGGCGCCGCGTTCCACGCCTCCACGAAGTTGGCGAGCGTCCACGGGGCCGTGGCCACGAACCGCGCCGAGTACTCGCGCCCATGAAACGCGGTCCACGTCGCGTAGGCGAGCGGCAGGATCCACAGCACTCCCAGCAGCCACGCGCCGGCCGTCTCGAGGACGCGCCACCCGTTCAGCGGGCGAGGCGTGGGGAGCGGTCTCGCGCTCACTGGTAGTGGATCCGCCGTTCGAGGAACACGAACTGCCCCACCGCGGCCGCGGCCAGGATCACCAGCAGGACCATGGTGAGGGCGGCGGCGTAGGCGGTGTCCCAGAACTTGAAGGCCACGTCGTAGATGTAGTAGAGCAGCAGCGCGCTGGCGTTGTCGGGTCCGCCCCTGGTCATCACCACGATGTGGTCGACCAGCCGGAACGAGTTGATCACGGCGTTGACCAGCACGAACAGCGTGGTCGGCATCAGCAGCGGAAATGCCACCCGCCGGAAGAAGTACCAGCGCGAGGCGCCCTCGAGGGCCGAGGCCTCGGCGAGCTGGGGCGCGATGGACTGCAGCGCGGCCAGGTAGAAGATCATGAAGAAGCCGGCCTCCTTCCACACCGTCACCACGATGAGACACGCCAGCACCGTGTCGCGGCTGCCGAGCCAGTTGTGGCTCGGCGCCCCGAAGAGGCCGGCGATCTGGTCGACCAGTCCGTAGCCCGGCGTGTAGAAGAAGAGCCAGATGTTGGCCACCGCGATCATCGGCAGCACGGTCGGCGTGAAGTACGCCAATCTCAGAAACGAGCGGCCCCGGAGCTTCTCATTGACGAGCACGGCCATGAGCAGCGCGAGCGCGATCGAGGTGGGGATCGTGCCGAGCGCGAACAGGGCGTTGTTGCGCAGGGTCTGCCAGAACACGGGATCGGCGATCATCGCCTGGTAATTGTCGAGGCCCACCCAGACGGCCGGGCGCGCGCCCTTCGGCGTCGAGAAGAAGCTCGCCACCAGCGTGGCCACCGCCGGGTAGTGGGTGAAGGCCACGAGCAGGATCGTCGCCGGCAGCAGCAGGAGCCAGCCGTGAAGAGCGCGGTTCACCGCCGGTGCGATCTCAGGATGCGCTCAGCCTCGGCCTGGGCGTCCTTCATCGCCTGCGCGGGAGTCTTGGCGCCGGTGAGCGCGGCTTGCAGGCCGTCGTTCAGCGCCTTGGTCACGCGCTGGTTCTCGTGAGTCGACAGCTCCGCCACCGCGTGCGGCAGCTGGTCGCGCGCGACGGCGGCGGCCGGGAACCCGGCCACGTATTTCTTCATGGCCGGCGTCTCCCACGCGTCGGCGCGCACGGCCACGTAGCCGGTGTCGATGCCCCACTGGGCCGCGCGCTCGGGCGAGGTGATCCACTTGACGAACTTCAGCACCGCCGCCTGCTGGGCCGGGGTGTTCTTCTTGAACAGGTAGAAGTTGCCGCCGCCCGTCGGCGATCCGCGGCGCTTGCCCGCCGGCAGCATGGCCACGCCGAACTCGAACTTGGCGTTGTTCTTCACGTTGGTGAGGTTGCCGGTGGTCGTCCACATCATCGCGGTCTTGCGCTCGAAGAAATCCTTCGGCGTGGTGCCCCACTCGATCACGCCCGGCGCCATCACCTTGTGTTTCTGGCCGAGGTCGACCCAGTGTTGGAGCGCCTCGACGACCGCGGGCTTGTCGAAGAACGTCTGCGTCCCCGCGTCGTTCATCAGCAGCACGTCGTTCTGGGTGGTGAACCCCTGGAAGAGCCAGTAGGGGAATCCCGACGACGGGACCTGCACGCCCCACTGGGTGACGTGACCGCTCGCGTCGTGCTTGGTCAGCTTCCTGGCGTACTCGACCTGCTCGGTCCAGGTCGTCGGTGGCTTGTTGGGGTCGAGCCCCGCCTCCTTGAACGCTTCCTTGTTCCAGTACAGAACGATGGTGGAGCGCTGGAACGGAATGCCCCACGTCTTGCCGCCGGTGCGGCTGTTGAGCATGAAGGCCCCGAAGAAGCTGGCCAGCCACGCCTTGTCCTCGGCGGTCTTGATCGCGTCGTCGAAGGGGACGACGGCGTCCTCGTCGATCAGCGTGAACATGTCGGTGGAGAGCAGGATCGCGGTCTGCGGCGCCTCCCCGCTCTTGGCCGCGGTCAGCACCTTGACGATCGTCTCCTGGTAGGTCCCCGCGTAGATCGGCTTCACCTTGATGCCCGGGTTCTCTTTCATGAAGTCGGCGGCGAGGCCGTCCACGATCTTGGTGACCGGCCCGCCCACCGCCACCGGATAGTAAAAGGTGATGTCCGCGGTCTGGGAGGCGGCGGGCGCGGCGCCGAGCATCAGGCCGGTGACGGCGACGAATACTGCGGTCACGAATCTCATGGTGAAGCCTCCTTGGGAAATCACCGACGGATCAACACGCGCGTTGGGGGGGTCTGGGGGGAGCCGCAGGGGCCCCCCAGTCGGTCAAGGCGCATCCCCGTGGCGGCGTCGAAGAGGTGCACGGCGTCGGGCTTCCAGGCGAGGGTGACGACCGCGCCCGCGGCCAGATCCACGCGCCCGGGAGCGCGCACGGCGAGGCTCTGGCCGCCCCCCGCGCAGGTCACGATGGAATCAGCGCCCAGATACTCGATCGTCGCCACCCGCGCGGCCAGGCCGGGTCCGCTCGTGAGCGAGACGTCTTCCGGCCGCACGCCGAGGAGCACGCCCGCGCCCGGGCCCGGCGACACCGTGGGCCCGTCGGTGCCCCGCACCACGGCGCCGCCCGGCGCGTCCTCGAGAGCCAGGACGTTCATGGGCGGCGTGCCGATGAAGCGCGCGGCAAAGACCGTGGCGGGATGCCGGTACAGCTCGACCGGCGTGGCGTCCTGCTCCACGCGTCCCTCGCGCAGCAGGACGACCCGATCGGCCATGGTCATCGCCTCCACCTGGTCGTGAGTGACGTAGACCATCGTGATCCCCAGCGTCTGCTGGAGCGAGCGGATCTCGCGCCGCATCTCCTGGCGAAGCTGGGCGTCGAGGTTCGACAGCGGCTCGTCCATCAGGCACACGGGCTTCTCGGCGATGATGGCCCGGCCGAGCGCCACGCGCTGCTGCTGACCGCCCGAGAGCTGCGAGGGCTTGCGGTCGAGCAGACGCTCGAGCCCGAGCAGCTCGGCGGTCCGCGCGAGCCGGCGCTGCCGCTCGCTCGCCCCGACTCGTCGCACCCGCAACCCGAACACGATGTTCTCGGCCACCGTGAGGTGCGGGAAGAGCGCGTACGACTGGAACACCATCGCGATCTGCCGGCGCGCCGGCTGCAGCGCGGTCACGTCCTGCTCGCCGATGTGAATGCGCCCCGCGCTCACCGCCTCGAGCCCCGCGATCAGCCGCAGGGTGGTGGACTTCCCGCACCCCGACGGCCCGAGCAAGACCAGCAGCTGGCCCGCGTGAGCGTCGAAGCTCACGTCGTCGACGGCCCGCGTCGTGCCCCAGAGTTTGCTGACGTGACGGAGGGAGATCGCCGACGACGTCACCGCCCGGTCCACGCCGCCCAGGCCAGCGCGAGCCAGCCGAGCATGAAGGCGAGTCCGCCGAGCGGGGTGATCGCGCCGAGCGCGCGGACACCCGTGATCGCGAGCAGATACAAGCTTCCCGAGAAGAGGAGGGTCCCGGCCACGAACAGCCAGCCGGCCGCGCTGGTCCACGCGCCCGGCCAGCGCGCGCACGCCCACGCCACCGCGAGCAGCGCGAGCGCGTGATACATGTGGTAGCGCGCTCCGGTCTCGAACGTGGCCAGCGCGTCGGCGCCGATCCGCGACCGTAGCCCGTGCGCGGCGAACGCGCCCAGCGCGACGGCCAGCGCTCCCGAGAGCGCGCCCAGCCCGAAGAAGACCCGGTCCATCGGTGCGGCTACTATAACGATTCGGCGAGCCCGCGTCCGTGACGAAACCGTGGCGGCGTCGTCGACGGACGCGGGTGCGTCCGGGGAACCTCCGTCAGGCGGCGCGGCGGGCCGAGCTCAGCGCTCGCTGGCCGCCGCGGTGTCCGCGAGCGGCGTCTCGATCTTGACGCCCAGGGCCGTCAAGTACGTCTTCATCTCGTGGTTGTCGATGATGTTGCCATTGTGCTGGGTGAAGTCGACCGACGCGCCCACGTGGTGGTACCGTTCGCCGTCGAAGAGCGATCGGACCCGCCCGAGATGCGTTTTCAGCGGAGAACCGAACCCGGGGATTCTCTCGATCTGTTGCGCCACGTGGTCCAGGCCCTCGAGGTTCAGCTCCGTCACCGCGGTCGCGGCCAGCGGCACCGTGTTCACGATGTCCTCGGTGTTGACGATCCGCCACGTGACCGGACAGTCCTTGTTGAAGCGGCCGGCGAACGTGGGATCGCCCGTGCGTGGCGAGGCGAACGCATACAGCGTGGTGGTGGCGCCGAGGGTCCTCTGAACGTCGGCGGTGCACAGGGTGGCCAGCGATCCTCCCAGGCTGTGGCCGGCCACGAAGACGTGCCCGGGGTTGCCGGCGTTCTTGAGCGCGTTGATGATCGTCGGCGCGCTTCCGTTGTAGACGGCGGCGAAGCCGCGCTCGGCCTTCCCCCAGCCGTCCGGCTGAGGGACCTGAAGGAAGTCGATGTTGGCCAGCCAGTCGCCGGGAGTCTGCGTGCCCCGGAAGATGACGTAGAAATCGCCGGTGTCCATCCGTCTGGCCACGAAGCCGAATTTCTCGACGCCGTGCTTGGGAGGTGCGGCCGAGAACTCGGCGATGAGCTGGTAGGGGGCGGACAACTCCCACTTCGATGGTCGACCGACCGGCGTCTTGAACTGATCGTAGGCGGCCACGACGAGATTCCCCAGCTCGGCGGCCACGCTCGGCTTGAAGCCCTGCGGCACGAACTTGATGTCACCCATGAGTATTCCTCCTTGTCGGCCCCGACCGTGCACGTCATGCGGGCGGTGTGACCGCCCAGGGCGGCACTATAATCGGCGGCCGCGCGCCGACGCAAGGAGAACGTGCCCCTATTGCGTCGCCGCGCGCTCGGGATCGAGGGGAAGGAGTAGACTCGCCACGCACACGACCACCGCGTCGCGGGAGGAGCGCCATGGACGACACGACCATCACGCCGGAGACGGCCGCCGCAGCGCACCGGGTGTCACGCCGGGAATTCCTGGGCTCGGGCGCGGTGGGAGTGATGGCCAGCGCCGCGGCCGGCGCCGCGCTGGCGGGGTGCGCGACGGGCGCGCCGCCCGCGGGCGCGTCGGGGCAGCGCGTTCTGCTCAGGGGCGGCGTGGTCCTGACCATGGATCCCCAGCTCGGCGACTTCGACCGCGCCGACGTGTTGATCGAGGGCTCGAAGATCGCCGCGGTGGGGCCGAATCTCCAGGCCTCGGCGAGCGAGATCGACTGTTCGAACATGCTCGTCCTGCCGGGCTTCGTCGACACCCACCGCCACACCTGGCAGGGGCAGCTCCGCAACATCCTGCCCAACGGCCGGCTCGATCCGGATTACTTTCGCGACATCGGCGCGACGGCGCGCGGGGTGTACCGGGCCGACGACGTGTACGTCGGCGACCTCCTGAGCGCGTGGGGCGCGCTGAATTCCGGGATCACCACGCTCCTGGACTGGTCGCACATCTCCAACACGCCCGAGCACTCCGACGCCGCGATCCGTGGCCTCCAGGAGTCGGGGATCCGCGCGGTCTACGGCTACGGCACCGGCGCGGCCGGGCCGAAGAACCAGTATCCCGGCGACATCAAGCGGCTACGCCGGCAGTACTTCTCCAGCGAGGACCAGCTCGTCACCTTGGCCCTGGCCACCGCGTTCGATCCGACGCACTGGGCGGCGGGGCGCGAGGTCGGCGCGCCCATCACCCTGCACGTCAACGGGACCAACCAGCTCCTGCCGCTCGCGCGATCGCTGGGGCCCGACGTCACCTACATCCACTGCTGCAACCTGGCGCCGGCGGAGTGGACGCTGATCGCCGACTCCGGCGGCGGCGTCTCGATCGCGGGACCGATCGAGATGGAGATGGGACACGGCGTGCCCCCGTACCAGCAGGCCCTCGATCTGAAGATCCCGCTCTCGCTCAGCAACGACGTGGAGACCGAGATCCCCTCGGAGTTCTTCACCCAGATGCGCACGGCCTTCCTGCTCCAGCGCATGCAGATCTTCCAGCGCGAGCGCGCGGGCGAGAAGAACGCGCCGCCGCTGATGACCGTGAAGCAGGTCGTCGAGGCCGCCACGCTGGGCGGCGCCCGCGTGAATCACCTCGAGCGCACGGTCGGCTCGCTCACCCCCGGCAAGGAGGCCGACGTCGTCCTGCTGAAGGCGGACGCGATCAACGTGATGCCGCTCAATCACGCCTACGGCGCGATCGTGCTCGGCATGGACACCAGCAACGTGGACACCGTGCTGGTCGGCGGCCGCGTGAAGAAGTGGAAAGGCGAGCTGGTCGGCGTGGACGTCGCCCGCTTGCGGCGGCTCGCCGGTGAATCGCGCGACTGGCTCCTGACCCAGGCGAAGTGGCCGAAGACCGCGCTGGGCGGCTATCTACCGGGTCACTGAGCCATGACCATCCTGATCACCGGGGCGACGGGGTTCGTGATGTCGGGGCTCGCGTGGTGTCTGGCCGAGCGTGGCCATGCCGTGGTCGCGGCCGACCTGCATCTGCCCGACGCGGCGCTGCGCGGTCACCTCGACGGGCTCGGCGGATCGGTGACGTTCCGCCAGCTCGACGTCACCGACGCGGGGGCGGTGCGTTCGCTGATCGGCGACGTGCGGCCCGAGCGCGTCGTGCACGGCGCGGCCATCACCGCGATTCCGCCCGAGGCCGAGCGCGGGCGGTTCGTGGAGACCACACGGGTCAACGTGCTGGGAACCCTGCACGTGCTGGAGGCGATTCGAGAATTCGGCGGGCAGCGGACCGTCGTCGTCTCCAGCGGCAGCGTGTACGGGACGCGTGCGGACCGCGACCCGGTCACCGAAGACGCCGTCCCGCAGCCGCAGGGCGTCTATCCGATCACCAAGTGGGCGGCCGAGGCCCTCGCCGCGCGCTACGCCGCCGCCAACGCGCTCGAGGTCGCGGTGGTCCGGCTCGCCTCCCCGTTCGGCGCGTTCGAGCGCGACACCGGCTCGCGGCCGCTGCTCTCGGCGATCAACGATTGGACCCGCGCGGCCCTGCGCGGCGAGACCCTGCGCATCGGCGGTCCGCCGGGAGCGCTCCGCGATCCCATCTACCTGGACGACGTCGCCTCCGGAATCGCCGCCGTGCTGCTCGCCGAACGACTGCCTCACGCCGTCTACAACGTCGGATGGGGGAAGGGCGCGACCACGGAAGACACGCTGGCCGCGATCGCCCGCGCGGTGCCCGGCGTCGAGATCGAGCGCGTTCCCGACGAGCCCTCACGCTGGCCCGCGCTCACTCGCGGCGTGCTCTCGGCCGACCGCCTCCGTCGCGATCTCGGCTGGACCCCGCGCTACGACCTCGACTCCGGTGTCGCGGCGTACGTGGGCTGGCTGCGCCAGCCGCCGCCGCGCTGAGCTAGGACGCGGGCGCTACCTCGATCATCGCGTCGAACGACGCCTGGCCGGCGCCGAACTGGAAGACGTCGACCGCCTCGTCCGGGACCACCGCGCGTCCGGAGGTCAGCGTGTTCAGGCCCTCCCAGCCGTCGCGCATCCACACCGTGCCCGCGCCGATCGCGTCGGTCACGCGCGCCCGCGCGCGCATCTCGCCGCGCTCGTTGAAGAGGCGGATCGCCGCGCCGTCCGAGAGACGTCGCGCGGCGGCGTCGGCGAGCGAGATCCACAGCACGGGCTCGGGATCGGCCGCGGCCAGTGAGGGCAGCGCGCGGCCGTGATCGTAGAAGGCGTGGAAGTGATTGAGCGTCCGGCCCTGGCGAAACGTCAGCGGATACGTCGACGCCGGGAGATCCTCGTGCTCGGGCAGGGGCGCGAGCCCGAGCGATTTCGCGCGCTCCGAATAGAGCTCGACCTTCCCCGACGGCGTGTCGAACGCGAGGTCCGGATACGCCACGTGCGAGATCCGCAGCGCGCGCATCCCTCCCTCGGCGGCCAGCGCGGCCACCGTCGCGTGGCCCGTCGACGGATGATCGAGGATCGCGTCGATCGGGCCGGCCTCGTCCGCCCACGGAAAGAACTCGTCGAGATCGAGACGGCGCGCCAGCTCGCGCAGCACCCACGTGTTCGAGCGGCACTCGCCCGGCGGATCGAGCACCCGCGGCATCAGGTAGAGGTGCGTGTTGGTGCTCTTGCAGCCGGTCTCCTCCAGCCACGAGGTGGCCGGCAGCACGACGTCGGCCGAGCGGCGCGTGGTCTCGTTCATGAAGAGGTCGTAGCTGACCACGAGGTCCTGGCGGGCCAGCCCCGTGGCGACCTGATCCGCGTCGGCGAACGACGACAGCATGTTCGTGCCGAGGAGCAGGATCACGCGCAGACGACGATCGAGCAGGGCTTCGGTGATGCGCGACATCTGGTTCGGAACGTAGACGCCGGGCGGGCGGCGCTCGGGCAGCGTGATGTCGGTGAGGGCCTGACCGTGGGTGCTGGCGCCGTGACGCACGCCGAGCCCGGCGCCGGGACGGCCGAGATCGCCGGTGAGCGCCGGCAAGCAGCTCGCGGCGCGCGCGCCCTGCCAGCCGTTGCTGCCCTTGTGCATCGAGCTGCCGCCCACCAGGATCATCGCGGGCTTGGTCGTCGCGTAGCGGCGGGCCAGCGCACGGATGCGCTCCGGCTCCACGCCGGTGACCTGTGCCGCCCACTCCGGCGTGTGAGACGCCAGGTGCTCGACGAGCGCCTCGAAGCCGACGGTGTGATTCGCCACGAACTCGCGATCGTGGAGTCCCTCGGCCACGATCACGTGCATCATCCCGAGGGCCAGCGCGGCGTCGGTGCCGGGACGGATGCGGATCGTCTCGTCGGAATGCCGCGCCGATTCGGTCTCGCGCACGTCGATGGTGACGACGTAGGCGCCGCGGCGCCGCGCGGCCACCACGTGGGGCGCGGTGTTCGGCTGGCTCGCGAGGTTCGCGCCCCACAGCACGATCATCCGCGAGTGCTCGCCCATGTCCTCCTTGGTGCTCGCCTCGAGAATGCCGGTGAGCCCGAGACCGAACGCGCCGAGTCCCCAGCAGATGATGGTCCCGCTCCACCACTGGCACCCGTAGAGATTCGCGAACCGGCGGTTCAGGTGCGAGGCGACGCGGGTGCCGTAGTTGTTGGCGGCCAGCCCGTGGCCCGACCAGAGCCCGACGGCCTGCGGACCCGCCGCCCGCATGCGCTCGGCGATGCGATCGAGCGCCTCGTCCCAGCTCGCCCGGCGCCACGCGTTCACACCGCGCCGCTCGCGCACGAGCGGGTAGAGCAGGCGCTCGGGGTTGCCGATGATCTCGCGCGAGGCCTGGCCCCTCACGCAGAGGAATCCCCGGCTGTCCGGGTTCTCGGGATCGCCGGCCACCCCGACGAGCTTTCCGTCCTCGACGTCCACGAGCATTCCGCACAGCGTCGGGTGACAGTTCATCGGGCACATCGTCCGCACGCGCCGTCGCTCGCTCATGCCGGGTATGATACGCGACCATGACCAAGACGGAGCTGAAGGGGCGGATCTACGCGGCGATCGACGCGCGGGCGGAGGCCATCGTCGCCATCGGCGAGCGCATCCGGAGCCATCCCGAGCTGGGGTTCAAGGAGCACCGAACCGCGCGGCTCGTGGACGAGACGTTTCAGAGTCTGGGCCTCACGACGAAGACCGGGCTCGCGTCGACCGGCGTCCGGAGCGAGCTGGCCGGACGGCGCGCCGGCCCGACGTTCGCGATCCTCGGCGAGCTGGACGGGCTCGTGGTCGCCGGCCACCCCGAGGCCGATCCCACGACCGGCGCCGCTCACGCGTGCGGTCACAACGCTCAGGTCGCGGGCCTCGTGGGGGCGGCGATGGGACTCACCGCCACGGGGGCGATGGAGCACCTCGCCGGCCGCGTGGTGCTCTTCGCGGTCCCCGCCGAGGAGGGCGGCGATCTCGAATGGCG
The DNA here is from genome assembly GCA_035317605.1 of Candidatus Acidiferrum sp. Lineage (GTDB taxonomy): Bacteria > Methylomirabilota > Methylomirabilia > Rokubacteriales > CSP1-6 > DATHGT01. Next base: position 65,587 of record DATHGT010000258.1, on the reverse strand, counting down.
AGTGGCCCAGCGCGCGGCCGGCCACCTCGAGCTGCTCGGCGGCAAGCAGGAATTGCTGCGCCTCGGCCACTTCGACGACGTTGACCTGGCGATGATGATCCACACCACGTCGCGGGCCGAGGACGGCAAGGCCGGAGTCCCGCTCTCGAACAACGGGCGCGTGGGCAAGACCGTGCGCTACGTCGGCCGTGCGGCCCACGCCGGCGGCGCCCCGCACGCGGGCGTCAACGCGCTGTACGCGGCCCACATCGGGCTCATGGCCATCAACGCCGTGCGCGAGACGTTCCGCGACGAGGACACGATCCGCGTCCATCCGATCATGACCCACGGCGGCTCGCAGGTGAACGTGATCCCGGGCGAGGCGCGGCTGGAGACCTACGTGCGCGGGCGCACCCTCGAAGGCGTGCTCGACGCCAACGCCAAGGTCGACCGCGCGCTCAAGGCCGGCGCGCTCGCCCTCGGCGCGCGTGTCGAGATCGAGACGCTGCCCGGCTACTTGCCGCTCCGCTGCGACGCCACCATGGCGCGCTACTTCAGGGAGAACGCGATCGATCTCGTGGGCGCCGAGCACTATCGCGAGATCGGCCATCGCGCCGCGTCGACCGACATGGGCGACCTGAGCCAGGTGATCCCGATCCTGCACCCCTACATGGGCGGCGCCCGCGGCACCGGCCACGCCGCCGACTACGCGATCGCGGATCCCGCGCTCGCCTACGTCGCGCCGGCCAAGGCCCTGGCCGCGATGGTCGTCGATCTGCTCTGGGACGACGCCGCCGGCGCCCGCGAGGTCCTCGCCCACGCCGCCCCCGGCTTGACGCGCGACCGCTACCTCGCCCTCCACCGCGGCGTCGCCAAGCGCGAGGTGTACGAGGGCCAGTAGCGTGCGTCACCGTATCCAATATTGGGCATTGCCACCGACATCGCCGTCCGTACACTGGTCGCGGAGGTGACCACGATGGGACTGACCTACGTCGATGGTGTGGTGAGCGGGCCTTCCGGTGAGCCTCGTCCGGTTCGTTTCCTGGTGGACAGCGGCGCCAAGTACAGTCTGCTGCCGGTCGACGTCTGGCGCGCCATTGGGTTGACGCCCAAACGTCGGCTGGCGTTCGTTCTGGCCGACGGCACGCAGATCGAGCGCGACGTCTCCGAATGTCATCTCAATCTGCCGCAGGGCGATGGGCACACGCCGGTCATTCTCGGTGAGCCCGGCGACGAGGCATTGCTCGGGGTGGTGACCCTGGAGAACCTCGGCCTCATATTCTATCCGTTCGACCGCACCATCCGGCCCGCCCGCATGCTGCTCGCGTGCGCGACCTGACCGGGCACGGCTGAGCTCGCCCCTTCCGCCGAGTCCCGAAAGCTGGCAGACTACGGGGCTCGTGGGGCCTGAATCGACGATCGACGGGGACGAGATCGAGCGGCGGGTCATTGCAATGCTCAACGCCACCGGGATCCCCTACGAGCCGCACCGCATCGATCCCGCGTTCGCCGATACCGCGGCGTATTGCGAGAAGTACGGCAGCTCACCCGATCACGCGGCGAACACGATCATCGTCGCGTCCAAGAAAGAGCCCAAGCAGTACGCGGCGTGCGTGGTGAAGGCGACGCGGCGGCTCGACGGCAACCACACGGTGCGACGGCTCATGAACGCCGCGCGCATCTCGTTCGCCTCGGCCGAGGAGACGAGCGAGCTGACCGGCATGATGATCGGCGGCGTCACCGTGCTGGCGCTGCCGCCCGAGCTGCCGATCTACGTCGACGACACGCTCATGGACCTGCCGTGGATCATCCTCGGCGGCGGCAGCCGCTCGCTCAAGATCAAGACCTCGCCCGAGGTGTTTCGCAAGCTGACCGGCGCCACCGTGGTCGCCGGTCTCAGTAACCCGATGTAGTGCGAGCCGCAGGACGTCGCGGGGCTGGGGCCCCGCCGTCCGAGGCGAGCCTAAGAAAGTAAGGAGGCTCATCGTGGATCGCAGCCAGAGCGTGGTCACACCAGAGCGGTTCGCCAAGGGCATGACGTTCGACGAGTACGTGCGCTTCGTCGCCACCCCGCAGAACCTCGCGCGCGAGGGCTCGATGGGCAGCAAGCGGCGCGACCAGAGCGGCCACCTGCGCGCGACGTACGACGCGACGCATCTTCAGCCCGAGCAGGTCGAGGCGCTCGAGTGGCTGGCCGCCCAGCCCGGCGGGCCCGCGAAGATGCTGGTGATCTCGGAGGAGTGGTCGTCGGACTGTCGCCGCGACGTGCCGGTGTTCGCGCGCGTGGCCGAGGCCGCGCCCTTCGAGCTACGCATCTTCCCGCGCGACGGCCAGAAGTTCAGCAGCGCCGCCCGGCCCAGCCTGGCCGAGACGCCGGACAGCAACGCCGACATCATGGCCGAGTTCCTCAACGACAAGAACGGCCGCACGTGGCAGTCGATTCCGGTCGCGGTCTTCTACACGCGCGACCTGAAATACCTCTATCACTACGTCGAGTTCCCCGCGATCTATCACAAGGACTCGGTGGTCGGTCGCATCCGGGGCGCACGGCCGGGCGAGACGCCGGAGCAGACCAGCGAGCGCTCCAACCGCGAGTTCACCGCGCTCCAGCAGTCGCCCTTCTTCAAGATCTGGGCGTGCGCCGGCGTCGACGAGATCATCAGCGCGCTGCATGAGCGTGTCGTGCTGGGCGTTCCCGCGAGCGCATGACGCCCCTCCGCGTCGCGTCGATCGGCACGGGGCGGTGGGCGGGCACGCTGGCCGACGCCGCACGGCAGGGAACCGGACTTTCGCTGGTGGCGTGTACCAGCCGCTCGGCCGATCACCGTGCGGGTTTCGCGCGCAAGCACGGCTGCCGCGACGTGCCCACGTTCGACGCCGTGCTCGCCGATCCCGAGGTCGAGGGCGTGGTGATCACCACCCCGCACTCCCTGCACGCCGAGCAGATCGTGGCGGCGGCGCGGGCCGGCAAGCACGTGTTCGTGGACAAGCCGTTCACGCTCACGGTGGCCGACGCGCGGCGCGCGACCGAGGTGTGCCGCGCCGCTGGCGTGGTCCTCGCCCTCGGCCACCAGCGGCGCCGGCTGCCGGCGAGCCGCGGCCTCAAGCGGCTCATCGCCGAGGGCGCGCTCGGACGCGTCGGCCAGATCGAGGGCAACATGTCGGCTGACTACGCCTTCGCGACCACGATCCGGGCCGGCATGTGGCGGGCCGACCGCGCGGAGACGCCGGGCGGGGCCATGACCAGCCTCGGCATCCACCACGTCGACACGTATCAATATCTGCTCGGGCCCATCGCCAGGGTGATGGCGATGTCGCGCCGGCTCGTGCTCGAGATCGACGTCGAGGACGTCACCTCGATCCTGTTCGAGTTCGCGTCGGGCGCGCTCGGGTATCTCGGCACCTCGTGGCTGCCCGCCACCCGAACGGAGTGGATCGGCGTCCACGGGACCGAGGCCCAGGCCTGGTACGAGGCCCGCGGCACGCGTCTGTCGATCCTGCGCCGGGGCGAGTCCGAGCGCTCGGCGGTGCCGCTGGATGCGACCGAGCCGCTGGTCGAGGAGCTGGAGGAATTCGCGCGCTGCGTACGCGAGCGCGGGCGGCCCGAGGTCTCGGGTGAGGAAGGTATCGCCAACATCGCGGTGCTCGAGGCCATCGTGGAATCCGCCAGGACCGGCCGCGCGGCCGACGTTGCGGGGAGATAGCGAGTGACGGATTTCAAGACCGACGTGCGGGACGGCATGCGCATCGACTGGGACGTTCCCATCACGATGGACGACGGGACCGTCCTGCGCGGCGACGTCTACCGACCGCCGGACGACGGCCAGCACCCGGTGATCCTGACGTATGGCCCGTACGGCAAGTGGCTGCACTTCGAGGACCTCTACACCGATCAGTGGCGGCGCATGGCCGACGAGCATCCCGACGTGGTCGCGGGGTCGACGAACAAGTATCAGAACTGGGAAGTCGTCGATCCCGAGAAGTGGGTGCCCGACGGCTACGCGTGCGTCCGCGTGGACTCGCGGGGGGCCGGACGCTCGCCGGGCTTCCTCGACCTCTGGTCGGCCCGCGAGGCCCAGGATCTCTATCACTGCGTGGAGTGGGCGGCGGCCCAACCGTGGAGCAACGGCAAGGTCGGGCTCAACGGCATCTCGTACTACGCGATGAACCAGTGGCAGGCCGCCGCGCTCCAGCCGCCGCACCTCGCCGCCATCTGCGTGTGGGAGGGCGCGGCCGATTACTACCGCGACCTCAGCCATCACGGCGGGATCCTGTGCGCGTTCGGACGCGCGTGGTTTCCCTCGCAGGTCATCCGCGTCCAGCACGGCCTCGGCGCGCGGGGCTATCGGTCGCGCCTGACCGGCGACTGGGTCTCGGGGCCGCCGACCCTCACCGAGGAAGAGCTGGGCGCGACCCGCCGCGACTTCTGGGCCGACTGCCGGCAGAGCTCGCTGGCCAGCGACGAGTACTGGCGCTCGCGCATGCCCGACTGGTCCAGGGTAAAGGTCCCACTGTTCTCGGCGGCGAACTGGGGCGGGCAGGGCCTGCACCCGCGCGGCAACTTCGAGGGCTTCGTGCGCTCGGCGTCCCGGCAGAAGTGGCTGGAGGTGCACGGGATCGAGCACTGGACCCATTTCTATACGGACTATGGAGTCGCGCTCCAGAAGAAGTTCTTCGGCCACTTCCTCAAGGGCGAGGATACGGGGTGGAGCAAGCAGCCGAAGGTGCTGCTCCAGGTGCGCCACCCGGGCGAACGGTTCGTCGAGCGCGCCGAGCGCGAGTGGCCGCTGGCCCGCACGCAGTGGACGAAGCTCTATCTCGACCCGGCCGGCCACACGCTCGGCCGCTCGCCGCTGGCCCGCAACGCGAGCGTGCGCTACGCGGGGCTCGGCGACGGCGTGACGTTTCTCACCGCGCCGCTGCCGCGGGAGACCGAGATCACCGGGCCGATCGCGGCCAAGCTGTTCGTCTCGTCGGCGAGCACCGACGCCGACCTCTTCCTGGTCCTGCGCGTGTTCAGCCCGAACATGCGGGAGATCACCTACCAGGGCGCCCTCGATCCCCACACGCCGATCGCCCAGGGCTGGCTGCGCGCGTCGCACCGAAAGCTCGACGAGGCGCTCGCCCTGCCGTACCGGCCGTATCACACCCACGACGAGAAGCAGCCGCTGCGGCCCGGTCAGGTCTACGAGCTGGACGTCGAGATCTGGCCGACCTCGATCGTGGTCCCGGCCGGTCATCGCATCGGCCTGACCGTGCGCGGACGCGACTACGAGTATCCCGGCGGTCCCAGCGTCGGGCTCGGTACGCTCGGCGCCGTGTTCACCGGCGTCGGACCGTTCAAGCACGACGACGCCGGGGATCGTCCCCCCGAGATCTTCGGCAGCACGGTCACGATCCACTGCGGGCCGGGCCGCCGATCGCACGTGCTGCTGCCGATCGTTCCACCCAGGAGCGAGCCGCCCCCACGGCCGACGCGCCGTCCGAGGCGAGCCACCAATGGAGGTGCCCCATGAAGCAGCTCACGAAGAACGTGTTCGTGGAGACCGAACAGCGCGGCTCGAACCACGGGCTCGTCGCGACGTCCGACGGGCTCGTGCTGATCGACGGGCCGCACAAGCCCAGCGACACGCTGCGGCTCAAGGCCGAGGTCGAGCGGCGCGGCCAGCCGCTCCGCTACATCCTGAACACCGAGCCGCACGGCGACCACTGGACGTCGAACGCGTACTTCGACGTGCCGGTCGTCGCCCACCAGGGCGTGCGCCAGCGCATCCTCGAGACCAACATGCCGGAGATGCTGGCGCGGGTGGCCACGTTCGGCCCCGGCGAGGACAAGCTGCTCGAGGGATACAAGGCCAATGCGCCGGTCATCACGTTCGACCGGGAGATGACCCTGCACGTGGGCGACCACACGTTTCGCCTGGTGAGCATGCCCGGCCACACGCCCTACCAGGCCGCGGTCATCGTGGAGGAAGAAGGCGTGGTCTTCACCAGCGACAACATCTTTTGCAAGTGCCAGACGTGGATCCAGGAGGGCGACCCCGATCGCTGGTTCGAGGCGCTCGACTTGCTCCGCCGTCTCCGTCAGGACACGTTCGTCCCCGGCCACGGGCCGGTCTGCGACAAGCGCTATCTGGACGAGCAGCGCGCCTACATCCAGGAGTGGGTCGAATACGTCCGCGGCGCCGTCGGCAAGGGGATGAGCAAGGACGACGCGGTCCGGAACCTCACGGCCATGACCGCTCGCTATCCGATGGACGTCGAGCAGGACGGCATGGCCCCGCGCGTGATGCAGATGAACGCCGCCAACCTCTACGACTACGTCACGCGCGCCGGCATCCACGCCGGCGGCGCCTGGGGAGCCGAGCCATGAAGATCCTGGACCTGCACGGGTCGAAGGAGTTTTCGCCCACCCATCACGTGTACAAGACGCTGTCCGAGACCCAGTACAGCGCGATCAGCGTGGTGGGGTGGGAGGCGGGGCAGATCTCGCCGATCCACTCGCATCCCACCTGCGACGAGATCTACCACGTGCTGGAGGGCGAGGGGCTCTTCAACGACGGCACGGAGCAGCGCACGCTCAAGCCGGGCGACACCGTGATCTTCCCGGCGGGGGAAATCCACCAGGTCTCGGCCCTCACGCGCATGGTGCTCTACCGCGTCCACGCCGGCCCCGACGCCCGCGCCGAGATGGCCAAGGGCTGGCCGTCCCGCTGAGGAAGATCCGCCACGTTCACGACCAAGAACTTCACGCTCGACAACGGGGGGATCTGCCGGAGCTGACCCTGGCCTACGCCCGCGCTCCGCGAGTTCCTGGCGCAGCTGCCGAGCTAGCGGCTAGATTTCCGCGAGGTCGACGATCAGGGCGGCGTGGTCGCTCAGGACGTCACGGCGGGCTCCGCGCCGGGGCCCGCCCCAGACGTACGCCGCTTCCTTCAGCCGGGCCAGCAGCGGCGCGTTCACGAAGGCCTGGTCGATGCGAAATCCGTTGGCGCCGTTCGGCGAGTACCACGTGTACATCCGCTCCTCGGCGCGCAGGTGACGGAACGCGTCGCGCCAGCCGCAGCCGCCCAGCCCGTCGATCCACCCTTCCTCGCGGACGCTGAACACCGGCACCTCTTCGTCGAGGCCGCGGCGGCCGGAGTTGGTGTCGCCCACCAGCAGGGCCGGGCCCCTTCGCCAGCCGCGGGCGCAGGACAGCACGGCGTCCAGGAACGGATACTTCCGTCCGCTCACGCGATTGGGCACGTGCATGGCGCCCACCACGAGCGGCAGCGGCGACTCGACAGCCGCCACGAGCCAGCGGTGGGGCTCGACGGGAGCCCTCCGCAGCCGGATGCGCCGGAGCGGCCACCGCGCGGCGACGAGCAGCGCGTTGATCCCCGGCGCGCGCGTGTCCGCGGTGGTGAGCTGATGCGGCCAGCCACCTGCCGCCAGCGCGGCGGCCAGCGCACAGCTTGGCGGGGTCGCCCGGAATTCCGAGAGCACGACCACGTCCGGCGCCCAGCGGGCGATCTGCCGGCCGATCCGACGCGCCCGCACGCCGCCTCCCGCACGGATGTTCCACGCGACGACGCGCATCGTGACGGCGCCCGCACTCAGACCGCGAGCGAGAGCTGCTCGGGGGCGGGCGCGGGCTCGAGACGCTCGCCTCGCCGGTCCGCGATGGCGTAGTGCGCGCGCAGCCTCGCGACCTCGGCGCGAATCGGCTCGGCGTCGCGCGTGTCGAGGTAGGCGCGCGGATAGAGGCGCTGGTAGCGCTGCAGTTCCTCCGGCCAGTCGCGCGCGAGGCGTTCGAAGGTGATGAGGCTCAGGGGATTGCGGGCGCGGGCCAGCGCTTCGAGGCAGCCGCGGGTGAGCCGGTAGCGGCCCTCGGCGGGCTGATAGGGATCGGTGGCGGCGCCGACCGCGACCAGCTCGCGCTTCCACGAGGCGCGCGCCAGCTCGCGCGCGAGCACGGCGGCGACGTTGACCTTGACCCGGATGGTCTGCCCGTAGCGATCGTCGGACGGGCGATCGGCCCGGCGCTCGAAGGCCCGCACGTAGCAGAACGTGCAGCGGTGGACGCAGCCCATGTACGGGTTGAGCGACCATTGAAACGGCATGCCGGTCACGCGGTTCAGCGCGCCGCGGCAGGGCTCCTCGCGATACTGCACGCTCACGGCGTCCAGTATAATCGCGCCACCATCACGACTCGCGCCCACGCGCACGCGAAGGAGAGGCCATGCCCAACATCACGATCCAGTGGTTCGCCGGACGCACGCAGGACCAGAAGCGGCAGCTGACCGCCGCCATCACCGAGGCGATGGTGAAGATCGGCAAGACCACGCCCGACGCCGTGCACATCGTCTTTCAGGACATCGAGAAGTCCGACTGGGGCCACAACGGAAAGCTCTCGAGCGATTAGCGCCCTCGGAGGGAGACCGATGATGAGGGGACTGGCGGCGGCAGTGCTGGTGGCGGGATTGGTCACGGGATGTGTGACGGCAAGGCCGCCGGCGTCGGTCGACGTGACCGGGCGGTGGGCGGGATTGTGGCTGGGCTCCGGCGCGGGGCTGATCCCGCGCGAGGAAGACACCACGCTCGATCTCGTCCAGGCGGGGGCGAGGGGCACGGGGCGGCTGATCATGGAGGGAGCGCTGGCGTCCCACTCCGTCCCCGACGTCGCCCGCGACTCGGGGCTCACCGGAATGAAAATGCTCTTCGACGTCTCGGGCAACCGGGTGCGGCTGTGGCACGAGCTCGGAGGCGAGCATTTCGAGGCCGAGCTGGTCGTGCTCGGCGACCGGATGCTTGGCTACGTCCTGGGCTCGGACCCTCCCGTGCGCTTCGACCTCAGGCGCCAGATCGCGCAGGTCGCGACGGCCCCGACCGCCCCCGCGCCGCCGGTCGAACGACCGCGTCCGGTCGAGGCACCGCCGGTCGCCATCGCGCCCGCGCCGCCCGCGGAACCAGCGTCGCCCCCTCGGCGCGATGCTCCGCCGCCCACCGAGTTCCGCGCCACGGCCGGCGTGCGGACCATCAACTTCGACTTCGATCGCGCCGACATCCGGCCCGGCGACGCCGCGATCCTCGACGCCAACGCCGACTGGTTGCGCGTCAATCCGGACCGGCAGGTCCTGATCGAGGGCCACTGCGACGAGCGCGGCACCGCCGAGTACAACCTCGCCCTCGGCGAGCGCCGCGCGCTGGCCACGAAAGCCTACCTGCTCGCCCGCGGGATCGCGGAGACCCGCATGACCGTCACCAGCTACGGCGTCGAACGCCCGCTCTGCCGGGAGAAGGCGGAATCCTGCTGGGCCCGCAACCGCCGCGCGGAGTTCCTGATCAAGTGAACTCGGAGGGGGCTTCGCCCCTCCCGAGCCCCTCGTCGCTCGCCTGAGGCGCGCTCTTCACTGCTCAGACAGGCGGCGAGAGCGCGGAGTCGTGTGGCTCTGTTAGATACCCCTCTCTGAGGGCGTTTCCGTGCAGCGCGAGCCCTTGCACGAGCGCCATGACGTCGATCAGCCGGCTCGGCTCGATGTACTGCCCGGAGCGACGACTCGGCAGAAGAATCATGCGTAACCTCCGACGTCATGGAGAGACCATTTCCCTGAAGTATCGAAACGATCCGACTCGCTCGGGCGACTCGATGCCGGCGCCGATCCGCGGAGAAGTCTTTGCGTCTCGACATCGGCGGCCCTGCAGGCTCGCCCCTGACGAGGGAACCCGCGAGGCAGGGTCGCGTATTGCACACGTCGTTACGCAGCGTCGAGGGGGTTGATCCAGCGGAGTCCGGCGAAGCGGGAGAAGTCGGAATCGCACGAGTTCAGCTCCGCGCCGTGCTCGATGGCGAGGGCGGCCAGGTGGGCGTCGTTCACCAGGTTGCCCGCCGTCCCGAGCCGTCCGAGAAGCTGGCGCATGACCGCCGCGTGCCGATCACCCGGATGCACGACGACGACGCATGGTCGCGCGAGCCAGCGGTCGACCACGTCGAACGCGCGCTCCACCGCCAGCGGTCGCGCGAAGACGTGTGAATGGGTGCTCAGACGCAAGAACGCGAGCAACACCACCCATGCGAGCGCGATCGTCTCGACGCCCGACAACTGCTGCTCGAGCCAGGATCGGGCCGCCGCGTGTCGCGGCGAACGCGCGTCGGTCGCGTAGAGGAGGAGGTTCGCATCGACGAGCTTCACTTGCGTCGCTCGAGCCGGCGCACGATCTCCTCGTCCTCGAGGGCCCCCGCGAGTTGGAGGGCTTTGTCGAGATTGAAGCCCGGACGGAGACCCATCGGCTGCGCGTACTGCGTGAAGGCGCGGGCGGCTTTGCGCTGCCCCCCGAGGCCAGCCCGTACGGCGCCGTTCAGGGCCTGCTTGAACGAGATGCCGCGCTCGCGGGCGACCGCCTTGAGCTTCGCCGCGACGTCAGGATCGAGCGTCACCGTGGTCCGCATGGCGGCATCATAGCATTATTGGAAATGCTGTCATGATGCCTGTCGCGCGTGGGGTCGAACTGGTCGTGGCGACCGACCGCCATTGCGGATCTCGACTGTTTGATCGAGCTCATCCTGGGAGGTAGGATCGCCCGGGCTTTGTCACGAACCGCGGGGAGGAGGGCGCGATGACCACGGTGAGGATTCGAGACGCGTCGGAGTATCCGGAGGCGGCGCGCAGGCTGTTCGAGCTGTCGAAGGCGTGGTTCGGGTATGACTTCGTGGAGCCGCCGGCGATGAGTCGGGTGATGGCGTGGGATCCCGGGTTCGGCGGTCCTCACGGGCGGGCGATGAAGCGGGCGATGGGGCCCGGCGAGTTCACACGAGCGGAGAAGGAGATGGTCGCGGCCGTCGTCAGCGGGGTGAATGCCTGTCGCTACTGAGTGGAAGCGCACACTGCGGCCGGGAAGCTGCAGGGGATGAAGGAGGACGCGCTCTGGTACGAGGCCGCGTCCGTCGTCGGCATCACCAACGCGCTCAACGTGGTCGCCGACGGATTACCCGCTGAGATCCTGCCGCCGCCGACCGAACCGGGCGATGAAGCTCGCGCCGTCTTCGACGAGATCCGCGCGTTCTACGGCGACATGCCCGCGCCGTTCCTGACGCTCGCCCACGATCCCGGGTATCTCGCCGATTTCTGGGGCGCGCTCCGTCACGCGTTCGACGACCACGCGCTGACCCGGCGGCTGAAGGAAGCGCTGGCCTTCGCGGTCTCGCTCACGTCACGCTCGCGCTTCGGGACGGCGCTGCACCTGGGTCAGATGCGACGGCTCGGTGTCGGCGAGCGCGGGGTGATGGAGATCCTCGGCGTGGCGCAGATGTTCTCGAGCTACAGCAAGATCGCCGACACGCTCCAGCTCGAGTCCGACATGGGCGCCATCGCGCCCGTCGATCGGACTCCCGTGCCCGGCGCTTAACCCAGGACCACGGTCGGGTCGGCGAGGTAGCCGTCGAACTCGATCGACGTCAGGCGCTCGAACGCTTCGACGTAGCGCGCCCGCGTGCCGGAGACCACGTCCGGCGGAAGCTCCGGTCCGGGCGGGGTCTTGTCCCATCCCGTGCGCTCGCAGTAGTCGCGGACGAACTGCTTGTCGAACGACGGCTGCGGACCGCCGGGCGCGTACTGGTCGGCGGGCCAGAAGCGGGACGAATCCGGTGTCAGCGCCTCGTCACCCAGCACCACGCGTCCCGCGCGATCGAGGCCGAACTCGAACTTGGTGTCCGCGATGACGATCCCGCGCTCGCGGGCGTACTCCGACGCGAAGCGATACAGCTCGAGCGAGAGGCGCTCGACCTCGGCGAGGCGCTCGGCGCCGACCACGGAGGCGGCCTCCTCGCGGGTGATGTTCTCGTCGTGGCCGGTCTGGGCCTTGGTGGCGGGCGTGAAGATCGGCTCGGGCAGGCGGTCGGACTCGCGGAGCCCGGCGGGCAGGCGGTGACCGCAGACCTCGCCGCGCGTCCGGTAGTCGCGCCACCCCGAACCGGCGAGGTAGCCGCGCACCACGCACTCGATGGGCAGCATGGCCAGCCGCCGGCATTCGGTCGAGCGGCCGTCGGGTCGCACGGTCAACAGGTGATTGAGGCAGATCGTGCGCGTCCGCGTGAACCAGAACGCGGCGAGGCCGGCGAGCACGCGGCCCTTGTCGGGGATGGCGGTCGGATGCACGACGTCGAAGGTCGAGATCCGGTCGGAGGCCACGAGCAGCAGCCGGTCGTCGTCGAGCGCGTACAGTTCTCGCACCTTGCCGCTGGCCACGTGCACGGTATCGGACATCACCCGTTCCTCCTCGGCGGTCGATTCGCGCGGAGCGTACCACAGCGGTGTTACCATCGAACCCGCGCGCGGGTCACGCGCATCTCAACGTAGAGGAGGGGAACGCATGGCGCCGAGCATCACCGTCTACACCAACATCGGCTGAGGGCCCTGTCACCGAGCGGTAGAGTATCTATCGCAAAAGGGCGTGGTGTTCACCGAGAAGAACGTGGGACGTGACCCGGAGGCCCGCCAGGAGCTGATGGCGCTGGGCCTCCTGTCGCTGCCCGTGCTGCTCATCGGCGACAAGAAGCTGACCGGCTTCAACCCCAAGGCGATCGACGCGGCACTCGCGGAAGGCTGAGAGGAGTCCAGGCATGGCGGAGCCCTCGAAGGCGAACATCGACAAGATGTGGGCCTATGCGCGCAAGTACTCCGAGAAGTCAGGGACGTCGCTGCATCCCGACGTGACCGTGACCGAGACGGTCGTGATGGGGCTGGCCAAGCACATCGAGGAAGTCGGCCGCCCGCTCTGCCCCTGTAACTTCTATCCCGATGCCAAGGAAGAAGCCAAGAACCGCCGCTGGATCTGCGCGTGCGACGAGATGCAGAAGTACAAGTACTGCCACTGCCTGCTCTTCGTGAACGAGGAAGGCTTTCCGATCACCGAGCACCTGCCCGAAGACCACGAGGGGCGCGAGGCCTACGGCATCATCAAGGACCCGAACCCGGACAAGGGCCGCGCGGTGGCCAAGGTCCAGGAGCGGGAGCGAAAGAAGGAAGCCGAGGCCTAGTCGGGCGGCGCCTCGATCACGCCGCTTCTCTCCAGCTCCGCGATTCGTTCGTCCTTGTAGCCGAGCACGTCACGCAGCACCGCGCGGGTGTGCTCGCCCGCGCGGTAGGGCGCGCCGCCCGCCGGCGTCACCGGCCGGTCGTCGACGTGCACGGGCGTGGCTGTGATGCGCACCTCGCCCCGCGTCGGGTGCGGGATCGCCGGAAACGCCTGACGCGCCCGCATGTGCGGGTGCTCGGCGACCTCGGCCGGGGCCAGCACCGGCGCGCACGGGACGCGCGCCGCGCGTAGCGCGTCGATCGCGGCCCCGACGGCCGGGAACGTGTCGAGCCACGCGGTGACCATCTCCCGGATCTCTCCCCAGCGCTCTCGCCGGGCCGCGGGCGTGGCGAAGCGCGGATCGGCCCCCAGCTCCGGCCGCCCCATCGCGCTCGTGACACGCGCCCACAGCTGCGGCGCGCCCACGGTCTGCACGGCGACGTACCGATCCCCGATCCGATGAACGATCATGCCCGGCCGCGGCCCCGGGTATTCGGCGGCACCGTTCAGCACGCCGCCGTACGAGATGTCCTCGGCGGCGACCAGCGCCTCCAGCATCGAGACGTCGAGACGCGCGCCCTCGCCGGTGCGGCCGCGGCGCACCACTGCGGCCAGGATGGCGCCGAACGCGTGGGTGCCGGCCAGCACGTCGGCGGCCTGCAGATAGGGGGCGCGCGGCGCGGGATCGTCGCCCTGCTCGAGGTGCATGAGCCCCGACATCGCGCTGATCAAGTGCGCGAAGGCGGGCGCGCTGCTGAGCGGGCCGGTCTGGCCGTATCCGGAGATCGAGCAGTACACGATGCCCGGACGAACGGCCGCCACGGTGGCGTAGTCGAGCCCGAGCTTGGCCATCACCCCCGGCACGAAGTTCTCGACCACCACGTCGGCCCGGCGGACGAGATCGAACACCAATGGTTGGGCGTCGGGATGGGCCAGGTCGACGGCCACGCTCCGCTTGCCGGCGTTGATGCGGATGAAGTACGTGGACTGGTCGGTGCGCGCGGGGTCGAGCTGCAAGAACCCGCGGCGCATCTCGTCGCCTTCGCCCGGCCGCTCGATCTTGATCACGCGGGCGCCGAGGTCGGCGAGCAGGCGCGTGCAGTACGGGCCCGCGAGCACGCGCGTGAAGTCGAGCACGGTGAGGCCGTCGAGCAGGGGAGCGTTCACTGGTCGCGTATTCTAGTCCATCATCGCCGGACTCGATCACGCGCGGAGGGAATGTCATGGCGGACTTGCGGGAAGAGGTGACGGACGGCGTGGCCGTGCTGACCATGAATCGGCCCGATCGGCTCAACGCGCTCTCGCCGGCGATGCTCGACGCGCTGCTCGAAGCGCTCACCCGGCTCGCCGCCGCCGACGACGTCGGCGTGGTGATCCTCACCGGGGCGGGACGCGGCTTCTGCGCGGGCGGTGACGTGAAGGAGATGGCCGAGGGGCGCGAGGCCGAGGGCGACACGCTGGAGCAGCGCGCCCAGGCGCTGCGGGCGCGGATGGAGACCTCGCGATGGCTCCACGAGATGCCGAAGCCGACGATCGCGATGGTGCGCGGCGCGGCGGCGGGCGCCGGCCTCTCGCTGGCCATGGCGTGCGATCTCCGCATCGCCTCCGACAACGCGCGCTTCGCCACCGCGTTCGCGCGGGTCGGCTACTCCGGCGATTTCGGCGGCAGCTACTACCTCACCCGGCTCGTGGGCACCGCCAAGGCCCGCGAGCTGTACTACACGGCGGACATCCTCGACGCGCAGCGGGCGCTGTCGCTGGGTCTGGTCAATCGCGTCGTGCCCGACGCCGACCTCGAGGGGGAAACCCGCGCGCTGGCCGGCAAGCTCGCGCGCGGCCCGCGCGTCGCCTATGGCTACATGAAGCGGAACATGAACGCGGCGGAGAGCGGCACGCTGGCGCAACTCCTCGATCTGGAGGCGTGGCACCACTCGCGCACCGGAGAGACCGAGGACCATCGCGAGGCCGCGCGCGCCTTCGTCGACAAGCGGGAGCCCCAGTTCAAGGGCCACTGAGACGCTCGATCGAGACGACCAGCAGCGCGTCGGGCGTGTTCTTGAGGCCGAACGCGATCCGGTCGCCCTTGCGCAGTCCCTGGAACAGGGTGGTCGAGGCGGCGATGAACGGCATCGACATCTTCTCGTCCATCAATCCCGCGATGGGCTCGTGCTCGATCACGATGACCGGACGGGTCGCGTGCAGGTCGGAGGGCGGCGGCAGCACCGCGAGCACCACGCCCCGGCCGCGGTAGTCCGGCTTCACGATTGGCCCGCGGACGGATTGACCCGCGGCCGCTCCGGCGAGGAGCAGCAGCGTCGTGAAGGCGAGGGCCGAGGCGCAGCGCAATGTAAGTTTCACAATCAGATGGTCAGCAAAAAATCGATCTTTTTGTGAAAAGGTCTTCCCTTCCGCCCTCGGGCTGTGTAAGATCCCGCCGCAAGGTAGGCAATCGCTTTCATGTCTCACGCCGCCCGCGGCCCGTTCGGGATGGTCACCCTCACCGGTGGGCTGTGTCTCGTCCTGCTCCTGGCCATCGTCGGCGGCTGCGGCAACGCGCGCCTGGTGCTGCCCATCTCCATCGATCCCTCGACGATCAGCGTCCCCGTCGACGGCCGCGAGCTCAAGACCGATCCCGCCGCCGTGCGAGGCATCGCGGCGATTCTCGCGCGCGACCTCGGACTGCCGGTGCCCTCGCGCTTCACGGTCTTCCTCTACGGCTCGGCGAAGTCGTTCGAGCGCGGGCTCGTGCAGGACGGCGACGTCTCGCCGGCGCGCGCGGCCGAGCTGGCCGACTTCGCGATCGGCGTGGGCCGGCGCCGTCAGCTCCTGCTCAACGAGGAAGGCGCCGACAGCTCGCGCCGCGAGTGGCTCCGCCTGATCGCCCACGAGATGACGCACGTCTGTCAGATCGAGCTGGCCGAGGGTGAAGGCCGCGCCGCGCAGTGGCTCGCCGAGGGCATGGCCGAGTGGGTGGCGTTCACCGTGCTCGAGCGCCTGCATCTGGACACCATGCCGAACCGCCGCGAGATCGCCCGCCGGGGCATCCGCAATCACGCCGCGCTGATCTCCGCGCGCCTCGACCTGGCCACGCTCGGCACGCCGCGCGGCTTCACGGTGCGGCATCTCAAGGAAGGCTCGGTGCCGACGTACCAGCTGGCCTTCCTGATGACCGACTATCTGATCCGGCACCACGGCTTCGGCAGCGTGGTCGAGTACATCCGCTCCTTCGGCACCAGCCAGACCCCGCGCGAGAACTTCCAGAAGGCGTTCGGCATCACGCTCGACGACTTCGAGCGCGAGATCCTCACCCACCTCAAGAGCCTGATTCCCTAGCTCACTCGTAGCCCGTGCGCCAGTCGTCGGGGCGGGGAGTGCCGCTGAGCGCGCCGCCGACCGACACGAGCAACGTGAGCAGCAGGGCGCCGAAGCTGGTCCAGGACGTCAGGCGTGCCTGGCGCTGCGCGGCGCCGAGGGCGGGATCCTGAGGCTTCGCGCGCTCGGCTAGCTGCTCGAAGAACGCCTGCACCTCGGCGGCGACGCGGGCGGGATCGTCGCGGAGCGGCGCGATGCGGGCGCGCAGGTCGTCGAGCGCGCGCGCGGCCTCGTCGGTCGACGCGCCCGTCGCCGTGGCCACCCCTGAGACGATGGCGCCGCGGGTGAGGAGCCCGACGCTCTGCGCCACGCCGGTCACACCGGTGCTGATCCCGCTCATCACGTAGGCCAGCAGGGCGACCACGCCGAGGATCCACACGAGCACGCCCTGAATGACGGCGCCGCCGCGGTCGGGATGATTGGTCGCCCGCGTCGAGACCAGGCCGCCGACGAAGAACCCGGCCAGCAGGCTCAACGCCGCCCACACCACCGTCCCGATGCCCAGCCGCGCCGGGCCCTCCGCGCTCGCCTGCGGATCGGGCAGGATGGTGATGCCGATCGCCATGCCGAGGGCGCTCAGGAACATCACCACGCCGGCGCCGACGACGAGTCCGGCGAAGACGCCGCCCCAACCCACGGCGGGACGGGTGGCCGCGCTGACGACGGTTCGCTCCTCGACGCGCTCCATGAACCGCTCTCTCGGCATCGTCGCCATGGTAGCCCTCCTCGTCGGCGCGCGGTCAAGGCCCCGCGGTCTCGATCAACCTCGGCTCTGCGGAGCAACGACTGTACCAGTGGCCCGGCGCGCCGACTTGCGGGGGAGCGTGAGCGACCAGTACAGTGTTGAATCAGAGACAAGGAGGATCTGCATGCGACTTCTCGTCCGATTCGCGGCGGCCGGGCTCGTGGCGCTGGCCGTTACGGCGCCGGCCTGGGCCGGGCCCCCGACCGACCAGGTGCGGCAGTACACCGACCAGGTGAGAAAAATCCTCGACGACCCCGCGCTCCGCTCGACGGACAAGCGCGCGGCCGTCCGCAAGGTCGCCATCGAGATCTTCGACGTGAACGAGACCGCGAAGCGGGCGCTCGGCCCCCACTGGCAGACTCGGAACGCGGGTGAGCGGAACGAGTTCGTCCAGCTGTTCGCCGACCTGCTGGAGCGGACGTACATCTCGAAGATCGATCTCTATCGCGGCGAGCGCCTCTACTACACGAGCGAGGCCGTGGACGGCGAATTCGCCATCGTGCGGGCCAAGGTCATCACCAACAAGAGCGTCGAGGTACCCGTCGAGGCGCGGATGCTCAAGCGGGGCGAGCACTGGCTGATCTACGACATCACCATCGAGAACGTGAGCCTGATCAGCAACTATCGCACCCAGTTCGACCGGATCATCCGCACGACGTCGTTCGGCGAATTGGTGCGCCGCCTCAAGGAGAACCGCGACCAGTTCCTCAACGAGAAGCCCTCGCAGGCCGGCCGGACGTCGTGACGTATAATCCCGGCGCGGTCAGACGGTTCTCACTCGAGCCCACGCGCGAGGTTTCCCATGGCCAAAGCTGAGCGTCGTGACGATCCGATCCAGGCCCTCCTCAAGGAAGGACGCAGGTTCCGACCGTCGGCGGCCTTCGTCAAGTCGGCCCAGGTGAAATCGCCCGCGGTCTACAAGGAGGCCGGGCGCAATTCGGTGGCGTTCTGGGAGAAGCAGGCTCGCACGCTGCGCTGGATGAAGCCGTGGCGCAAGGGGCTCGAGTGGAAGCTGCCGTATGCGAAGTGGTTCATCGGCGGCAAGCTCAACGTCTCCGACAACTGCCTCGACCGCCACGTCGAGGGGCCGCGGCGCAACAAGGCCGCCTTCATCTGGGAAGGCGAGCCCGGCGACACCCGCGTGCTGACCTACCGGGACCTCTACCGCGAGGTCAACCGCTTCGCCTCGGCCCTCCGCAAGCACGGCGTCAAGAAGGGCGAGGCGGTGACCATCTACATGCCGATGATCCCGGAGCTGCCCATCGCCATGCTGGCGTGCGCGCGCATCGGCGCGCCCCACAGCGTGGTCTTCGGCGGCTTCTCGCCGGAGTCGCTGCGCGACCGGATCAACGACTGCAAGTCGCGCGTGGTCATCACCGCCGACGGCGGCTACCGCCGCGGGGGCATGGTGGCGCTCAAGAAGAACACGGACGAGGCGCTCAAGGAGTGTCCGTTCGTGTCGACGGTGATCGTCTACAAGCGCACGGGCCAGGAGATCGACTGGCAGCAGGACCGGGACGTGTGGTGGGACGACTTCGTCAAGGACGGCGACGCCTACGTCAAGCCGGAGCCGATGGATGCCGAGGACATGCTGTACCTGCTCTACACCTCCGGCTCCACGGGCAAGCCCAAGGGCATCGTCCACACCACCGGCGGCTACCTCACCGGCGTGAGCACCACGCACCGGATGATCTTCGACCTGCGCGAGGACGACGTGTACTGGTGTACCGCGGACATCGGCTGGGTCACCGGTCACTCGTACATCGTCTACGGGCCGCTGGCCAACGGCGCCACCAGCGTCATGTACGAAGGCACGCCGGATTATCCCGACAAGGACCGCTTCTGGCGCGTCGTCGAGAAGTACGGGGTGACAATCCTCTACACCGCGCCCACCGCCATCCGCACGTTCGTGCGCTGGGGCGACGAGTTTCCCAACCGTTGCGATCTCTCGTCGCTGCGCCTCTTGGGCTCGGTCGGCGAGCCGATCAACCCCGAGGCCTGGGTCTGGTACTGGAAGGTCATCGGCGGCGGCCGCTGTCCGATCGTGGATACGTGGTGGCAAACGGAGACGGGGCAGATCCTCATCACGCCGCTGCCCGGCCTCACCGTCTGCAAGCCCGGTTCGGCGACGTTTCCGTTCCCCGGCATCGAGGCCGACGTGGTCAACGACAGGGGCGAATCCGTGGAAGCCGGCTACCTCGTGCTCAAGAAGCCGTGGCCGGGCATGCTGCGCGGGATCTACGGCGATCCCGAGCGCTTCCAGAAGCAGTACTGGAGCCAGATCCCCGGCGTGTACTTCACCGGCGACGGCGCCAAGCGCGACAAGGACGGCTATCTCTGGCTGCTCGGCCGCATCGACGACGTGATGAACGTCTCCGGTCACCGGGTGTCGACGATGGAAGTCGAATCGGCGCTGGTCGACCATCCCTCGGTGGCCGAGGCCGCGGTCATCGGGCGCACCCACGAGATCAAGGGCCAGGCCATCGCCGCGTTCGTGACCATCAAGGCCGGCATCCCGACCAGCGAAGCGTTGAAGGACGAGGTCAAAGCCCACGTGGCCAAGAAGATCGGCGCGCTGGCCCGGCCCGACGACATCATCTTCTCGGCCGAGCTGCCCAAGACCCGCAGCGGCAAGATCATGCGCCGGCTCCTGCGCGACGTCGCCGAGGGCCGCGTGCTCGGCGACACCACCACGCTCGCGGATGCCAGCGTGGTCGCCGACCTCAAGAAGAAGTATGAGGACAAAGAGTAAGGCCACACCGACGGCGACCCCGACCGCGGCAGCGCCGGAGCCGAGCGCAGTCGCTCCGGCGGTGATCCCGGTAGAAGTCGCGGGGTGGGTCACGCGATTCGTGGGCGGCAACGGCGGCGGCCGGCAGGTCTACGACGAGCTGCTGGCCGAGCCGGCCACCGTCCGGAGCGTGCTGCGCGGGCTGACGAACCGCTACCCGGATCTCGCCGACGCGCTGTGGCACGGCAACGACCTCGGCGAGCACATCGAGGTACTCGTCAACGACGCCGTGCTCGGCATCGACCACACGATCGACTCCCGTCTCGGCCCCCGCGATCACATCACGCTGATCGGCCAGTACCTTGGCGGCTGACCCGCCGCGCCCCGCGATGGCGACCTATCGCGTGATCGCCTGGAAGGGCATTCCCGCCGGCGTCGAGGCTCAGGACGGTCCCGACAGCGCGACCGTCGAGCTGTCCGAGCGCTTCCAGATGTTGATCGACTCGGTCGCCATGCAGCGCGGGCTCCACGGCTCCGACGAGTACCTCGACTCGTGGACCCACGGCGAGCCCCAGGATCGCGCGGGCACCGCGCGCGAGGTGGCCGACGCGGTCGCCGCCGACCTCGAGAACCGGTTCGCCGAATTCGCCGCCCGCGCGTTCACGATCGCCTGAGCCGCGTCGGCCTCGCGCTCGCCCGCGCCATTGTAGGTCTCGTGGGCAAACTGATTCACACTGGCGGGCATGATTGCTGGCACTTCACGTTGGATTCTGGAGTAAGGTTCCAAGCGTGGCTGAACGAACGATCGGTGTGGTGATCACCGCCCTGAAGGAGACGTCTCGCATGCGCACCTTCCTGATCGTCCTGCTCGTGGCGCTCGGCGGCTTCGCCCTGGCGGCCGCGCCGGTGTTCTCCGGAGAAAGCCAGCCGGCGGCGGTTCCCGGAGGCGCGCCGGGCATGGTGATCCACGTCGACCCCCAGACGGGGGCGATTCTCAAGGAGCCGGCGCCGGGCACCGTGCCGCTTCAGCTGAGTCCGCAGCTCACCAACTCGCTGAGCACCTCGCATCAGGGGTTGGTCGAGACGCCGAGCTCCGTGCCCGGTGGAGGAGTCAAGGTCGATCTCCAGGGCCGTTTCCAGAACCCGCTGATCGTGACGATCGACGCCGACGGAAAGGTCAAGATGCACCACCTCGGCGAGACGCCCGGCGTCGCCGACAAACCCTAACGGTTCGGCACCACGCAGCGAGGTGGGGATGGGACTCCGTCGGGCCCGGTCGGGCATGATCGTCCTGCTGGCGTCGTTCTTGGGGATGGTCGCTGTCGCGTCTCCGATCGCGCAGGCGGCGACCGTCACGGTGATCAACAACGACGGCGCCGGCGAGGGGTTGCGGACATCTGGGGCGCGGTTCTCAACACCGCGGTGACGATCCGGGTCAACGCCACGTTCGATGCTCTGGCCTGCAACGCCAGCTCGGCGGTGCTCGGCTCCGCTGGCCCCTCCAGCTCCTTCCGCGACTTCAGCGGGGCTCTTCTGCCTGCCACCTGGTATCCGATCGCGCTGGCCAATGCGCTGCACGGCAGTGACCTCGACCCCACGGCCGCCGACATCGACGCGCAATTCAACAGCGCGGTCGGGACCACGTGCGCGTTTCCGAGGAGCTGGTACTACGGGCTCGACGGCAACGCCGGCGGCGATATCGATTTCGTGACGGTCCTTCTCCACGAGCTGGGCCACGGACTGGGCTTTCTGACCTTCGTCGACCTGGCCACGGGCGCGAAGATGTTCAGCCGGAACGACACGTTCATGATCAACCTCGAAAACCACGGGGCCAGCCCGGCCGACTTTCCGAGCATGACCAATGCCCAGCGGGTCGCCGCGAGCACGAACACCGGGAACCTGCACTGGGTCGGGGCTCAGGTGAGGGCGGCCAGCGGCGCTCTGACGGCGGGAAGGGTGGGTGACCACGTCCGGATGTTCGCTCCGAATCCCCAGCAACCCGGCTCTTCGGTGTCGCACTGGGACACCGCGCTGACTCCCAACCAGCTCATGGAGCCGAGCTACACGGTCCCCCTCAGCGGGCCAGGCCTGGAACTTTCGCTCTTCCAGGACATCGGCTGGCCGCTGGCGCTGTTGACGCTCCAGGTCACGCCGGCCGCCAACGTCAGCGTGGCCGGGAGCCATGGCGCGCCATTCTCGCCGTCGGCGGTTGCGTATCAGCTGAGCGCGACGAGCGGGTCGGTGAACTTTTCGATCTCCGGCCTGCCGAGCTGGCTGACCGCGTCGGCGACCTCGGGCACGGTGACGACGACAGGGACGACGATCACCTTCACGGTGAACGCCGGCGCGAACGCTCTCGCGCCCGGCCTCTATGGCACCACGATCACGTTCACCAACACCACGAACGGCCAGGGCAACACGACCCGGACCGCGACCCTGAACGTCCGAGCTGTCTTGGGTGACTTCGACGGTGACGGTAAGAAAGATCTGGCCGTCTATCGATCGGCCACGGGGGAGTGGTTCGTGTTCGGGAGCGCCACCGGCTTTCAGACCCTGCTGTTCGGATCTCCGGCTTCGAGCGGTTTCGGCGACGCGCCGGTGCCCGCCGACTTCGACGGCGACCGCAAGACCGATCTCGCGGTCTACCGGCAAGCCACCGGCGAGTGGTTCGTCTTCGGCAGCGCGACCGGGTTTCAGACCTTGCTGTTCGGCGCTCCATCCGCCAGTGGTCTCGGCGACACCGCGGTGCCCGCCGACTTCGACGGCGACGGCAAGGCGGATCTGGCCGTGTACCGGAAGGCCACCGGCGAATGGTTCGTGTTCGGCACCGCGACCGGGTTTCGGACCCTCCTGTTCGGTGCTCCGGCCTCGAGTGGCCTCGGCGACATTCCCGTGCCCGCGGACTACGACGGCGATGGCAAAGCGGATCTGGCTGTGTATCGCCAGGCCACCGGCGAATGGTTCATCTTCGGCACCGCCACCGGCTTTCGGACCCTCCTGTTCGGCGCCCCCGCCGCGAGCGGCCTCGGCGACATTCCGGTGCCTGCCGACTTCGACCGTGACGGTAAGGCGGACCTCGCCATCTATCGCAGGGCCACCGGCGAGTGGCTCGTCTTCGGCAGCGCTACCGGCTTTCAGACCCGACTGTTCGGCTCTCCGGCCTCGAGCGGTCTGAACGACACCCCGGTGCAGGGGGACTACGACGGCGACGGCCCGGCGGACCTCGCCGTGCGACGGAACACGACCGGCGAGTGGTTCGTGCTGCAATCGTCGACCGGGCAGACGCAGACGTCCGTCTGGGGCGCGCCCTCCGACCTGCCGGTGCCGCAACCCGCGCACTGACAACCGGCACCTTCGTGGACCTGTCGACGGTTCATGATCAACCCTTGAGCACGGCTCGGAGTCGGTGTGCGGCGGCCGCGATCGTCGTGGCGGTTGTTGGACCTGGGCACGTCGGCCCGTCGGCGACACACAACCTCTCACCGCTGGGGACGACACCCGCGTTCGGTGAGCCCCAGATCCTGCTGCCGACCGCCTGCGAACGCCGGCTCGACGGGGTGTACGAGATTCACGGTCCGGCCTCGATCGACCGCCTCGGTGATCGCTACGTCTTGACCGTCCGCTGTGAAGGTGTTCACCAGATCTACGTGCAGAACACGGCGGCATTCGACCTCGGTTCCTTCGTGGGGAAGACCGTGCGTGTCCGCTATCGCTACGCGGATGAGAGGAACCCTCGAGCGCGATGTATCCGCCCGCCGTGCCCACCGGCCACGGAACGCGTCGTCGAGATCACGGAGATCGAGGAACTGACTCCTACGCTTGACTCGGATCTGGATTGACAGTAGTTTTCCGGCGGCCACGAACTGCAAGGAAGAAAGTCAAGCAATGACCGAGACCAACGCGTGCTCCTGCCGACTGCCGCCGCGAGCGAATATCCTTGGCACTATCATTCTTTCTATAACCTTGAGCCTCTGCGCCGGGGGTCTCGCTCGCGCCGCCGCCGATCTCGTCACGTCGGAGGTGCAGCGCATGGAGCTCGCGGCGGCGGCGCCTCTCGAAACGACCCGGTCCCGCGTGAACGGTCTCTTGACGTTCCTGTCGGTGTCCGGGGGGCCGATCCCGCTGGCCGTTTCCGCGAGCGCCCCGGCGGAAGCGCGAGCGCGAGCGTTCGTGTCGTCGTACGGCCGGGCGTTCGGGATTGCCGACGTGGCGGATCTCGCGCATGCGAAGACGAGTGGTCCTGACGAAGTGGGCATGGAGCACGTGCGGTTCCGGCAGCTCCATGGAGGCGTGCCCGTCACCGCGGGCGAACTGACGGTTCACCTCATCGGCGCCGGTGTCGTCGCCGTCAACGCCAAGACGCTCGACGTCACCGAGAAGATCGTCACCTCGCCCACGATCAGCGACGCCGAGGCCTTGGCCCGGGCCGAGGCGCTCGTGGTGAAGCACTTCGGCGTCG
Organism: Candidatus Acidiferrum sp.; assembly: GCA_035317605.1. Taxonomy (GTDB): domain Bacteria; phylum Methylomirabilota; class Methylomirabilia; order Rokubacteriales; family CSP1-6; genus DATHGT01. The sequence continues at coordinate 41,245 of DATHGT010000258.1, read as the reverse complement.
TGGGCGCGGTCTTCGGCCCGCCGCGGCTCGAAGTGTTCAGCCGTCCCATGCTCGACGGCATCCAGGCGCCCACTCGCCTGGCCTGGTTCGTCGAGGCGAGCCGAATCGACCTGCGCCAGTTCATGTGGATCGACGCCGGGACCGGAGTTCGGTTGTTGGACTTCAGCCAGCTCACCGATGCCCTGAACCGCAGGATCTATACCGCGAACGGCGGAAGTATCCTGCCGGGCACTCTGGTGCGCTCCGAGGGGCAGGGGCCGACCGGAGACGCCGACGTCAACGCCGCCTATAATTTTTCCGGGGACACCTACAACTACTTTTTCACACAACACGGTCGAGACAGCTACGACGGCGCCGGGGCCATGCTGCTTTCGACCGTGCACTACTGTCCGACCGACAACGGCTGCAACTACGAGAATGCCTTCTGGAACGGCACGCAGATGGTGTACGGAAACGGGTTCTCCAGGGCAGACGACGTCGACGCCCACGAGCTGACCCACGCCGTCACCGAGCACTCGGCCAACCTCTTCTACTACATGCAGTCCGGCGCCCTGAACGAGTCCTATTCCGACATCTTCGGGGAAACGATCGACCTCACGAACGGCGCGGGCACGGACACGGCGGCGGTCCGCTGGCTGATCGGCGAGGATGTCCCCGGAATCGGGGCGTTTCGAAACATGATGAACCCGAATGCGTTCGGCGATCCCGGCAAGCTGAGCGACACCTCGCAGTTCGCCTGTGCGATGCCGGGCGGCGATGCCGGTGGTGTCCACACCAACAGCGGCGTTCCCAACCACGCCTATGCCCTCATGGTGGACGGCGGGACGTACAACGGGTTCACCATCACGGGGATCGGGCTGACCAAGGCCGCGAAGATCCAGTACCGCGCCCTGACGAATTATCTGCTGTCGGGGTCGGATTTCCTGGACAACTACGACGCCCTCAAGCGCGCCTGCAACGACCTGATCGGAACGGCGTCGATCACGTCCGGCGATTGTACCCAGGTGGGTCGGGCGCTCGATGCGGTGCAGATGGCCAACGCCTGGCCATGCTCGCCGCCTCAGGCCGCGGTCCCCGCCTTTTGCCCGGCGGGCCAGGTTCCGGCCACTCTCTTCTTCGACAACCTGGAGAACACGGCCGCCGGCAACTGGACGATCACCACGGCGACGGGCACGCCTCACTGGTTCTACCCGCCTCCCGCCGACTCCGTGTTCGCCACCAGCGGCGTACGAAACTTTTTCGGCTACGACCGACCGACGATTGCCGATTCTGCCATCGCGATGACGAGCAGCGTGGCCATCCCCGCCGGCGGCGCGCGGTTACAGTTCAATCACGCGTACGGCTTCGAAAACGGCGCGACCGCCAACTACGACGGCGGTGTGATCGAGTACAGCACCAACGGCGGTGCGAGCTGGTCCGACGCGGGAAGTTTGATCACCGCCGGCGCGACGTACGGCGGCACCATCAGTTCGAGTTTCTCCAACCTGCTCGGAGGGCGCAGCGCCTTCGTCAAGCACAGCTTCGGGTACACCGCCTCACAATTGAACCTGACGAGCTTGGCCGGGCAGAACGTCCGGTTCCGCTTCCGGATGGGAACCGACTCCAGCGTCGACGATTATGGCTGGTTCATTGACGATATCCGTCTCTACCGGTGTGTCGCGAACTCCCCGCACGGCGTCGGAGGTGACTTCGACGGCGACGGCAAGAAAGACCTGGCCGTCTATCGACCGACCACGGGCGAGTGGTTCGTGTTCGGCAGCGCCACCGGGTTTCAGACGCTCCTGTTCGGATCTCCCGCTTCGAGCGGCCTCGGCGACGCGCCGGTGCCCGCCGACTTCGACGGCGACCGCAAGACGGACCTCGCGGTCTACCGGCAAGCGACCGGCGAGTGGTTCGTCTTCGGCAGCGCGACCGGCTTTCAGACCTTGCTGTTCGGCGCTCCATCCGCCAGTGGTCTCGGCGACACCGCGGTGCCCGCCGACTTCGACGGCGACGGCAAGGCGGATCTGGCCGTGTACCGGAAGGCCACCGGCGAGTGGTTCGTCTTCGGGAGCGCGACCGGCTTTCGGACGCTGCTGTTCGGCGCTCCGGCCTCCAGTGGGCTCGGCGACATTCCGGTTCCCGCGGACTACGACGGCGACGGCATCGCGGACCTCGCCGTCTACCGCCAGGCCGCCGGGGAATGGTTCATCTTCGGCAGCGCCACCGGGTTTCGGACCCTGCTGTTCGGCGCTCCCGCCGTGAGCGGGCTCGGCGACATTCCGGTCCCTGCCGACTACGACCACGACGGCAAGGCGGATCTGGCCATCTATCGGAAGGCCACGGGTGAGTGGCTTGTCTTCGGCAGCGCCACCGGCTTTCAGACCCGCCTGTTCGGCTCTCCCGCCTCGAGCGGTCTCAATGACACCCCGGTGCAGGGGGACTACGACGGCGATGGCCAGGCGGACTTCGCCGTGCGACGGAACGCGACCGGCGAGTGGTTCGTGCTGCAATCGTCCACGGGCCAGACCCAAACGTCCGTGTGGGGCGCGCCCTCCGACCTGCCGGTGCCGCAACCCGCGCACTGACCGACCGGCGAGGCCGACGCTCTTTCGCACTCCTCGGCCATCTTCGACAACGCGAGGTATTTGTTCTCGATTCGCGGTGCCGGTGGGGTAGCTTCGAAGGGCTGAGTCTGTAGAAGGAGGCACGGCCCGATGAAGGAGAAGCGCGCGCGTCCTCAGGGATTGTTCTTGGGCCTGCTCGTGGTCCTCGGCAGCTTCGCCGTGGTGGCCCCGCCCGTGTTCGCCGGAGACAGCCCGCCCGTCGCGGCCGCGCAAGGCGCACCGGGCATGGTGATCTACGTCGATCCCCAGACCGGAGCGATTCTCGAGGAGCCGGCGCCGGGCACCGTGCCGCTTCAGCTGAGCCCGCAGCTCGCCAATTCGCTGAGCACCTCGCATCAAGGGTTGGTCGAGACGCCGAGCTCCGTCGCCGGTGGCGGGGTCAAGCTCGATCTCCAGGGGCGCTTCCAGAACCCGCTGATCGTCACCATCGATGCCGGCGGAAAGGTCAAGATGCAGCATCTCGACGAGACGCGTCCCGTTGCCGACAAGCCATGACGATTCGGCGCCACGGGGCGAGGCGGCGATGGTGAGGCGCCGCCGGAGGGGGTTCAGCGTCGTCGTCGCGCTCGCGTCGCTCGTCGGGCTGGCGACCGTCGCGTCTCCCCTCGCGCACGCCGCGGTCATCACGGTGATCAACAACGACGGCCCCGGCGAGGGGTTCAACGATGCGACCCCCGTGGCTCCCATAGGTGGTAACCTCGGAGTGACGCTCGGCGCGCAGCGACTGATCGCCTTCCAGCACGCCGCGGACGTCTGGGGCGCGCTCCTGTTCAGCGCGGTGACCATCCGGGTCAACGCCACGTTCGATCCGTTGGCGTGCAACGCCAGCTCCGCGATCCTCGGGTCCGCCGGCCCCAACACCGCCTTTCGCGATTTCAGCGGCGCCCCCCTGGGGTCCACCTGGTATCCGAGCCCGCTCGCCAACGCGCTCCATGGAACCGACCTCGACGGCGCCGCCGACATCAACGCGCAATTCAACAGCGCGATCGGGACGACCTGCGCGTTCCCGAGAAGCTGGTACTACGGGCTCGACGGCAACGCGGGCGCCAACATCGACTTCGTCACGGTCCTCCTCCACGAGCTGGGCCACGGGCTGGGCTTTCTCACCCTCGTCGACCTGACCACCGGCGCCAAGGCCCTGGGCCTGAACGACACGTTCATGCTGAACCTGGAAAGCCACGGGGCCAGCCCGGCCGACTATCCGAGCATGACCAACGCCCAGCGCGTCGCCGCGAGCACGAATAGCGGCAACCTGCACTGGGTCGGCGCTCAGGTTCGGGCCGCCAGTGGCATCCTCTCGGCGGGCAAGGTGGGCGACCACGTCCGGATGTTCGCCCCGAGTCCCCAGCAGCCCGGCTCCTCGGTGTCGCACTGGGACACCGCGCTCTCGCCCGATCAGATCATGGAGCCGATCTACACGGTGCCGCTCGATCCGAGCCTGGAGCTCGCGCTGTTTCAGGACATCGGATGGACGGTGCTGTCGCTGTCGGCCTCGTTGACGCCCAATCCTGCCAGCGGCCCCAGCCCGCTGAGCACCACGCTGACCGCCCAGGTCGGGGGCACGGCGGTGGGAACGATCAACTACACGTTCTGGTGGAACTGCTCGAACTCCGGGACCAGCGTGAGCGCGGTGACGGCGGCCTGCGGCGATCCGACCAACCCGGTCATCGGCGCGAAGTTCAACGCGGTCGTGGCCACCTCGCAGAACGCCCCCCACGTCTACGCCTCCGCCGGCACCTTCACCGCGAAGGTGATCGTCGAGCGCGGCGTCGCGGCCGCCGAGATACGCAGCACGATCACGGTGAGCGGACCGTCGGCCCTTTCGGTGACGCCGGCCACCAACCTCGCGGCTTCGGGCCTCCAGGGCGGGCCGTTCTCGCCGTCCTCGTTCGCGTATCAGCTGAGCGCGACGAGCGGGTCGGTGAACTTTTCGATTTCCGGGGTGCCGAGCTGGCTGACCGCCTCGGCCACCTCGGGCACCGCGACGACGTCGGCGACCACGGTCACCTTCACGGTGAACGCCGGCGCGAACGCGCTCGCCCCCGGCGTCTACGGCCCGACCACCATCACGTTCACCAACACCACCAACGGTCTGGGCAACACCACCCGGACCGCGATCCTGTCCGTCAACGTGCTCGTGCCCACCTTGCAGGTCACGCCGGCCGGCAACGTCCTCTCCTCCGGGAAGAAGGGGGGACCCTTCTCGCCGTCGTCGTTCCAGTTCCAGCTCAGCACGACGACGGGCGCGGTGAACTTTGCCATCTCCGGGGTGCCGAGCTGGTTGACCGCCTCGCCGATGTCGGGCACGGCGACCACGTCGGCCACGACGGTGACCTTCACCGTGAACGCCACCGCCAACGGCCTCGCCCTCGGCACCTATGGTCCCTCCACGCTGGCGTTCACCAACACCACGAACGGGGGGGGCTCCACGGTCCGCACCGCGACCCTGGCCGTCGGGCGGGTCCTCGGTGACTTCGACGGCGACGGCAAGACGGACGCGGCCGTCTATCGACCGGGCACGGGAGAGTGGTTCGTGTTCGGCAGCGCGACGGGTTTTCAGACGCTGCTCTTCGGCTCGCCGGCCGCCAGCGGTCTCGGCGACTCGCCGGTGCCCGCCGATTTCGATGGCGATCGCCGGACGGATCTCGCGGTCTACCGGCAAGCGACCGGCGAATGGTTCGTGTTCGGCAGCGCGACCGGCTTCCGGACGCTGCTCTTCGGCTCCCCCGCCTCGCTGGGCCTCGGCGACACGGCGGTGCCCGCGGACTACGATGGCGACGGCAAGGCCGATCTCGCCGTCTATCGCAAGGCCACCGGCGAATGGTTCGTGTTCGGCACGGCGACCGGCTTTCAGACGCTGCTCTTCGGTTCTCCCGCCTCGCTTGGCCTCGGCGACACGCCGGTGCCCGGGGACTACGACGGCGACGGCAAGGCCGATCTCGCCGTCTATCGCAAGGCCACCGGGGAGTGGTTCATCTTCGGCAGCGCCACCGGCTTTCAAACCCGAGTGTTCGGCGCTCCGGCCGCGAGCGGGCTCGGCGACGTTCCGGTGCCCGCCGACTTCGACGGTGACGGCAAGACCGATCTGGCCGTCTATCGGACGGCCACGGGCGAGTGGCTGATCTTCGGCAGCGCCACCGGATTGCAGGCGCTCACCTTCGGCGCTCCCGGCGACACCCCGGTGCCCGGCGACTTCGACGGCGACGGCAAAGCGGACGTCGCGGTGGAGCGAGGCTCGACGGCCGAGTGGTTCGTGCTTCGGTCGTCCAGCGGGCAGACCCACACGTTCACGTGGGGCGCCCCCTTCGATCTGCCGCTGCCCCAACCCCCGCACTGAGGGGCCGGCGCCCCACGGGGGCGCACCCGGTGGAAGGACTCAGACCGGGCGGACGCAGCGGAACTTCGCGAAGACGTATGGGTAGCGGGACTGGTACCAGTTCCTGAAGGTCCGGCGGATCAGCTGCGCGTCGGTGGCCCAGGACGCGCCCTTGAGCACGTAGTGCTTGCCGTCGAAGAAATCGGCGGAGTATCCCGGATAGCCGGGGATGTACGCCCCGAATCCGGGGAAGGGCGTGAACGCGCTCTCCGTCCATTCCCAGCCATTACCGATGAGTTCGTGGACGCCCCACGCACTCGCGCCGGCGGGATGAGAGCCGACGGGCAGGGCAGACCCGTGGGCGAAGTGGAAGTTGCCGTGGCGGGAGCTTGGCTCGTCGTCGCCCCAGGGGAACGGGCGCTCGCCGCCGCCGGGCTCGCCGTACGCCGCGCGGTGGTATTCGGCTTCGGTCGGCAACCGGTGGCCCCGCCATCTGGCGAACGCACGCGCCTCGGCCAGGCTGACGTAGACGGGCCAGTCGCGGGCCGACGTCAGCGTCAGCTCGTCGAGGAGCGTGCGGTAGACCCAGGCGCCGTCGCGAAACGTCCACACCATCGGATGACGGAGCCCGGCGGTTTCTTTCCACGGCCAGTCACCGTCGCCCCAAAGTTCGGCGCGACCGTAGCCGCCGCTCTCGACGAACTCGAGAAAGTCGCCGTTGGTGACCGGGGTCGAGTCGATCACGAAGCGCGGCACCGCGAGGGTGACGCGCGGGAACTCGTTGTCCCAGCCGAAATCGAGGTCGTCGAAGTCGGCCCCGAGGGTCGCGCGGCCGGCCTCGACCTCGATCGGGCGGGAGCGAAGCGCGTCGGCGAACGTGTAGGAAGGGGGCAGGGCGGGACGGGTGAGTCGCGAGAGCGGCAGGCGTTGCATCATGTAGAGCAGCGTCTCCTGGTGCATCTGCTCGTGCTCGAGCATCATCAGGAGGACGCGACCGTTCTCGGCCATCACGTCGGTCGCCGGAGCGTCCGCGGCCTCGTCGAGCGAGGCGAGCATCTCGCTGCGGACCCGATCCCGGTACGCGAGCACGGCGTCCAGGCTCGGCCAGGCGTCAGGGACCTCGGGATGCGCGTGGCACTGCGTCGGATCGTCGACGTCGGGATCGATGCCCCGGTCGAAGATCTCGTCGAAGCGCGGGTTGAACGAGGGACGACCGAGCAGTCGCCGGCACACATGGTTCCAGGCGAAGGCCGGCAGGTGACCGACGTAGAAGATGAACGGATGGCGCAGGGCGATCGGACGCTGGAAGATGCCGTCGGGGACGACCAGCTCGAAGAGCCGATCCGTCCGCTCCCAGACGATTCGGAAGCGCCGCTCCAGATCGAGGGCGAGCGCCGTTGGGCTCATGGCGTCACGCAAATCGTACCGGGGATTTGGGTGGGTGCAATCGGAAACGCCAATCGGGAATACCAATTTACGTATCGATCCGACGCGCTGACAGCCGATCCCAACGGTCTCGCGGGTCGAGAGCGCGAGGAGGCGTTTCTTGACACGGCCGGGGGCCACGGCCTATAACCGCTCCCTCACCTTGTTCCGGACGACCCAGGAGGTCCATATGACACGGATGACCCGTCGTGAGCTGCTCCAGGGCGCGGGCGCGCTCGGAGTCGCCGGCGCGCTCGCTCCGCGCCCGGCCGGGGCGCAGACGACCCAGAAGCGGGAGCTGGTCGTGGCCCAGGGCGGTGACATCTCGAAGTTCGATCCCCACTTCTCGACGTCATCGAACGACATCCGGATCTCGTTCAACATCTTCGACAACCTCATCAGCCGGCGTCCCGACGGCAAGCTCCAGCCGGGGCTGGCCACGGAATGGAAGCTGGCGCCCGCCACCACGTGGACGTTCAAGCTGCGCTCCGGCGTCAAGTGGCACAACGGCGACCCGTTCTCCTCGGCGGACGTGAAGTACAGCCTGGAGCGGACGTTGGATCCCAACGTGAAGACGCGGGTGAACACCGTCTTCACCACCATCGATCGGATCGAGGCGCCCGACCCGCTGACCGTGGTCATGCACACCAAGAAGCCCGATCCGCTGCTCGCCGCGCGCCTGGCCTTCTACGGCGGCCAGATCGTGCCGAAGAAGTATCTCGAGGCGGTGGGCGGCGACGAGTTCAACGCCAAGCCCGTGGGCACGGGCCCGGTGCGCTTCGTGTCGTGGACCAAGGACGACAAGATCGTGCTCGACGCCAACCCGGGCTACTGGGGCGGCAAGATCGACGTCGACCGGGTGATCGTCCGCGCCATCCCCGACCTGGCCCCCCGCATCGCCGCGCTCCTCAAGGCCGAGGTCGACCTCATCACCCAGCTGCCCCCCGATCACGGCGAGCGCGTGGCCGGCAACCCGACCACCCGCGTGATGGGCGCGCTCTACGCCGGGCTCTACGTGCTCGCCGTCAACAGCAAGCGCCCGCCCCTCGACAATCCACTGGTCAAGCAGGCGCTGGCCCTCGCGGTCGACCGCGATCTGATCGTGAAGGAGCTGTGGCGCGGGCGCGGCATCGTGCCGAGCGGACCCATCGCCAAGGGCGACAACCACTTCGACGCATCGGCGCCGCCGCTGGCCTACAACCCCGCGCAGGCCCGTGAGCGGTTGAAGAAGGCCAACTACAAGGGCGAGGAGATCGTGATCGAGACGACCTCCGGCTACACCGCCAACGACAAGCCCATGTCGGAAGCCATCGTGGCGATGTGGCGCGACGTCGGCGTCAACGCCAAGGTCGAGGTGCTGGAGTATTCGGTGCGCGCCCAGAAGAACCGTGACAAGAGCTTCAAGGGCCTCTGGTGGTCCGATCCCACGTCCGCCTACGGCGACCCGGACGGGATGATGTGGCGGCTGCTGGCTCCGGGCGGTCCGCAGGACTACTGGCGTCATCCGCGCTTCGACGAGCTGGGCGAGGCCGCGCGCTTCTCGATCGACGAGAAGTTCCGCGACACCGCGTACCGCGAGATGACCAAGATCTTCCTCGAGCACTTGCCGTGGATCCCGATCATCCAGCCCTACGAGGACTACGGCGCCCAGAAGTACGTCGAATGGACTCCGGATCCCCTCCAGCAGCTCGAGATCCGGCGCTTCAACCTGAAGTTGCGGCGCGCCTGATCGGCCGACCGGGGCGGAGGCTCAGGGCCTCCGCCCCATCGCGCATGCGATTGCTTCTCCCCCTCGTTCGAGTCCACGCGTTCTGCGCCGCGCTGCTGGTCGCCGGCGCGGCGAGCGCCCAGGGACCGAGCTATCTCCATCAGGGCCAGCCGGTCCCGCTCGATCATGCCCACGCGTTCTTGAGCGTCGGCTACGCGGCGACGCCCGACGCGCGCGGCCCTCGCCCGGCCACGCGGTCGTCCTCGCACACGCACGTGACGCTCGGCGAGACCGAGGTGATTCCGTCGGTGACGCTGCTCTCGATCCAACCGGTGACCCCGTCGGTGGATCGACGGCAGGCGGCTCGCGTCGTGCACCAGGACGTATTGGCCGACCCCGCGGTGGCGTGGGCCTATCCGGCGCTGGTGCATCCGCCGTCGGGCCAGCTCCTGCTCCTCACGAACGAGATCGTCGTCAAGGTGCGGGCGGGAACGACGCCGGCCGCCGTCGCGGCGGGACTGCCGGCAACGCTGCGGGTGGCGCGGCCTCTGATCGGAGCGGACGATGAGCTGATCCTCGAGCTGGTCGACCCCAAGGCCGACGACCCGCTGGCCCTGGCCAACGCGCTGGCCGCCGAGCCGTGGGTCGAGTGGGCGCACCCGAACTTCCTTCGCGAATACGTCCGCAGCGCCGCCCCCGACGATCCGATGTTCCCCCAGCAGTGGCACCTGCAGAACACCGGGCAGGGCGGGGGATCGCCCGGCGCCGACGCCGATCTGGTCGCTGCGTGGGACGTGACCACCGGCAGCCCCGACGTGGTCATCGCCATCATCGACGACGGCGTCGTGCAGGCGCATCCCGACCTGGGGCCAAATCTATGGACGAATCCCGGTGAGACCGCGGGCAGCCACGTCGACGGGGATGGCAACGGGTACGTGGAAGACGTTCACGGCTGGGACTTCGCCCGCAACGGCAACGACACCAACCCGATCGGCGATCGCGACAGCCACGGCACCGCCGCCGCCGGCGTGGCGGCGGCGCGCGGCGGCGACGGCGTCGGCGTGACCGGCGCCTGCCAGCGCTGCCGCATCATGCCCGTCAAGATCTTTCACGGATCGTCCTTCGCCGGCGACGCGGCGGCGGCCCAGGCCCTCCGCTACGCGGCCAACCACGCCGACGTGCTCAGCAACTCCTGGGGCGGCGGCACGCCCTCCGCGGTGATCAGCAGCGGCATCGAGTTCGCCGCCACCCACGGGCGCGGCGGCCGCGGCGCCCCGGTGTTCTTCGCCGCCGCCAACGCCGCGTCCGGCTACCTGTCGGCCGGCCTCGACGGCCTCACCGGGTTCACCATCCCCGCGGGCACGTGGATCTTCGAGTGGGAATACCTCAAGAACGAGTCGGGGAGTCGCGGCTTCGACACGGCCTGGCTCGACAACGTGGCGTTTCCCGACGGCACCGTCGAGACGTTCGAAGCCTGTCACGGTCTGCCGTCCGGCTGGACGACCGCGGGCCCCGCCGGCTGGCGGATCGTCGACGATCCCACGCGGGCCGCCTCCGCGCGCGGCGGACGGTGCGCGGCCAAGGCGGGCACCATCGGTGACTCGCAGTCGACGACCCTGCGGGTCCAGCGCACGGTCCCCGCGGGGATGCTCGCCTTCAACCTCTGGGTCTCCGCCGAGACCTTCGACGGCGGCGATCAATACTCGACGCGGTGCCTCGACGGCCTCCGGTTCTCGCTCTACACGGCGGCGGGGGCGCTCGTCTCGCGGTCGTCGCTGATCTGCGGCAACCAGAGCAACCAGTTCCGGCCGCTCCAGGAAGGCGTGCTGGCCTTCCCCGCCTCCGAGCCGCGGGCCATCGCGGTGGGAGCGAGCACGAACTTCGACACCCGGTCCGACTACTCGCAGTGGGGGACGGGCCTGTGGCTGGTGGCCCCGTCGAGCGGGGGCAGCGTGCGCGTGACCACGACCAGCGGTCCCCTCACGACCTACCGGTCGGACTTCGGGGGCACCTCGTCCGCCGCCGCCCTCGCCGCCGGCGTCACCGGGCTGTTGCTGAGCCGGGAGCCCGCGCTCACCGAGGCCGACGTCCGGGACCGCCTGCGCCGCAGCACCCGGAAGATCGGGGGGGCGGTCTACGACGGCGACGGCTGGAACAACCTCTATGGGTATGGAGCTCTGAGCGCCCGGCTGGTCGTCGGCGCGAGCGACTACTCGCTGGCGCCGTCACGATCGATCACCCTGGCCGAGGGCGCGTCGGGCTCCACCCGCATCGACGCCGCCTGCAACGCCGAGACCTCGTCCGCCCTCGTCTCGTTCGCGGTCTCGGGCCTGCCGGCGGGCGCGACCGCCGCGTTCGCTCCCGCCTTCTGCGTCGCGCCCTGCTCGACCACGCTGACCATCGCGACCGCGCCCTCGACCCCGTCCGGGTCGTACGCGGTCACGGTGACCGGCCAGCCCCTGGGCCGGCAGACGACGTTCACGCTGAACGTCGCGCGGTCGTCACGCCGCTGAGAGCGCTCCTCCCGTTCCTCGCGTCTCGGCTCCTTCGGGCGGTGGTCGCGCTGTGGCTCGTGTCCAGCGTGGTGTTCGTGGTCATGCGGCTCTCGGGCGATCCGGTGCCGCTGCTGTTGCCGCCCGACGCCCCGCGCAGCGAGATCTTCCGCGTCCGCGCCGAGCTGGGGCTCGACCGGCCGCTGCCCGTGCAGTACGTGGTGTTCCTCGGCAACGCCCTGCGCGGCGATTTCGGCCGCTCGATCCACTTCCGCGAGCCCGCCGTGCGCGTGGTGAGGGGATACCTGCCGGCGACGCTGGAGCTGGGGCTGACGGCGTTCGGGCTGGCCGCGCTGGTCGCGCTGCCCATCGGGGTCGTCTCGGCGGTGCGACGGAACTCGCTGGTCGATCAGCTCGCGATGGGGGTCGCGCTGATCGGCCAGGCGGCTCCCACGTTCTTCATCGGGATCCTGCTCATCCTCGTGGTCTCGCTGAAGCTCGGTCTCCTCCCGACGTCCGGCCGCGGCGACTGGCGCCACCTCGTGCTGCCCGCCCTCACGCTCGGCGCGTTCGCCATGGCCTCGATCGCGCGGCTCACGCGCTCGGCCATGCTGGAGGTGCTGCGCGCGGACTTCGTCCGCACCGCGCGCGCCAAGGGCGTGGCCGAGACGCTGGTGATCGTCAAGCACGCGCTCAAGAACGCGGCGGTGCCGATCGTGACCATCACGGGGCTCCAGTTCGGCACCCTGCTCGGTGGCGCCGTGGTCACCGAGACCGTGTTCGCGTGGCCGGGCATCGGCCGGCTGGCCATCCAGTCCATCTACAACCGGGACTATCCGGTGGTGCAGTGCGTGGTGTTCGTCTCCGCCGTGCTGTTCATCGTCATCAACTTCTGTGTCGACCTCATCTATGGCCTCCTCGATCCTCGCGTCCGCTCCGGCTGAGCCCCACGCCACGGCCCACGGCGGCCGTGGGCGGCGCACGCGAGCCCTGGCCCTCACGGGCGGCGCCTTCGTGCTGCTGCTGGTGGTGATGGCGGCGGCCGCGCCGCTGCTGGCGCCCTACGATCCCGTACGCCAGTCGCTGCGCGGACGGCTGGCCGCGCCCACGCTCTCGGCGCCCGACGGCAAGCCGCACCCGCTCGGCACCGATCACCTCGGCCGCGACGTGCTCTCGCGGGTGATCTTCGGCGCCCGCGTGTCGCTGATCGTGGGCTTCGCGGCCGTGCTGGTGGGCGGCCTCGTGGGCACCGCGCTCGGCGTGCTCGCGGGCTTCCGCAGCGGGTGGACCGACACCGTGATCATGACCCTGGCCGACGCCCAGCTCGCGTTTCCGTTCATCCTGCTCGCCATCGGGATCATCGCGGTGATCGGTCCGAGCTTTCCCACGCTGATCGTGGTGGTCGGGCTCTCGGGCTGGGTGAACTACGCGCGAATCATCCGCGCCCAGGTGCTGGTGCTGCGCTCCCGCGAGTTCGTGGACTCGATCCGTGCACTGGGCGGCTCCGTCGTCCGCATCGTCCTCCGCCACATCCTGCCCAACGTTGTCTCGTCGCTGGTCGTCATCGCCACCCTCGAGCTGGCCCGCGCGATCGTGCTGGAAGCGACCCTGTCGTTCCTCGGCCTCGGCATCCAGCCGCCCACGCCGTCATGGGGCGGCATGGTCTACGAGGGCCGCGACTACCTCGACTCCGCCTGGTGGATCTCCACGTTCCCCGGTCTGATCCTCATGCTCACGTCGCTGGTGGTCAGCCGCACCGGCGACTGGCTGCGCGACCTGCTGGATCCGACCCTGCGCGGCGAATGAGGGTACTCTAAGCGTGACCATGGGCGGGACGATCGCGATCAAGCTCGTCGAGGACACCGCGCGGGAGTTGATGGCGCGGGCGGCCATCGACATTCCGCCGGACTATCGCGAGGGGATCCGGCAGGCGCGCGACCTCGAGACGAGCAAGCTGCCGCGCTTCGTGCTGACCGAGATGCTCGAGAACTGGAACATCGCGACGGAAGATCGGCGGCCGATGTGCGCGGATACCGGGCTGCCCCGCTACTACGTGCGCGCCGGCAACGAGGCCGTGGTCGAGGGCGGGTTCGTCGCTCTCGAGCGCGCGCTGCGTCGGGCCACCGCCGACGCCACCGCGGCGATCCCGCTGCGTCCGAACCGCGTGCATCCGCTCACCCGCGCCGACCACGACAACAACGTGGGCATCCACGCGCCGGAGATCACCTACGCGTTCGAGCCCGGCGCCGACTGGATCGACGTCACGACCGTGCACAAAGGGGGACTGTTCGGCAGCGATTACCGCATGCTGTTTCCGGCCGACGGCATTCCCGGTATCAAGCGGTTCTTCGTCGACACGCTCGTGCAGTTCGGCAAGCGCGGGCTGGCCTGCCAGCCCGCCATCGTGGGCCTCGGCATCGGCGGCGCCAAGGACACGTGCGTGCGCCTGGGCAAGGAGGCGGCCTGCCTGCGCGTGGTGGGCAGCCGCAATCCCGATCCCGTCGTGGCTCGGCTGGAAGAAGAGCTGACCGCGCTCGGCAACTACATCGGGATCGGGGCCATGGGCTTCGCGGGGACGTCGCTGGTCGTCGCCACCCATGTCGAAGTCGCGTACTCCCACACGGGTGGAATGCCGGTGGGCATGCACTCGTTTTGCTTGTCCTCCAGGCGGGCGACCGCGCGCATCCATCCCGACGGTCGCGTGGAGTTCCGGACCGACCCGCAATGGTTCACCGACTACTACCGGCGCGAGGGCATCGAGTGACGATCGCGCGCCTCGACGACGTGGCGATGGACGAGGTCGCCCTCACCACCCCCGTGAGCGACGCCGACCTCGCGCGGCTCAAGCTGGGCGACGTCGTCTATCTCAGCGGCATCCTCTACACCGCGCGGGAAGGCGTGTACCGCAAGGTCGTGGACGAGGGGGCGGGATTGCCCGAGAGCGTCCGGGCGTTGACCAACGTCAACTTCCACTGCTCGCCGGCGGCGACGGTGCGGGCCGACGGCACCCACGCGGTCGAGGCGGTGACCGCGACCGCGAGCTTCCGCTTCGGTAAGTCGATGAGCCGCTGGTTCGAGAAGACCGGCGCGAAGGTGATCGTGGGCAAGGCCGGGCTCACCGAGACCGCGTATCGAGAGTGGTACGTGCCCCACGGTGCCGTGTATCTCACCACCGTCGGCTACGGCCTCGGGGCGACGTACGGCCGCTCGATCAAGCGCGTGGTGGACGTCCACTGGCTGCGCGAGCTGGGCATCGCCCAGGCCCTGTGGGTGCTCGAGGTCGAGCGCCTGGGCCCGTTCCTGGTCGAGGGCGACCGCGAGGGCCACAGCCTCTTCGCGCTGGCCAACCGCGAGATCAACGTCCGCCTGCGCGAGGTCTACCGCGACCTCCCCCCGTTCGCCATGGGCCGCTTCGGCGAGCAAGCCTCCTGCGAAGAGGAGATCGTCTAAACTTCGCGGGCAAAGCCCGCGCTCGAACACATTTGACATTGCGTTGACAACAGCGGCTCACGCCTGGCGCACTGTCTCAGACATGATCTTGGTGCTTCGGTCGGCGTTTATTGCGGCCCTGGTTTGTCTCGCGCTCGTCGGCATCGCGCTTCACGGTGGCGCGCAGGGCAGGGGGCCGGCGCTCGATCGGCCGGCGCCGGAGATCGTGGGCGGGCCGTGGATCAACAGCGAGCCCCTGGCGCCGGCGGCGCTGCGGGGGCGCGTGGTGCTGGTGGATTTCTGGACCTACGGGTGAATCAACTGCAAGAACGTGATCCCGCAGTTGCGGGTCTGGCACGGCAAGTACGAGCGTGACGGGCTCACCATCGTGGGCGTGCACACGCCGGAGTTCTCCTGGGAGAAGCCGACCGACAGCGTGCGGGCGGCGGTGCGCAGGCTCGGCATCCTCTATCCGGTCGTCCTGGACAACGACATGGCGATCTGGCAGCGGTTCGGCGTGTGGGCCTGGCCGACCGCAGTGCTCGTCGACCGCAAGGGCATCGTGCGCCATCGCCACATCGGCGAGGGCGCCTACGACGAAACCGAAACGGTGATCCGCCGACTCCTCGCCGAGCGGGGATAGCGGCGTGGTCCGATCTCAGCAGGACCGCCCCGGCGAAACCGGGGCGCGACGGTTCTGGATCTTCGCGCTGGCCATCGTGATTCCCGCCCTGATCGTGGCCGGGCTCGGCTACGTGTCGCTGCGCCAGTGGGAGCGCTCGGCCGATCTGCTCTTCCGCGAGCAGGCGCGCGACGTGGCCGCGATGGCCGCCGACAAGATCGAGATGCTGCTGCGCCAGCGCGACGACGAGTTGCTCGGGCGGCTCACGACCATCGTCGAGCGCGGAGACCTCGCGCGCGAGACGCTCGAGGCCTTCGCGCGCGCGAACCCGCTCGTCCAACGCCTGTACCTGTTCGACCGCGGCGGCCGGTTGATCTACCCCGCCGCGCCGGCCGAGGGCGACGCCGCCGTGTTCGCGGCGCTCCTCGGCGAAGTCTCGCGCGGGCTCTGGGAACGCGGCGGCCGGCGCGACGTGGTCGCGGGTGACCGCTCGCTGCTGGCCACCGTGCTGCGCGGCCGGGACGGCGCCCCCGTGCTCGCCGTCCTCACGCGCGACCCCGCCACGCTCCAGCACGAAGTCCTCGACCGTACCCTGAGGGCGCTCGATTCACCGATCATCTGCGTGATCGTGGACGAGACCGGACGCCCGATCTCCAACGCCGCGGCCGTGGCCGGGGCGAGCCTGGTCGTCACGGCGCCGTTTCGCCAGGCGCTGCCCACGTGGCGGGTGGCGCTCTACCAGCCGCCGGGCGCGTCCGCACGGCACTCGGTGCGGCGGCAGATCATGCTGTTCACGAGCGCGTTCGGGGTCCTGCTCGTCGTGATCGTGGCGGGGCTGGTGGTCACCTATCGCCTCGTGCGACGCGAGAGCGAGATGGCGCGGCTCAAGTCCGACTTCGTGGCCAACGTCTCCCACGACCTGAAGACTCCGCTGTCGGTGATCCGAATGTTCGGCGAGACCCTGGAGATGGACCGCGTGCGCGACGAGGCCGCTCGCCGCGAGTACTACCGGGTGATCACCCGCGAGAGCGAGCGGCTCTCGCGCCTGATCGACAACGTGCTCGACTTCTCGCGCATCGAGGGGGGGCGCCGTCGCTACGAGCGCGTGCCCACCGCGATCGAGCCGCTGGTGCGCGACGTGGTCGACGCCTTCGCCTATCCGCTGACCCGAGAGGGCTTCAAGGTCGACGTCCACGTCGCCCCGGACCTGCCGGAGGTGCCGCTCGACGCCGATGCCGTCGCCCAGGCGCTGGCCAATCTCGTCGACAACGCGATCAAGTATTCGGCGGACCGCAAGACCGTTCGCGTCGAGGCGACGGTCACCGACGATGCCCTGGCGCTGTCAGTCGCCGACGAAGGGATCGGGATCCCGCGCGCCGAGCAGGCCAGGATCTTCGAGAAGTTCTACCGGGTTGGACACAGCGAGACCCAGGGCCGGCGCGGCAGCGGGGTGGGGCTGGCCCTCGTGCGCCACGTGGCCGAGGCTCACGGCGGCCGGGTTATCGTGGAGAGTGCGCCCGGAGCGGGCAGCCGCTTCACGATTCGCATTCCGATCACGACGGAGACGACATGAAATGGTTGTGGCTCGCGACCCTGTTGCTGCTCACCGCCACGGTGGAGGCCGCGGCGCAGTCGCCGCTGGTCGCCGAGCTGCGGCGGGTTTCCGTGCGCTATCACGAAGACCCCACGCGGCTCGACACGCTTCGCCAGGGCCTCGAGCAGGCGGCCGCGGCCGATCCGCGGCCCGAGCACTTGGTGGCCCTCGCCCAGATCGAGCTCATCTGGGGCGACATCCGCGCCCAGACGCAGGAGGAGAAGCTGAAGGCCTACGACACCGGACGCCAGGCCGCCAAGCGCGTGGTGGACGCCGACCCCCGCGACGTGGTCGCGCGCTTCTGGTACGCGACCAACACCGCGCGCTGGGGCCAGACCAACGGGGTCGTCCGTTCGCTGTTCCTGCTGCCCGAGGTCAAGCGTGAGATCAGCGCCATCCTCGACCTCGACGCCCGCTTCCCGCCCGTGTACGTGCTGGCCGGCAGCGTTTACTACGAGGTGCCGGCCCTGCTCGGCGGCGACCTCGCCAAGTCCGAGGAGTACTTCCGCAAGGGCCTCGAGCTGTCTCCGCGCTACACGATGCTGCGGGTCGGGCTCGGCAAGACGCTGATCAAGCTCGGGCGGCCCGACGAGGCGCGCAAGGAGCTGACGGCGGTGGTCGAGGAGAAGGCCCCGCTCAACCTGGCGGACTGGACCATGAAGGACGCTCCCGACGCCAAGCGCCTGCTCGCGGAGATCACCAAGGGGTCGTGATGTCGCGCATCCTCATCGTGGACGACGAGCCGGAGATCGTGCGCGGTCTGGAGGACAACCTGCGCTTCGAGGGTTACCAGACCTCCACGGCCATGGACGGACGCGAGGCGCTCACCGTGGCCGCGCGGGAGGCGCCCGACCTCATCCTGCTCGACATCATGATGCCGGGGCTCAGCGGGTGGGACGTGTGCCGCGAGCTGCGGGGCCAGGGCATCGACGTGCCGATCATCATGCTCACCGCGCGGGGCGAGGAGAGCGACCGTGTCCGCGGGCTCGAGCTGGGCGCCGACGACTACATCACCAAGCCGTTCTCGCTGCGCGAGCTGCTGGCGCGGGTGCGCGCGGTGCTGCGCCGGCCCGGGCCGCGCCACAAGGTGGAAGAGTTCGCCTTCGGCGACGCGCGCGTGCGGCCGCGCGGACGCCAGGCGTTCAGGGCCGGGCGCCCGGTCGGGCTCACCCGCAAGGAGTTCGAGCTGCTCGTCTACCTGCTCGAGCACCGCGGCGAGGTCGTCACCCGCGAGCGGTTGCTCGACGAGGTGTGGGGCTACGAACGGTTTCCCACCACGCGAACCGTCGACACGCACATCCTGCGGCTGCGCCGCAAGTTCGAAACCGACCCCGACCGTCCCGCGTTCATCCTCACCGTGCACGGTCAGGGCTACACATTCACGGAGGTGGATCGATGCTGATTCGTCGCGCTCCCCGGTTTCGCCCGTCGGACATCACGCCCGAGCGTCTCTACCTGGACCGCCGCGCGTTCATGGCCGGGGCCGGCGCGCTCGTGCTCGGCGCGGGCATGGCCGGCGCCGAGGCGGCGCAGCCTCAGGGCCAGCCGCTCAAGGCCGCGCGCAATGAACCGTTCAGCGTGAAGGAACCCCCGACCAAGTTCGAGAGCGCCACGACCTACAACAACTTCTACGAGTTCGGAGTCAACAAGGAGGACCCGGCGCGGCTGGCCGGCACGCTGAAGCCGCGGCCGTGGACGGTAAAGGTCGACGGGCTCGTGGCCAAGCCGAAGACCTTCGACGTCGACGAGCTGCTGCGCGCGTTTCCCCTGGAGGAGCGCGTTTACTCGCTCCGCTGCGTCGAGGCGTGGTCGATGATCATTCCGTGGATCGGCTTTCCGCTCGGCGCGCTGCTCAAGCGGGTGGAGCCCACGAGCCAGGCCAGGTATGTGGCGTTCACGACCCTGCTCGATCCCGAGCAGTTCCCCGGGCAGAAGAAGGGCCTCTTCAACCTGGGCGGGCTCGACTGGCCGTACACGGAGGGCTTGCGGCTCGACGAGGCGATGCATCCGCTCACGCTGCTGACCGTCGGCATGTACGGGCAGGTGCTCCCGAACCAGAACGGCGCGCCGATCCGGGTCGTGATCCCGTGGAAGTACGGCTTCAAGAGCGCCAAGTCGATCGTGCGGATCAGCCTCGTCGCCGACCAGCCCAAGACGGCGTGGAACACGGCCGCGGCTCAGGAGTATGGCTTCTACTCCAACGTCAATCCGGAAGTCAGCCATCCCCGCTGGAGCCAGGCCACCGAGCGCCGGATCGGCGAGTTCCGTCGTCGCAACACGCTCATGTTCAACGGCTATGGCGATCAGGTCGCGTCCCTGTACGCCGGCATGGACCTCAAGAAGTTCTATTGATCGTCCTGAGCCGGCGGGGCCGGATCGCGCTCAAGGTCGGCGTCTGGATCGTCGCGCTCATGCCGCTGGCCTTGCTCGGGTGGCGGGCCTGGAACGACGACCTCACCGCCAACCCGATCAGCTTCATCACCAACACGCTGGGCGACTGGACGTTTCGCCTGCTGCTGGCGAGCCTCGCGCTGACCCCGCTGCGCATCGTGACCGGCATGGCCTGGCAGATGCCGCTGCGCCGCCTGCTGGGACTCTTCGCGTTCTTCTACGCCGCTGTGCACTTCAGCGTGTGGATCGTCATGGATCACTTCTTCAACTGGGGCCAGATGGGCGCCGACATCGTCAAGCGCCCGTACATCACGGTCGGCATGCTGGCCCTCACGAGCCTGATCCCGCTGGCCGCGACGTCGACGACCGGCATGATCCGTCGCCTGGGCGCCCGCAACTGGAAGCGCCTGCACCGCCTCGTCTACTTCACGGCGGTGTGCGCGGCGCTGCACTTCCTGTGGCTGGCCAAGGTCGGCCGCACGGACCAATACGTCTACGCCGCGATCGTCGTGCTCGTGCTCGGCGTCCGGTTGGGGGACGCCGTCCGACGAGCCGTGCGTCGCCGTCGCGAGGGTGCCCTCCGCCCGGCGTCCTCGACACCGTCGTCGTCGGTCTAGGCAAGGGTTGACAGACCGTCGGCCCGCGCTGTATCCAGGGGACCGGACCGGCTCGGTGTCGCCTCGCGTTCGAACGATAGACCGTGTTCAAGTCACTCGGGTGGGAGCGTGGAGCCATGAAACGAAACATCGCCTGCGTGCTGTTCACACTCGTCGTGGTGGTCGGCGCATCGCTCGCGTATTCGGACCGCGCGTGGTCGGCGAGTTTCGACGTCGATCGAACGGACGACAACGCTGCCGCGACGGCGTGCACGCTCGCCCCCAACGATTGCAGCTTGCGCGGCGCGATCATCGCCGCCAACGCCGATCTCAGCGGAACCCCGGTGGTCATCAACCTGCAACCCGGGACCACGTACAGCCTCACCCTGACCAACGCCAATCAAGAAAACGCCGCGGCCACCGGCGACCTCGACATCACCACGGCACTTCACACGGTCACGATCGTGGGTGGCGGTTCGTCGGGGCCGAACGCGACGATCATCGATGCCGCCGGGCTGAATACCGGCAGTTTCCGCGACCGCGTCTTTCACGTCACCGGCGCCGGGATCACCCTCGTCTTGCAGGACCTGGTCGTTCAGGGCGGCATGGCCGCCGACGACGGGACCAGCGGTGCCAGCACCGACCCGACGGCGCTGAACAACGTCAATCGCGCCGGCGGGTGCATCCTCAACAACGGCGGCAGCGTCACGCTGACCAACGTCGTCGTCCGGTCGTGCGTGGCGGTGGGCAAGGGCGACACCGTCATCAATCAACACACCACCCTCGATGCCCTGGGCGGCGGCCTCGCCAGCCTCGGAGCGACCGGCGCCGTGATCGTCACGGACAGCGTGCTCACGGGCAACACCGCCTCGGGGGGAAACGGCGGTAACTTCAACAACGGCGCCGGCTCCAACGCCAAGGGCGGCTCGATCTACTTCGAAGGCGGCACGCTCAACATGACCGGCTCGCGGATCGAGGCCAGCGCCGCGAATGGCGGTAACGGCGGCAACCAGAATCAGGACGGCCAGACGAACGGTGGCTTCGGTGGATTGGCTCAGGGCGGCGGAGCCTGGATCGGCGGCGGAACCGCGACGATCAGCACCACCACGTTCGAGAACACCGTCGCCACCGGCGGCAACTCGGGCACGGGTGGCAACGGCGCGAACCCCGCCGGTGACGCCGCCGGCGGCGGTCTGTACAGCCTCGGCAACGTCACGGTCAGCAGCTCCACGTTCCACCTGGCCGCGGCCAACGGTGGCCAGGGCGGGGATGCGTTCGGCACGACCTGCCTGGGCGGGCATCAGGCCGGTGACGGCGGTGGCGCGCGGGGAGGCGCAATCTTCGCCGATGGCGGAAGCCTCATCGTCAACACCGTGACGTTTGCCAACAACTTCGCCATGGGTGGCAGCGGCGGCGACGGCGGACAGACCGACGGTGGTCTCAACTGTGGCAATCACGGCGCCGGCGGCCTCGCCCATGGCGGCGCGATCACGAACAACAACGCGGCGACCGTGAACATCAAGCACGCGACGATCAGCGCGAATAACGCTCAGGCCGGCAACACTGGTGTCAATCAGGGGGGAGCGAACAAGCCGCCGCGCCCGGTGGCCGAAGGTACAGGTGGCGGCATCCGCGTGGGCCCCGGCGGCGTGACGCTGGAAAACACGATCATCGCAGGCAACACCGCGGCCAACGGCACCGGCGATGCCACCGGCGCGCCGATTCCCGGACCCGACGTCGACGGCGCCGTGACGAGCAACGGCCACAACCTGCTCGGCGTCGCGACCGAGGCCACGGGCTTCACCGGCACCGGTGATCTGATCGGCGCCAACCCGATGCTGGCCCCGCTGGCGGACAACGGCGGCCCGACCAAGACGATGGAGCTCTTGCCCGGCAGCGCCGCGATCGACGCCGGCGTGGCGGCGGGCGCCTCGTTCGATCAGCGCGGTAAAGCGCGCACGTTCGACGACGCGGGCGTGGGCAACGCCGCGACCAGTGACGGCACCGACATCGGCGCCTTCGAACGCCACCCGAATTGCGCCCTCGCCTGCCCGGCCAACCTGAGCCTCTCGAATACCCCCGGCCAGTGCGGCGCGGTGGTCAACTACCCGTCGCCCACCCCAACGGGCTTCTGCGGCACCGTCACGTGCGCTCCCTCAGGGGTCTTCGCGGTCGGAGAGACGACGGTCACCTGCACGAGCTCGGTCGGTCCGACGTGCAACTTCAAGGTCACCGTCAACGACACCCAGGGTCCCACCATCACGACGAACAATCAGCCCATCGCGTTGTGGCCGCCGAATCACAAGTACGCGACCGTCAAGGTCACCGACCTGGTGACGAGCGCCAGCGACAATTGCGATCCCGGTGTCGGCGTCGGCGGCGTGCGGATCGCCCAGGTGACCAGCGATGAGCCCAACAACAGTGGTGGAGACGGCAACACGACCAATGACATCGTGATCGCGGCCGACTGCAAGTCGGTGCAGCTGCGCGCGGAGCGGATGGGCACCGGCAACGGGCGGGTGTACACGATCACGTTCAAGGCGACCGATGCCGCGGCCAACGTCAGTACGGCGACGGCCAAGGTCACCGTGCCTCATTCACAGAACGGGGCGCCCGCCCCGGACGACGGTCCCGCGTACACGGTCGTGAGCAGCTGCCAGTAGCGGGGGTCGCGCGGCTCGAGGACGGTCCGCGCCGCGTGTGACGGGAGCGCCCGACCGGGCGCTCCCCCTCGCCCCACCCCCTGGGGCGCGGGCGTCGTGGCCTCGAGGTCCAAGCGCCCTCGAACCCATGTAGAATCTCCACGCGATGTCGACGCTCACCGTCAACGGCCGGGACTACCGGTACCCCACCGTCCCCACAGTGGTGGTGTGCGTCGACGGGTGCGAGCCGGCGTATGTGGACGACGCCATCGCCGACGGGGCGGCGCCGGCGCTCCGGCGCTTCAGGGAGCACGGGACCTATCGGCTGTCGCGCACGGTGGTGCCGAGCTTCACCAATCCCAACAACCTGTCGATCGTCACCGGGGTGTCCGCGGCCGTCCACGGGATCTCCGGCAACTACTTCTGGGACGCCGCCGCCGGGCAGGAAGTGATGATGAACGACCCGCGCTTCCTGCGCTGTCCCACCCTGCTGGCCGAGCTGTCGCGGGCCGGGGCCAAGACGGTGGTGATCACTGCCAAGGACAAGCTGCGACGGCTGCTCGGTCACGGCATGGAGGGGATCTGCTTCTCGTCGGAGAGAGCGGCCGACGTCACCAAGGCCGAGCACGGCATCGAGCGCGTGACCGATCTCGTTGCCATGCCCGTGCCCGACGTCTACAGCGCGGAGCTGTCGGAGTACGTGCTCGCGGCCGGGCTCGAGCTGCTGCGCCGCGAGCGTCCGGACGTGATGTATCTCTCGCTGACCGACTACATCCAGCACAAGCACGCGCCGGGCGATCCGGTGGCGCGATCGTTCTACGCGATGCTCGACCGCTACTTCGACGCCATCGATCGCGAGGGCACGGTGCTCGGCATCACCGGCGACCACGGGATGAACGCCAAGACCCGGGCGGACGGCACCCCGAACGTCGTCTATCTCGCGCCGCTGCTCGAAGCGCTGGTCGGCGCCGGCCGCTTCCGCGTGATCCTGCCCATCACCGACCCCTACGTGGTGCACCACGGCGCGCTGGGGTCGTTCGCGACGATCCACCTCGAACGCCCGGCGGACGTGCCGCCCGTGATCGAGCGGCTCCGCGCCATTCCCGGCGTCGCCGGGGTGTGGGACCGGGCCGAAGGGTGTCGCCACTTCGAGCTGCCGGAGGACCGCATGGGCGACGTGATCGCGGTGGGCGATCGTCACACCGCGCTCGGCAAGTCCCCAGACGCGCATGACCTTTCGCTCCTCACCGAGCCCCTGCGATCCCACGGCGGGCCGACCGAGGAGACCGTGCCCTTCATCGTCAACCGGCCGCTCTCCGCCGCCTGCTCGGCCGGGCGGGGCGAGCTGAGGAACTTCGACATGTTCGACTGCGTGCTGAACGGTGTCGAGCGATGATCGCGCGGGCCGCCGTCCTGCTGATTCCTCTCCTGCTGCTCGGGGCGTGCGCGAGCGTCGAGCCCGGCCGCGCGCCGGCGGCCTCGTCCGACTTGGGAGCGCCGGCCCCGGCCCGCGAGGTGTTGAGCAACGGCGTGGTGCTGATCACGCTGGAGCACCGGGCGAGTGAGGTCGTCGCGCTCCAGCTCTGGATGCGAGTGGGCGGGCGCGACGAGAGCAACGACGAGCTGGGGTTGTCGCACTATCTCGAGCACATGCTCTTCAAGGGCACGCCCACGCGGCCGCCCGGCTCCATCGACCGGCTCATCGAGGGTCTCGGCGGCCGGAGCAACGCGTTCACGTCCTACGACTACACCCACTACGACCTGGTGGTGCCCGCCAAGGAGCTGCGGGCCGGCGTGGACCTGCTCGCCGACATCGCGGCCAACGCCAGCTTCGATCCGGGCGAGATGGACGCCGAGCGCAAGGTCGTGCTGGAGGAGATGCGGCTCACCGAGGACAACGCCGAGAACTACCTGAACCGCCGCGAGTTCGAGCTGGCCTACGAGCCGCATCCCTACGGCCGCTCGCTGCTCGGCCCGCCGGACACGATCCGCGCGCTCACCCGCGAGACGCTGTCCCGCTACTACAAGAAGACCTACGTGCCTCGCCACATGGTGCTGGTCGTCGTCGGGGCGGTGACGCCGGCGGCCGCGCGCGCGGCCGCGCTCGCCACCTTCGGCCGGATGCCCGACGCGCCGGCCGCCCGCGCGGACGTGCCCGTGCTGCGACCGCTCGAGCGCAAGCGCGAGGCCGAGGTGCGGCGCCCGGAGCAGCAAGCCTTCCTCGGCCTGGCCTGGCGGACCACCCCCGTCAACGAGCGCGACGTGTATGCGGTCGATCTGCTGACCTACATCCTCGGCGACTCGCCCAGCTCGCGACTGAACCAGACCGTGCGCGAGCAAGAGCGGCTGGTCTTCAGCATCGAGGCGAACTACAGCGCCTGGGAGCGGGCCGGCCTGGTCACCGTCACCTCCCGGCTCGATCCCGCGAACCTCCAGCGGACCGAGGCCACGATCCTCGACGTGATCAAGGGCGTGCGCGAGAACGGGGTGACGGAGGCCGAGCTGAACCGGGCCATCGTCACCGCCGAGGCCAACTACGCGTTCGACATCGAGACGGCCGAGGGCCTGGCCAAGACGTACGGCCAGGCGGAGACGACGTGGACGATCGACAACGAGCTGGCGTATCTCTCGCGCTTGCGCGAGGTCAAGGCGGCGGAGGTTCAGGCCGCCGCGCGAAAGTACTTCGGCGACGACGGCTACGCGCGGGTCCGCTTCGTTCCCCAGGGGGCGGCGCGATGACGCGCGTGCTCGGCGCGGTCCTGCTCGTCCTCGCGATCGCCGGGCTCGCCGACGCGCAGTCGGTGACTCAGGAACGGCTGGACAACGGCCTCCTCGTGCTGGTCCGCGAGAACCCGCTGGCCCCGGTGGTGGCGATTTCGCTGATGGTCGAGATGGGCACGCGCTGGGAGAGTCCGGACAACGCCGGCATCTCGAACTTCGTCCACGCCGTGATGGTGAAGGGCACCACCAAGCGCGGCGGCGGCGCGATGGCCGAGGCGGTGGCGTTGCTCGGCGGCAAGATCAGCGCGGCGGGTGACGTCGACTACTCGGAGGTGAAGACCGATGGGCTCGCGCGCTTCTGGCGGGAGCTGCTCGGCCTGACGGCCGAGCTGGCGCTGTCACCGGCGCTGAAGCGTGAGGAAATCGACAACGAGCGCGATTTGTTGCTGTCCCGAGTGCAGAAGCGTCGCGACAGCCCGAACAATCGCGCCTTCGACGAGCTGTACGCGGCACTCTACGGCCCGCATCCCTACGCGCTGTCCATCCTGGGCACCGCGGAGTCCCTCAAGCGGATCGACCACGCCGCGATCGTCGCCTGGTATCGGCGCTTCTATCGCCCGGAGCGGATGAGACTGGCGGTGAGCGGCCAGGTGAAGGCGTCGGAGGTCATGGCCGAGGCGCGGAAGCTCTTCGGCACGCTGGCCGGCGGCGGCCGCGTCGACGACCCGCCGATCGCGCCACCCACGGCGACGGGGCGGCGCATCACCATCGAGCAGCCCGCGCAGCAGGCGCAGATCCTCGTGGCCGGACTGGCGCCGCGGCTGTCCGATCGGGACCACGCCGCGGTCAAGGTGCTGGCCACCGTGCTGGGCGGTGGCATGGCCGGGCGGCTGTTCTCCGAGCTGCGCGACAAGCAGGCGCTGGCCTACACGGCCAGCGCGTACTACGACCCCGTGCGGGAGCCCGGCGCGCTCATCCTTTACCTGGGCACCGCCCCCGAAAACACGACCCGCGCCGAAGAAGCCCTGCGCAAGGAGATCGAGCGTATCCGTTCAGAGCCGCTCGGCGCCGACGAGCTGGGCCGGGCCAAAGGGTACTTGCTGGGCAACTACATGATGGACCGTCGGACCAATAGCCGGCTGGCGTGGTATCTCGCGTTCTACGAAACCGAGGGGATCGGCCAGAAATTCCCTGATCAGTACCGCAAGGCCGTCGAGGCGGTCACCGCCGCGGACGTTCTGCGTGTCGCCCGGACGTATCTCGCCCACCCGACGACGGTGGTGCTGGCCCCGAAGTAGCTAGGCCCCTTCCGCGCGCTGGGCGCGGGCTTCTTCCGCGGCACGGATCTCGTCGGCGAACATGCCGACGTGGAGGGGACAGGGGGGCTTGTTCTCCTCCACGTACTGGCAGTCCGTCTGGTTGCACTGGACGAAGTATCCGGGGGGTCTTCCGAACCCACCCCAGCGTCGCAGTCGGATGCTCACTTCCTCCGACACGACGGGACACTGAAACGTTCGCGGACGGCCTCGGCTCACACACTCTCCTTGCCGACGGTTTCTGGCGGGCGCGCCCAGCCGACCCCACCTTACCAGAAAGCGCAGGCCTGCCGTCCAGTTTACGCGCCAGGCCGGACCCCAAAAGTTTCGGTCGAACCGCCAAGGCGTTTTCGTTTATAGTCGTCGGGTATTACGGCGTACCGATGGGGCGAGGGGGGTCCGTCTTGGGTCCTGTTGAAGGTGGCATCGGCCGGACATGCGGGGCAGTGCTCGTCTGCGCAGCGCTCGTGGCTGTGCTCGGCGGTTGCAGCGCCGCGACCAAGGTATCTCAGGTGGCCAGGGCCAGCGCGGGCAACGCCGTCGCGCCGGTTCCGTCCGCCTACCTCGTAGACGAGGTCCGTCCGGTCGCGTACGTCGAATCCGCCAGCCCGATGATGGTGGCCCAGGCGACGGGTCCCGCCGCGCAAGCGCCTCCCGCCGGACAACCCGCCCCGGCCGACGATGTCGAAGACATCTACGATCCCTGGGAATCCTTCAACGAGAAGATGTTCGACTTCAACGTCAAGCTCGACCGGTACGTGCTCAAGCCGGTGGCGCGCGTCTGGAAGACGGTCGTCCCGGAGCCGTTCCAGGTCATGATGTCGAACGGCTTCGACAACCTGCGCTTCGCCCCCCGCTTCGTCAACAACGTGCTGCAGGGCAAGATCGGCGGCGCCACCCGTGAGATGTCGCGGTTCCTCATCAACAGCACAGCCGGCATCGGAGGCCTCTTCGATCCCGCCAAGGACTACTGGGGCATTCGTCCGAGCAGCGAGGACTTCGGGCAGACCCTCGGGGTGTGGGGCTCCGGACCCGGACCCTACCTGGTGCTGCCGCTCCTTCCCCCGATGACCGTGCGCGACGGCATCGGCATGGGCGTCGACATGCTCATGGACCCGTTCGGCTATTACGTGGGCTTCTTCCCGGCGCGCTTCGCCATGAAGATCGGGGACACCATCAACGACCGGGCGCTGAACTACGATCTCTTCCAGGGCGTGGAGGAGACCACGATCGACCTGTACAGCTCGGTCCGTCACTTCTACCTCAAGCGCCGAGAGCAGCAGATCAAAGAGTAGTCGGCGTGTGCGGTGGTTGGCTGGCGCGGGCTCACTCGCTCTCGTCGGGACCGTCCTCGTCCTGCTGAGCGGCGGGCTTGCCGCCGCCCCCTCCGACGATCGTGACGTCAGCGCGGGTCGGGCCCTCTACGCGCGTTCCTGCGCGCCCTGTCATGGAGATTCGGCGAAGGGCGACGGCGCCTCCGCGGCGGCCTTCGCGACCAAGCCCGCCGATCTGACCGACGGCCGGCTCCTGAACCGGCTGCCCGACGAGTTCTTCGTCCGGATCATCATGGACGGCGGGCCCGCGATGGGACTGGCGCCCACCATGCCGCCGTTCCGCGGCAACCTCAACGAAGGCCAGGCGCGGCAGATCGTGGCGTTCCTGCGCACGCTGGCCCGGCCGGCCTTCCGTCCGGAACTGGCGAGTCCGCTCGTCACGCCGGCCCACGCGCCCGCGCAGCCGATCTTCTTCAACCACGTGATCCACGCCGGCTCGTTCCAGATTCCCTGTCAGTACTGCCATGCCGACGCGCGTCGCGGCGCGGCCGCCGGGCTGCCCTCGGTGCAGCGCTGCATGGGCTGTCACGTGATCATCGGCGCCCAGGACAACCCGGAGATCCGGAAGATCCACGCCTATTGGAACGAACGCCAGCCGATCCCGTGGGTCCGCGTCTTCAAGATCCCGGAGTTCACCTATTTCGCCCACAAGCCCCACGTCCGCGCCGGCGTCGAATGCCAGACCTGCCACGGCCCCATCGAGCGCATGCCCCGCGTGGGCGCCGACCGCCTGGGCCACTTCATTCCGGATGACTTGATCAACATGGTCCGCACCCGTCCGATCGTCCGTCCCCTCACCATGGGTTGGTGCATCGACTGCCATCGGGAGCAGAACGCAATGAAAAAGACCAAGGCCCCGCTGGACTGCGTGACGTGTCACCACTGAACGGGCCTGCGGCGCATGCTATCGTGAGGGCCGTATGACCTCCTCCTCCGTCCTCGTCGATTACGCGCCGCTCATCGTCCATTGGCGCCCGCCGGTCGACCTGACCGAGGAACAGTTTTTCGAGTTCTGCCGCATCAACCGCGATCTACGCATCGAGCGCGCCGCCGATGGAGAGGTCGTCATCATGTCGCCAGCCGGGGGCCGGACGGGTGACCGCAATTCTGAGATCAACATGCAACTTCGACAGTGGGCCAAGCGTGACGGTCGCGGCGTGGCTTTCGATTCGTCGACAGGGTTCCGCCTGCCCAACGGTGCCGTTCGCGCACCGGACGCCGCCTGGGTCCTGCGTCCGCGGCTCGATGCCCTCGCCGATGAGGCGAAGGAGCGATTTCTTCCTCTTTGCCCAGACTTCGTGATCGAGCTGAGGTCGCCGTCGGACGAACTGCCGAAGCTTCAGGACAAGATGGAGGAGTTCTGGGCCAACGGCGCCCAGCTCGGCTGGCTCATCGACCCGATGGATCGGCGGGTCCACGTCTACGAGAGCAACGTCATGCGGCGGGAGCTTGTGAATGCCCGGGAGCTCTCGGGGGAACCAGTCCTTCCCGGGCTCGTCCTGAATCTGATCCCGATCTGGGAGCCGAGCCTGTAGTCTCGCCCTTGCCTCGACCTGTCGGCCGGCCGCTATGCGAGGCTGACGGTAAGGCTGACGGCATGTCCACGGGAACGGCGATCCAGGTGATCTGGCCAAACCGGGCTGAGCCCCGTGCGACATTGATCTTCAATGGGGAGGGCGGCCGGCCGCGCGGGCGCGTCGTTGGGCCGCCGGCGCTCTTGACCATTGCGGAGGCCTCGGCGGTGCTCGAGCGGCCCGTTTCGCATGTCCGGCTCGCGATCAAAGCGCGCTCCTTCGTGCCGTTCGTCGCGGCAGGCGCAAGTGCCTCACGATGGGTACTTATGGGCTTCCCTCGCGCGGTTTCAGCGCAGGGTTTCGATGCTCGCATGCCAGAGGTCACTGGTTCAAGCCCAGTATCGTCCACCTTCAAAACGCGGGGTTGCAACACACCAGCATTGTGGTCTTGAGCCCGGTTCCCCAATAGTGCCTATGTAGGATAAGTCGGCGAGGAGACCGGAATGACGGTGGCGACAGGGCTGCGTTGGGGACTGCTTCTGCTGTGTCTGGTGATCACTAGCATGTACCGTCCGTATTACGCATTGGTGGTCGCATGCTTGGTGCTTCTATGGATTGTGTTGCACCACCGGAACGATACCGGGTTCGCGAGGGGCTGGCGCGAAGCGCCGATTGAGCAGCACCCGATCGCTCTCGAAACGGAGCCGGCGACGTCGGATCACCGCCCGCCAGAAGTACCTGCGCAGTATCGAGTCGAGCAGGCGTCGTCGGGTGATCACCCGCCGGTTCATTCGGCGGAGTCGTCACTGGCCGCGACCGAGCCGGCCCTGCCAGTCGCTAGAGGTAATCACCGAATGAATCTGGACCGAGGCTTTCGGCGCATCGCGTCCGTACTCGCTCGGCTTGCTCACCCTCTGGCCGTGGGGAGCCTTCTACGCCGCCCGCTGGGTCGTTCGCGGCTTCAGAGCATACTGATGCCTTACCCGCGTCTCTCCTCGCAGTTTCGCGCCGCCGAACACGTGATGCTCCAAGATGAGAGAGCGTTGAGGGGGACGCGGCACAAGATACCTTGGTGATCGTTCCCGAACGCCGCCCCCTCAATCGAGCGCGCCGAGGTCGTCTATTTTACGAAAAGCGGGACACCGATCCGGGCTTCAGTTTTTCCACGCGACCATATCGCCGAATCCGAGCAATCGGCGGTTTGTCAGGCCGCGTTGAAGTACTTGGCGGACGGGTGGTGGAAGACCAGCGCGGAGACGGAGGCTTCGGGGTCCATCATGTGGCCTTCGGTCAACTGGATGCCGATCTGGTCGGGGTGGAGGACGCGCCAGAGCGTGGATTGATCGGCGAGGTTGGGGCAGGCGGGGTAGCCGAAGGATACGCGGAGGCCCCGGTAATGGGCCTTGAGCTTGTCGCCGATGGCGAGATCCGGCGGGTCGGGGAAGCCCCAGAGCGTGCGCAGGCGGGCGTGGAGCATCTCGGCGAACGCCTCGGCGCACTCGATGGCCAGGGCCTGGAGCGCGTGTGACTTCAGATAGTCGCCGCGGTTCTTGAGCGTCTCGGCGCGATCGCGCACGCCCTCGCCGCACGTCACCGCGAACAGCGCCACGTAATCGTCGACGTCGTCTCGCACGTAGTCCGCCAGGCACAAACGCTCGCCCGCGGCCTGGCGCGGGAACGCGAACGCCGCCAGCGGTGCGCCGTCAGGCGTGAGCAGCTCCACCGTGTCCGTGGTCGCGCGGGCGCGGAACCATCGGTAGATTCCGTTCGCGCGCAGCCAACCGTGCGCCGCCGCCTCGCGCTTCAGATCCTCCACGACCGCGTGCAGCTCGAGCGCCTTGGGATCGCCGTCGGCGAGCAGCCGGCTCACGAGCCCGCGCAGTCCCAGGTGCTTGCCGTACAGCATCTGGAGATTCAGATACGGGTAGACGTGCGAGAGCGGCACGTCGCGCAGGACGTGGGGCTCGAGATCGGGCGGGGGCAGCGGCTCGACGCGCGCGAGATACACGCGAGCCGGGGGCAGTGGCTCGGCGGGCGCCGGCGCTTCCGGGGCGGGGACCGCGGCGGCGAGCGCGGACTGCTCGGCGCGCACGCGCTCGATCAGCTTCTCCCGGGTCGGAGCCGAGAAGAGCTGGTTGGCGAGGTCGAGACCCTCCATCGCGTCCTTGGCGTAGAGGGTGAGCCCGGCGTGCTCGGGGGCGATGCGGGTGGCCGTGAATTTCCTGGTCAGCGCGGCGCCGCCCACGAAGAGCGGCACGTCGACGCCGGCCACGCGCAGGTCCTGCGCGGTGATCACCATCTGCTGGGCCGACTTCACGAGCAGGCCCGAGAGCCCGATGGCGTCGGGCTTGTGCTGCTGCCACGCCGCGATCAGCGTCTCCGGCGGCACCTTGATGCCGAGGTTGATCACCCGGTAGCCGTTGTTGCCGAGGATGATCTCCACCAGGTTCTTGCCGATGTCGTGGACGTCGCCCTTCACCGTGGCCAGCAGGAAGACGCCGCGCGTCGCCGACTCCGACTTCTCCATGAACTGTTCGAGGTGGTTCACCGCGGCCTTCATGGCCTCGGCGGATTGCAGCACCTCGGCCACGATGAGCTGGTTGTCGTTGAACAGGCGCCCGACCTCGTCCATGCCGCGCATCAGCGGCCCATTGATGATCTCCAGCGGAGGCAGCTCGCGGAGCTTCTCGTCGAGGTCGTCGATGAGTCCGTCGCGGCTGCCCTCAACGATGTAGCGGGCCAGCCGCTCGTCGAGCGGGAGCGTGCGCTGCACGGCGACGGCCTTGGTGCGCCCGCGGAAGTGAGCGGCGAAGGCGGCCACCGGATCGTTGCCGCGCCAGAAGATCAGGTCCTCGGCGAGCCGCCGCTCTTCTTCGGAGATCGACGCGTAGCGCTCCAGCCGCTCGGTGTTGACGATCGCGTAGTCGAGCCCGGCCTTGGTGTTCTCGTAGAGGTAGACGGCGTTGAGGACCTCGCGGCCGGCCGGCGGCAGCCCGAACGACACGTTGGAGATCCCGAGGATGGTCTTGCACTCGGGGAAGCGCTTCTTGATCAGCCGCACGCCTTCGATGGTCTCGATGGCCGACCCGATGTAGTTCTGGTCGCCGGTCCCGACTGGAAACACCAGCGGATCGAAGATCAGGTCGCGGGCGGGGATCCCGTAGCGTTCCGTGAGCAGCGCGTGGGAGCGCTCGGCGATGGCGAGCTTGCGCGCGCGGGTGACCGCCATGCCCTGCTGCTTGTCCTCATCGATGCAGCCGACGATAACCGCGGCCCCATAGGTTCGGAGCATCGGGCCGACCTTCTCGAAGCGCTCCTCGCCGTCCTCCAGGTTGATGGAGTTCACCACCGCCTTGCCCTGGCAGTGGCGCAGGGCCAGCTCCAGCACGGAGGCGTCGGTGGAGTCGATCATGAGCGGCACCTTCACCTTGCGGGTGAGGTGCGTCATGAAGCGATTCATGTCGTCGGCCTCGTCGCGGTCAGGGTTGGCGAGGCAGACGTCGAGCACCTGGGCGCCGCCGCGCACCTGGGCGCGGCCGATCTCCGCGGCGTCCTCGAACTGCTCGCCGACGATCAGCTCCTTGAAGCGCCGCGAGCCGATGACGTTGGTCCGCTCGCCCACGAAGACCGCGCGATTGTCCTCGGTGGGATAGAAGACTTCGACGCCGCTGATGCCCTGCGGCTCCCTCGGCGCCGGCACGCGCGGAGCGCGCCCCCGCACCAGGCGCGCGATCTCGCGGATGTGGGCCGGAGTCGTCCCGCAGCAGCCGCCCACGACGTTGATCCAGCCCTCGTCCACGAAGCGCCGCAGCTTGAAGACGAGGCTCTCCGGCGTCTCGCCGTACTGCCCCCGCTCGTCGGGCAGCCCCGCGTTCGGGTAGACGCTGACGAAGCACGTGGCCATGCCGGCCAGCGTGCGCAGGTGATCGGTCATGAATTCCGGGCCGGTGGCGCAGTTGAGCCCGATCGAGAAGAGCCCGAGGTGCTGGAGCGAGACGTAGAGCGCCTCCACGCTCTGACCGGCCAGCATGGTCCCCATCGG
The DNA here is from genome assembly GCA_035317605.1 of Candidatus Acidiferrum sp. GTDB lineage: Bacteria > Methylomirabilota > Methylomirabilia > Rokubacteriales > CSP1-6 > DATHGT01. The sequence goes on along the minus strand of DATHGT010000258.1, from coordinate 7,497 downwards.
CTCGATGGTCGCGCTCACCATCAGGGGCAGCTCGATGCCGTGCTCGGCCATCGCCGCGCGCACGCCGATGGCGGCGGCCTTGAGGTTGAGCGTGTCCTGTCCGGTCTCCAGCAGCAGCGCGTCGACGCCGCCCTCGATCAGCGCGCGCGCCTGCGCCGCGTAGCCCTCGCGCACCTCGTCGAAGGTCACGTTGCGGGTGACCGAGATCGACCGCGTGGACGGACCCATGGCTCCGAGCACGAACCGGTCGCCGGCGGCCCCGCGGCGGTCATCCGCCGCCTCGCGGCGGTCATCCGCCGCCCCGCGCGCGATCCGGGCCGCGGCCAGCGTGATCTCGTGCACGCGGTCGGCGAGCCCGTACTCGGCGAGCACGTACGGCGCGCAGCCAAAGGTGTTGGTGGAGACGAGATCGGCCCCGGCGTCGAAGTAGGCGGCGTGGATCGCGCGGATCACGTCCGGGCGCGTGATGTTCAGGAACTCGTTGCAGCCCTCGTACTCGGCGCCGCCGAAATCGTCGGGCCCCAGGTCCTGGGCCTGGATCATCGTGCCCATGGCCCCGTCGAGGACGAGAATCCGCTGGGAGAGCGCCTCGCGAAGAGTCGTCACCAGGTCATAGTACCGCAGCGGTCCCACCCAGCAGTCTTCGGGGCGCCCCGGCTCCGCCGGGGCGCCCCGAGCGTGGTAGTGCGAGGTGAGCCGCGCTCGGGCGGCGAGCCGAGCCCTTCAATGATCGAAATCGGTTTGGGGGCCATTTCGGGGCCCCCATGTAATCAGTTATCTTAAGCGTCATGCCGAACCGACCGCTCGCCCTCGATGGTGTCCGCGTGCTCGATCTCTCCCGCGTCATCGCCGGCCCCTGGTGCGGCGCGCTGCTCGGCGACATGGGGGCCGACGTCCTCAAGGTCGAGGGCGTCAACGACCTCGACGAGTCGCGCACGTGGCCGCCCCACAAGGACGGCGAGTCCGCCGCCTACCTGCTGTTCAACCGCAACAAGCGCGGGATGACCCTCGATCTCAAGGCCCCCGAGGGCGTGGAGATCGTCAAGAAGCTGGCCGCCCAGTCGGACGTGGTGATCGAGAACTTCCGTACGGGCACCATGGAATCGTTCGGCCTGGGCTGGGACGTGCTGTCCGCGATCAACTCCCGGCTGATCTACTGCTCGATCTCGGCCTTCGGGCGGACGGGGCCCCGCAAGGACGCGGCAGGCTACGAAGCGCTCATGCAGGCGTTCAGCGGGATCATGTCGATCACCGGCGAGCCGGGCGGGGCCCCGGTCCGCGCCGGCGTCTCCTTTCTCGACCTGTCCACGGGACTGTTCACCGCGTTCGGCATCGTCAACGCGCTCCTGCACCGCGAGCGCACCGGGCTGGGCCAGCGCGTGGACGGTTCACTTTTGGAGACGGCGGTGAGCCTGCTCGCGTTCCATGCCGAGGGCTATCTGCTCACCGGCGCGATTCCCAAGGCGCTCGGCTCCGGGCATCCGTCGCTCTCGCCGTACCGGACGTTCCGCTGTCAGGACGGGCAGTGGATCTTCATCGCCGCCGCCAACGATCGCTTCTGGAGCCGCCTGGCACCGGCCCTCGACCTCACCGAGCTGGCCACCGACGAACGGTTCGCCCGCAACGTCGACCGGGTGAAGCACCGCGCCGAGCTGGAGGGCATCCTCGAGAAGACCATCGGGGCGATGGAGCGCGAGCCGCTGCTGAAGGCGCTCGAGGCCGCCGGTGTCCCCGCCACTCCGGTCAACACCGTCGACCAGGTGATGGAGGATCCGCAGACCGCCGCGCGCGGGATGGTCGACCGCGTCCACCATCCGGTGCTCGGCGAGATTCCGGTGGTGAGCACGCCCGTGAAGTTCTCGGCGATGCGCGCCGGGGTCCGCACGGCCGCGCCGGTGCGCAGCCAGCACACCGACGCCGTGCTGACCGACCTCGGCTACAGCGCGGGGGACATCGCGGCCCTCCGCGAGAAGAAAGTCATTCTCTAGGCGTGATGATTCGGCTCGCGGGCGCGCTCTCGCTCCTGGCCACGGCGGCGCTGACGACCTCGGCCGCGGCGGAGCTCTACCAGTGGACGGACGGCGCCGGCGTGCGTCACTACACCAGCGACTCCACGACGATTCCCGAGGCCTACCGCGAGGGCGCGCGTGACATGGGCAGCCCGCGGGTGCGCGAGGTCCCGGCGGGCGAGAGCCGGCGCGGCGCCGACGCCGGGGTCATGCGCTTCACCAGCGGCGCGCCCGTGGTGGCGGCCGTGCTTGTCAACGGGGTCGCGATGCGGTTGATCGTCGACACGGGCGCCGATCGGACCGTGATCTCTCCGGCGGCGGCCGCGCGCACGGGCCTGGCCGTGGACGCCGGCCGTTCCCTGCGTGTCGTCGGGGTCACCGGCGGCACGACCGCGAACGAGACGGTGGTCACGCACATGGACGTGGCGGGAGCCCGCGTGGGACCGTTGCGCGTGATCGTGCTCGACACCCCCTCCGACAGCTTCGACGGCCTCCTCGGGCGCGACGTGCTCGACTTCTTCACGCTGACCGTCGACAGCCGCGCCGGCCGCGCGACGCTCACCCCGCGCTGATGCCCGCGACGCTCGCCGAGCCCCGCATCCAGCGCTTCCTCGGGACCAAGGAAGTGGTCGTCCTCGCCACCGTTCAGCGGGACGGGTCGCCGCTCGCGATGCCGATGTGGTTTCTGCCCGACGCCGAGAGCCTCGTCATGATCAGCGTCGCCGACACCCAGAAGGTCCGCAATCTCCGCCGCGACCCGCGCGTCTGCCTGGTGGCGGAGAGCGTGTCCGCGAGCGGAGCCATCTGCGGCGTGACCGTGCAGGGGCGCGCCGAGTTCCTGGCCGACGGCCCCGCGCGCCGGGCGCTGATCGCGCGGCTCCTGACCAAGTACGATCCGCGCCTCGAGCGCCTCTGGGCCGGCCGCGAGATGCCGCCGAACCGGGTCTTGTTCCGGATCGTCCCCACCGTCGTCCACGATTGGGGCCTCGCGTGAAGCGCCCCGTCCAAGGAAGGAAACGATGAGTTCGTTCAGTGGGTATCGGTTGCCGGACGAGCTTCAGGCGATCTGCGAGCAGGTCAGGCGGTTCATCCGCGACGAGATCATCCCGATCGAGCAGCGGATCGATCCCGACGCGCCGGAGATCCCGGACGAGGACTTCCGCCGGCTCTCGGAGAAGACCAAGGCGGCGGGGCTCTGGTGTCTCGGCGTGCGCGAGGAATACGGAGGCGGCGGCCTCGACACGTTCAGCATGTCGGTGATCCTCGAGGAGATGTGCCAGCACCGCATGGGACTCTACAACCCGGGCTGCGGCGTGTTCGGCCGGCCGCCGGCCGCGTTCATCTTCGGCGGCTCGCGCGAGCAGATCCGGCGCTACGCCGAACCCGCCATCCGCGAGGGCTATCACACGTTCTTCGCGATCACCGAGCCGAGCGGCGGCTCCGATCCCGCCAACGCGATCCAGACGCGTGCGGTGAAGCAGGGCGATCAGTGGGTGCTCAACGGGACCAAGATCTTCATCTCGCGCGCCGATCTCGGCGAATGGGGCGTCGTCTTCGCGCGCACCGACCGCGCTAAGGGGCGGGCCGGGATCAGCGCGTTCATCGTGGAGAAGGGCACCCCGGGGTTCACCGCGCGGCCGATCCGCACGATCCGCACGGCGGCCGTCCCGTGCGAAGTCTCACTGGAGGATTGCCGCGTGCCCGCCGAGAATCTCATCGGCGAAGAGGGGCGCGGGCTCGATCTGGTCCTGGGAGGGCTCGTGAAGCAGCGCTTCCCCTACGCGGCGACCAATCTCGGGGTGGCGCTGGCCGCGCACCGCATGGCCATCGAGCACGCCAAGCATCGCGAGACGTTCGGGGTGCGGCTGAAGGATCGTCAGGCCATCCAGTGGATGCTGGTCGACGGCGAGGTCGAGCTGCGGGCCGCGCGCTGGCTCATCTGGGACGGCGCGTGGAAGGCGGACCGCGGCGAGGACGCTCGCGTCGAGGCCTCGATCGCCAAGCTCTACTCGTCCGAGGTTCTCGGACGCGTGGTCGACTACGCGGTGCAGATCCATGGCGGGTACGGCGTGTCCAAGGAATTTCCGCTCGAGCGCTGGTACCGCGAGGCGCGCGTGCGGCGCATCGGCGAGGGGCCGTCTGAAGTTCAGCGCATGGTCATCGCGCGCTCCCTCTTCCGCTGACCGTTCGCTGGGGCAGGCGCGTGAGGGCCGACGGGCGGGCGGCGTGTGGGGGTGGGGCGCGCGCCCACGATGCTGGGAGTCGCGCATAACCGTGGTAGTACTTCCCAGTCTCGCCCGTGTCGGCCCATATCATCCGCGGCGGGAACGGGTCGTCGCGACCCACCCCCACACGCCACCCGCCCGTCGGCCCTTCGCGGGCACCCGGGGCGTTGACCGTTGGCGCGGTCAACGTCGGCGGCCTCGTTGAGGACGAGACAGACCGTGTGATGGACGGACTGGTTGAGGGCAGGACAGTCTCGGTGAGGAGAGGGCATGCCTGAGCTTCCGGAAGTCGAGGCGGCGAGACTCACGGCGCGTCGGGTCGCGGTGGGGCGGCGGATCGTGGGGGTGTGGTGTGCGGATGATCCGATCGTGTTCGATCGGGTGTCGCCGGGTCGGGTGCGGCGGGCGCTCGTCGACAAGCGCGTGCTCGGCGTTCACCGGCATGGGAAGCACCTGTGGTTCGAGCTGGATCAGCGGCCGTGGCCGTGTTTGCACTTCGGGATGACCGGCGGGTTTCACGTGCCGGGGCGGAAGAGCGTGAAGTTGAAGTCGAGCGGTGAGCGGCAGCCGAAGGCTGGGTGGCCACCGCGGTTCGCGAAGCTGCGGCTCACGTTCGACGACGGGGGCGAGCTGGTGTTTGCGGATGCGCGGCGGCTGGGACGGGTGCGGCTACGTCACGATCCTCGGGCGGAGCCGCCGATCAGTCTGCTCGGGTTCGACGCGCTGGTGGGGATCCCGACCGCGCGTGAGTTCGTCGAGATGATGCGCGCGCGGTCGGCGCCGATCAAGGCCGTGCTGCTCGATCAGTCGATGACGGCCGAGATGGGGAACTGGATCGCTGACGAAGTCCTGTATCAAGCCGGCGTCGATCCCCGCCGTCGCGCGTCCACGCTCACCGATGCCGAGCTACGCCGCGTCCGCGATCGCATCCGCTCGGTGGTCGCCACCGCGGTGCGCTACAACTCCGACAGCGACCGCTTCCCCCGCCGCTGGCTCTTCCACGACCGCTGGGGCAAGAAGGCGATGGCGATGACCTCCCGCGGCCAACCAATCCGCTACGCGACGGTCGGCGGCCGCACCACCGCGTGGGTCCCGATGGTCCAGCGGTGAGACGCTGACGCGGTTCGCGTCGTCGCACTCCGCGGGAAATCCCCCTCGGACGTCGCGCCGGCGAGACGCTCCTGCCGAAGGCGTTCCACGGGCGGCTGTCACTGGCACAGGAAATCGCGGGGCTGCTGAGTGCCTCCCGGCGAAGCGACCGCGCGGTACATCGGAGCCTTGCCCGTCAGGGTGCCGCCGATCACCTTGATGGCTCGGTCGAGGAAGCCGTTGATGTTCATGTCGCTCAGCGAGAGCTTGTCCGGGAACTCGGGGGAGTGGCGGTCGAAGAGCGCCAGGATCTGACGGAACGTCACGTCGGGGCTCGTGCAGCCGCTGAGCGGCGCTCCGGCGATTTGACCGATGACGTCCGGCGGTCCCGAGCAGGGCGTGGCCACGCCGAAGTCGAAGTTGTGCAGCTCGGGCGTGGTCAGGGTGTGCAGGATGGAGGTCCAGCCGTCGTCGTTGTGCTGGACGTCGTCGAGCGTCACCAGGTTCTTGGAGCAGCTCAGGAACCTGCGGTTGAACGGGAGCCTCCGGGGCACGGCGGGAAACATGGTCTCGAAGAGCTTGTCCTTGGCGTACTCGGCGAAGCCTTCGTTGAAGGCGGTGCCGACCAGCTCCCGTTGTTCATGCGTTCCGCCGGGGAGGTTCCAGATCAGGCTGAACTCTCCGCCGGAGAGCGGTTTCGTGTGCTCGAAGGCCCAGATGTGCATGCTCTCGTGGACCACGATTGACTCGCCCCCGCCACCGAAGAGGTCGTCCTTCGGCGGGTTGGCCTGGGGCCGGCGCTGCAGGTAGACGTCGTTGGTGACGACGTCGGCGTGCGTGGGCAGCACGGTGGGGTAGTGGATCTTGAGCCGTCGCGCGCCGAAACCCTGGCCCAGACCGTCGAGCGTCTGCCGCGTCAGCTTCGCGATCACCCAGAGTTGCGCGTGGGCCCGCGCGATCCCGTCGCCTAGATCGTTGGCGGCCCCGGCCCCGAAGCTCAGGGTTCCCAGCGGAACCGACGTCCCGCTCCGGTCGGAGCCGTCCTGGTGGATCTTGAACGAGGGCGAGATCCCGTTGTTGGCGATCATCACGTCCTTGTCCTGGAACTTGATCTCCACGCGGTACCGGTGCTTGGAGCCGCAGTTGCGCCATTGCTCCACGCTGAAGCTGCCGGCGGGTCCGGCCGCGACTGTCCCCCACTCGACGAAGGGGCCGTTGCGCCGGCCGGACACTTTCACCATCGCTCCCGACAGCGCGAAGTCGGTGTTGCGACCCTTGAGCACGGCAAGGCGATCGTCGACGGTGACCCGGACGTTGCCGCTGACGGTGAATCGGCACTGCGCGGCGGCGGCCGAGCTTGGCATGACCAACCACAGTGCGGCGAGAACCAGCGCGAACCCCATGGCCATCGGCGCTCCCTCCCTTGGAAGCGGACGGTTGACGGTTCTCCGCTCGATCAGAGCCGGGGGATCACCCTCTCGGCGAACAACCGCATCGAGCGGGTGACGCGGTCGTTGGGGATCTGGCCGCCGGGGTTCATCCAGCCGGAGAAGCTCGTGAAGCCGAGCGCGTCGCGCAGCTCGATGAGCCGGTCGGCGACGGACTCGGGCGACCCGACGACCGCGTGCTCGACGAGGATCTCCTCGTAGGTCAGCTTGCCGAGGGTCGCGGCGCGACCTTCGCGGGCCTCGTTCGTCCAGGCGGCGGCATCGCTCTTGGCGAGGGCGCGGCCGATCGAGCGGAAGAAGTGCATGGTGCTGTCCTCGGCCTCTTCGCGTGCTTGCCGATCCGTGTCCGCCACGTAGACGGGCATGCTGACCGAGATGTCGCCGGGGCCCGCGAGACCGGCCTCGGCGCGGCCCTCGTGATAGCCGGCGAGGAAGCGCTCGAGCTTCGAAACGGCCACGGTGCGCGGAGCGACGAACAGCCGGAAGCCCATGCGGCCGACCAGCGCGTACGTGTCCTGGGTGGTGGCCGCCATCCGGATCGGCGGGTGCGGCTTCTGGTAGGGCTTGGGCATGATGCACACGTCGTTGAACTCGAAGTAGCGGCCCTTGTGCGAGAAGCGCTCCTGCGTCCACGCCTTCTTCAAGATCTCGAGTGTCTCGAGAAACCGATCGCGGCTCTCGACGTAGGGGATGTTGAAGCCCTGGTAGTGCGCGGGGAGCCCGCTG